>JALOPW010000005.1 GCA_025453675.1 Methanolinea sp.
CGGGGGAATGTGTGGTATTGAGCACTCTTGATACTGATTGCACACCTGTGCAGGGGTGGAGGCATTTTTTGGTGTTTTGCACATCCTTTTATGGATTTACTGTGAATCATCATTTCAATACTATGAGCGAAGCACTGAAACACTCACTCCGGGAGTGGTGCGAAATGAGGGAGATACCGGTAATGGGGGTGGCGGAGGCCACTCGGTGGGAGAAACCTCCATTCTCCCCCTGGATGCCGGAATCCTTTTATCCCCGCTCCATCTATCCGGACACCCGTTCGGTGATTGTTATCGGCCTGCCCGTTCACCTGCCAATCATCGAGACCACCCCTTCAATCTATTACCACGAGCTTTACCAGACCCTGAACCGGCTACTGGACCAGTATACCTACCAGATGGCTGAATGGCTGAACCAGAAAGGATACCCCTCCCTCTTTGTCCCCAGGGACGGGTACGGGAGTATCGAGGTGCTTCTGAAGAACCCCGTGGCATTCTTCTCCCACCGGCACGCCGCCTATCTCGCCGGCCTTGGTACCTTCGGGATGAACAACATGATCCTCACCCCAGGGTATGGTCCGAGAATCCGGTTTGGTTCTGTGTTGACCAGCGCCCAGCTCCCCTCTGATCCGATCATTTTGGAAGATCTCTGTATCCGTTGCATGCGGTGCGTCGAGATGTGTCCCACCCACGCACTTCCAGGGGAGATGTATCCGGGGGGACTCACCGATACGCATGCCTGTGCGAGTTACAGTGCCGGACTCTTCCGACGCTCTGTCTCCCCGTGTGGGGTCTGCATCAAGGTCTGCCCTGTTGGGAATGACAGGGTTCACTTTCACCGGGAAGACCCGGGTATGTATACCATGGGGCATTCTCCCCCGGACCTTTCGGAGGCCTGGGACCATGTCAGGGCATATGGCGGCAAATAAGAGATCAACACATTCTTAACCCCCCCTTTTCCGTCTCTTCTTTCCATTTGGGGGATTACCCTTTCAGAACACCCGGCACAGGGTCCGCAAGAGTACCATTTATGCCCTTGAAATACCAATATACCGGTGATATACCGGGTGAAGGTTATGTGTATCGCAGTTCCTGCAGAAGTGGTGGAGATCAAAGAGGGGAGCATCGGGGTGGTGGACTATGGCGATCTCAGACAGGAAGTCCGTCTCGATCTTGTGGATGTGAAAGTAGGGGAGTTTGTACTGGTGCACGTGGGCTTTGCCATTCAGAAGCTCTCACGTGAGGAGGGCCTGGAGACCAGGGAGATCTTCCGCCAGGTATACGCGGCAATGGAAGAAACAGACTAATTCCCTCTTTTTATTCCTTCATTTTCTACACAGTAGCGAAGAATGTGTGAAAAGAGCGGGAATATGATTTTTTCTCGTATCTGTTCTCGTGGGAATCAATATGCTTATCTTCTCGGAGATCGAAAACTGATAAAAAAAAGTGGAGAGGACGTAGTCAGAATGGATAAAACTGGTGTTGCAAGTCTTATTGCGGGAATTATTCTCCTCATTCTTGGGGTGTATGGTGTATGGATCTTCCTCCCTGATGTGATCATATTCCTGAAAGGAGTGATAGGTATCCTCGCGATTCTTATCGGAATTTTCCTGCTCATATTCGGGGCTATCCTGGTAAAAGACTGAAAATCTCGCCATTTTGGACATACTCTACGCTCCTGCACCCGGGCGAGGCATTCCTCCCCCGGGTTTCCCGTTCTGGTGAGATATCAACCTATAAGGTTTCCCAACTCTTACTCTTAAGAGGTAAAGGAGTGATCTCCACCTCTCCTGCATCCAACAGGTGTGACAATGGACAAAGTCAAGGTTCTCCTGGTGCTCCTGGCAATCTCTCTTGGGGGGAATGTCTTTCTCATCCTTGCTTCGAGTGAAAGCCCGGTCTCTGGTGCAGTCACCCAGCCCCTCCTGTATGCCTATCACCAGGCTTTTCCTCCACTCGAGAATACCACGGCTGAATTCCCCGTGAGTGAGAATATGACATCCGGGGAAAATATCACCGCGAGCGATATAGGAGAGTTCACGCCGGGCAAGGGCTTTTCAGGGAACGACACCCTCCTTCTGCGCGAACTCCTCCTCCAGATGGAAGAAGAGGGAACGCTCGACGAGTTTCTCATAACGACACTGATGAGTGAAGAAGAAGGAAATATTCGCATGGATGTGGAGAGCATGGACACAAAGCCGGAACCGACTCCTGATCCTGACGCCTGGAAGGAGTATTCCTCTTCCAGGTGGCGGTTCTCAATACCTTACCCGCCTTCCTGGGAGGTCAAGGAAGGGGGGACATCATCAAACCCTGCGGTCACCTTTACTGCCCCACCTGATACCAAATGCAGTGCCGTGACCACCGAATGTTACCAGTACGTAGCATCCCTGGCCATCTCCATAGACCAGAAGCCGGAGACCATTGAGCTCGAGGAGTATTTCAATAAGAAGGTAGCAAAGCTCCAGCAGGATTTGGCGATCACGGCGACCAGCAAGAGCGCCCCCACCATCATTTCGGGGAACAAGGCGTACTGGATAGAATATTACACCCGCGACTCCAGGGGCAACCCCTCCAAGAGGTACATGCAGTATTTTACGATCCTTGACAAGAAGGTGTATGTCCTCACTTACAGCGGCCCCTACTCAACTGCCGAAAATGTGTATAGCATTCACAAGCCGGATGTCCAGAAGATGATAAATGCGTTCGAGGTGGAGAGGGAGTACAAGGTTGTGTAGGGAGAGTGTCTGTTGTGGTTCACCAGGCAGTCCCCGGGAATCCTTTTTCTTCTCATGAACCGGAAAACCCCTGCATTCCTGGCCTGAGGGTGAATTTTTCCTCCCGAACCGCGACCGAAGGAGAGACTCACACGAAGGTATCACGGGGAATGGCGAAATATCTGCCTTTTTAAGGGTGAGAACATGAAAATAAAACCCCGGATGGCCGCCAGAAATAGGGTATACCTGCACTGAATGCCGGCATGCCGACGTTCACCATGAAAAATGGGGACCTTTCAGCACTTCTCCACGTCTTCGGCCTTGATGGTCTTCCTTCCTTCTGATGCCGCTGCATTTGCGGCTTCCCTGGCGACAGCGGCGATATATTTCTCGGTCCTGGCTACAATTGCCCTGGTCCCGTCCATGCTGATGCGTTCAGCTCCGCTGTTCTTTGCGATCCTGATGACCGGGGCGATCGGAAGGTCGAAGGCACCGCTGCGGGTGGCTTTCGCCTTCTTCTTTGCAGGTGCTTTTTTCACTGGTTTTGGCATAATATGTGCCTCAAAAGGGAATTGAACAGGAAGTATTTAAATATTGTTGATAACACAGGTTAAAAAAACCCCAATGAGTCCATCACTGGAGTAAATAAACGAATCTCGTGTCATTCCATCCTTTTCAGAGTGAGACGGCCGGCCGGTCATTCATGCTTGGTCACCCCCCGTCGCGGGGTATGAACTTGATGCACCGTCCGGGAGATTTCGTAGATCAGCTCAATCCAACCACGGCATGATGCAGTATATCCACAGTGGCCCGGAGCGCCCTCCCTGCGTCCCTGAGGTGGTGGTACACCTCTCTTTTCCTCATGGCCTCCATGGCATTGTCGGTGCGAAAAAGATCCGCCATGCTCTGGATGTAGAGATCATCGATGATATGCATGGATCTTCTGGCCGACCTGATCAGGTCTTCCACTTTCTTCCTGTCAGTGCTCATCGCCCGTACTCCTGCCGCCGTGCATCTGGTCCCCTGGAGGAGGGCATCTGCCATAGAGCGTATCGCATCATCCGGCAGCACGCCGAATGCATACATCTCCCTTGCAATCTCGTAGGAGTAGTTCACGATGTAGTCCATCTGCCGCGAAAGGCTATAGATGTCCTGCCGGTCGAAAGGGGTGGAGAACGACTCCAGGAGCCTCTCCTCCATGTTGTAACGCATGGTATCCACTCCAGCCTCCATCTGCTGGAGCAGTTGGGGCTCTTCAAGCGGGATCTTTCCCAGCCACTGTGCGAGGGTGTACACGCACTCCAGGGTCTTCTCTGCCTGGGAGGCGAGCATGGCTTCAAAATCATGTTCCACCGGGAATATTGACTGGAACAGACCTCTCTTCCGATATCCTTTGCGGTTCGTTTCTTCACTCATGATATGCCTCGTGTGATGGGGATGAGAAGGAGAGAGATCCCAAATGCGAGGACCATGGTGACCGGGATGGTCACTATCATGGCCAGGAGTATCTCCCTTCCTACAGACCAATGCATTTTCCTCGGGTTTTCCGCGGCTCCGACCCCGATGACCGACGTGGAGATGATGTGACTCGATGATACGGGAGCCCCGGCAAGCGTTGATCCGACCAGGACGGCCCCTGACGAAATTTGTGAATCAAATGAATGAATGGGATCGATTTTGAAGATCTTTCTTCCGAGCGTGGTCATGATGCGCCAACCTCCTGTAAGAGTACCTGCACCCAGCAGGATTGCACATCCCATCCGTGCCCAGAGCGGGATATCATATGACGTGGAGAATCCTGCAGAGAGGAGTACCAGGGCGATGACTCCGAGTTGTTTCTGTGAATCATTCGCGCCGTTGGAAAAGGCCATTATTGCCGCAGCAGCCCAGTTGAGCCGGATTATATCCTGGTTCAGCGATCTTTTTGTATTCATCAACAGTGTGCGGGTGGCCTTACGCATGATATACCCTGCTATGAGGCCGAGGATGACGGAGAGTACCAGGAAGGCGATGACTTTCACGAGTCCGGTCATCTCATGGGGCGGTGCCAGAAGCTCCTCGAGCCCCCAATACACACCTCCCATGCCCCCTGCAGCGATGCCTGCACCCACAAGGCCGCCGATGAGACTATGGGTCGAAGAAGACGGGAGTCCCGATCTCCATGTGACAAGATTCCAGATGATCGCGGCTGTCAGTCCTGCGAGGATGACGGGAACAAGCCGGGTTTCGGGTTCCATTGCGAGGAGCCCGGAGATGGTGAATGCCACCGCGGTTCCCCCAAGGAGTGCGCCCATGAAGTCCATTGCGGCAACGAAGATGATGCCCTGCTTCGGTGTGGCCGAGCGGGAGGCAATGAATGTGGCGGCCACGGCACTGGCGTCCTGGAAACCATTGGTGAAAGTGAAGGCAAATGCAAGGAGTATCGTGAGCCAGGCGACCTCGATCATCTGCAGTTCTCCTGATGCTTTCAGGTTCAGGCTCTGGTTATTTCAGGTTTGCCTTTCGGGATCATCCAAAAAGACCCGGTACACCACACCCGGGATGATCTTCATATGGCGGGGATGCCAGGTCCAATGGATCGAGGAGAGCATGACCATACCCACATTTCTTTGTCGTGAGGAAAGACCGGGGCCGGGGTCATAGAACGGGTTACACCGAGAGACGGGGGAGTTAAGTTCGCTGCAAGAGGGATAATGAGGGAGGGAAGACCAGTATGAATGTCAGACCACGTATGAACACTCTGTCTGCAATGCGGCTGATCCTCCTCCTTGGGGTGGTGAGTCTCCTCGGTGACTGGTGAGTCTCCTCGGTGACATCATCTACGAGGGTGGCCGCAGTGTGACAGGCCCCTATCTCCTCTTCCTCGGAGCATCTGCCTTCACCGTGGCCTGGATATCAGGCCTCGGAGAGTTCACAGGGTATGCCGTACGCCTTGTATCCGGGTATTTCGCGGATCGCACGGGGGATTACTGGATCTTCACCATAGCAGGGTACCTGATGATCGGGGCCATCCCTCTGCTGGTGTATGCCAGGTCATGGGAGGCAGCAGTGGTATTGCTCCTCATTGAACGGCTGGGAAAAGGCATCCGCTCACCTTCGAAGGACACCATCCTCTCCCATGCCTCGCACCAGGTGGGGAGGGGATGGGGTTTTGGCATCCACGAAGCCATGGACCAGGTGGGGGCGGTCGCCGGCCCCCTTGTCTTTGCGGTCTCCCTGGTCATGCTGGGCGGGTACGGTGAAGGATTTGCCATTCTTGTCATTCCTTTTATCCTCCTGGTCGCTGCACTGGTGGTTGCCTGGAGGCGTGTCCCTGACCCTGCATCTTTTGAGAGAGGCGAACAAATACGCCGCGATGAGGGTCAGAACGCCCGCATTCTCCTCCCGTATGGGATCTTCACTGTGCTCTCCATGGCCGGCTTCCTGGTCTTCCCCCTGATGGCCTATCATTTCAGTGCATCATCCGTGGTCCCTGAAGCTCAGATCCCGGTGTTCTTTGCCATCGCCATGGCGGCGGACGCACTGTGCGCCCTGGGAATGGGAAGGCTCTATGACCGGGCAGGACTGTCGGTTTTGATCCTCATTCCCCTTGCGAACATCCCTATCGCATCCCTTGCGTTCTCCTTCGGCTACCATGGCGCCCTTGCCGCCGCCGTCCTGTGGGGGGTCTCGATGGGGGGGCAGGAGACCATCCTGCGGGCAGCGCTCGCCGATCTCACTTCCATCAGGAAACGGGGTATGGCCTACGGGATATTCAACACATTATACGGGGGTTCATGGTTTGCCGGCAGTATTGTCTTTGGCCTGCTCTACGATGTGGGGGGGAGTGCCATTTCCGCATATTCCATCCTGATGCAGGTCGCGGCATTGGGGGCCTTTTCCTGGCTCTGGCTCGTGTTAAAGAGAAATCGAGGCGGTGATCCATCAGAGTAATACCTGTTTCCAGGGGCCCTTCTCATACAGGAGTGCAGGACTCGTTTCCGGCCTGTGGATGAACCCGGTTTTCGGGTGACGGGCACGATGCGTGAAACCCGCGAATGCGGGATATCCCAAAAATAAAGGCTTCTGATTCTCTCTACCTGTGCGGGAAATTCATCAGGATTTTCATGGGTAAAAATTTCATACAGAATGATACATCGGAGAGAATCGGGGGACTATTGTAGCAGGGAAAGTGCTCTATTCATCACATTTATAAAAAGCAAAAGATGATATGAATAATGATTATTGCTTCACCGAATGGTGGTGCCATGAGACTGACACTCAAGGACGAACTCGAATTCGCGATCTGGAAGATCACCGGACTCTCCATTCCCTACAACGAACATGTGATTCCCCGCCTGTCCCGGGAGATTGCGGAGAGGACAGGGGAAGATCCGGGGGAGGTCAGCATGAGGCTTGCTGCCCAGATCAAGGAGATCATCTGGGAGGACATGCAGAACCACTACCGGAACCGGGAACCCTGCCAGAAAGCGCTGGAACGCTCTCCTGACTGAATGATTTTTCCTGGATCCCCGCCCAATTTTTCCCTGTCCTCTCCCGGTTGACAGGAGTATCTCCCTGAATCGCGCCCGTAGAGAGAAATCCTTTATTCTCCCGTATCCTCATCTAGTATGGAGAATCTGGTATGTCTTTCCAGGATTGTGCCGAATTTGCCAACCATCACCCGGTATGTGCCGTGGCCACTGCAGACGGCGATCAGCCCCGGGTCAGGTATTTCATGATGTGGTTCGCGGATAAGACAGGTTTTTACTTTCACACCGGCATGATGAAGCAGATCTACCGCCAGTTGCAGAAGAACCCGAAGGTGGAGCTCTGCTTCTATGACAACTCTCCCCCGGAACAGGGCGGGGGAAAGATGCTGCGGGCCACCGGGAGGGTGGAATGGCGAAAGGAAACGGCACTGATAGACCGGCTTCTTGAAGAGAGGCCATGGATCAGGTCGCTTGGACCGGATATCGAAAAATCCCTGGCAATCTTCCAGGTAAAAGACGGGGAAGCCTGGGTATGGACCATGGCAGATAATCTCAGGGAAGACCAGATCCCGCGCTGGAGATTCTGACAGACTCCTGCGGTCGTCCCTGTGGAGTAAGCAACCAGTATGCGACGAGTTGATCAATGACGGAAACACACATGCACATCGGAGGACTGTTCCTTCTCATCCTCATCGGGGTGGGGGGTGCAGTCCTTGCGTCAGGATGTATCCAGCAGGCAAACCCTCCCCAGGAGAACCCTTTTCCAGGGATATGGGTGTATTATGGGAAGATCGGCAATTACAATGCCACCATCGTGTTCACCTTCCATGAGAACATGACCGGCCGTTACGACATGGCGGTACCAGAGGTGACACCTCCCCACGCCAGTTCCATGGAGTTCCCATGGGAGTCCGAGGGTGACCGGCTCTTTATCGGGTCCAGCAGCGAACAGCAGCACCTGGACATCAGGTATTACCCGGACCGGGACAGGCTGGTGGTCCTTGCCGATGCAGAGTCAGGGATCTTTGTGGGAGACGAGTTCGTGACCGGACCTTTTACCTGGGAGTTCTTCCGGGTGAAGAATGTATAGCGGCGATCCTGCGGAAAAGTGGTGAACAGGATTGAAAGAGATCGCAATCCTCCTCGTCCTCGCTCTTTCGTGTGTCATGTTCTCCGGGTGCCTTGACGAGGAGAGCAACTCCGTGATCGGCACCTGGGAGTGGTCGGACGGGAAGGGGTATGCCGAGCGCTACACCTTCCACGCAAACCAGTCTTTCCAGGCAGAGGCATTAGGGTCGGCATTTTTCGGGACATGGGAGGAAGTATCCCCGGGCCATTACCAGGTGACCTACTGGAACAGGAACGATGCTGAAAAGGCCGAGACCCTCACCGAGAGAGTGATCTACGACGAGGAGACGGACCAGGTGTACTTCCCGGGCCACCGGCGGGTGGGATAAGAGGGTCCGGCTGTGCCGAATAATATTGTAAAGAGGGCGAATCACTCCTGTATGAACAGGATATCTCTCCAATAATAGATCTGACAGTAAAATGGTCTGGTTGCCACCATTGTTCCACGGGTGTTCTCGCAGGAAAGAGGTAAACTATAGGGAACTGGATTTCAGAACAGGATGCTGCTATGGGGATTCGAACCCCAGTCGTCGGCGTGAGAGGCCGACATGATTGGCCGGACTACACTATAGCAGCAAATTGCCAGATTCAATGGGACTTCCCGGCACTTATAATTGTTGATACCTGACCCGGATAAAAGAGAATATACCTGCATTTCCCCTCCCAATCTCACCTTCACGCGTCATCCATGCCTGCAATGGCGTCCTTTTCTGACCCTACCCACAACTATATGTCGAGAATCCCGCCATTGATATAGGAACAGCGAATGGCAGGCCTGGAAGAGCAGATAAAGGAGCTCGAGGACGAGCTGCAGAGAACAACCTACAACAAGGCTACTTCCAAGCATATCGGCCGGGTGAAGGCTAAGATCGCCAAGCTCAAGGACGAGGCCGTGACCCGGGCAATGCGGGCCGGCGGAGGGGGGGAAGGCTACTCGGTGAAGAAGTCCGGGGACGCAACCGTGGTGCTGGTGGGGTTCCCCTCCACGGGAAAGAGCACACTCTTAAACGCCCTGACCGGCACGAAGAGCGAGGTGGCCGCCTACGCGTTCACCACCCTCACCGTGGTCCCGGGGGCCCTGGAGCACAAGGGGGCGAAGATCCAGATTCTCGATATCCCCGGCCTCATTGCAGGGGCGGCCATGGGAAAGGGCCGTGGCAAGGAGGTGATTGGGGTGGTGAGGGGAGCCGATATGATCGTGATCCTCGTCGACGTCTTCAACGCAAACCACGTGGAGGTGCTGATGAAGGAGCTCTACGATGCAGGGATCCGCATCAACCGGCCCCGGCCGGACATCACCATCAAGAAGACGGCGTACGGGGGGGTGAGGATGAACCATGTGGGCATACTTGATCTCGACATTGAGGAGGTCCGATCAATCCTCTCCGAGAATAAGATGATGAACGCCGACGTGCTGATCCGCGGGAACGCCACGCAGGACGATATCATCGATGCCGTGCTCGGCAGCCGCATGTACATACCAGCCTTCGTGGCGGTGAACAAGGTTGATTTGGTGGATGATGCGGCCAGGAAAGCTATTGAAGAGGATATTTTCGAGCGGTTCGGGAGCAAGCCCCTGCTCATCTCCGCTCATACCGGCTACCACATGGAGGAGGTGAAGGACGAGATCTACGACCGGTTGGGATTCATGCGGGTCTACCTCAAGCCCCAGAGCGAGGCAGCCGACCTGGAGGAGCCGCTCATCATCCGGTCAGGGAGCACAGTGGAAGACGTGTGCCGGAAACTCCACCGGGAATTCGTGGACCGTTTCCGCTATGCCAGGGTGTGGGGGCACTCCGTGAAGCATCCCGGCCAGCGGGTTGGGCTCCCCCACCGGCTGAAGGAAGGGGACCTTCTCACCATCATTATCGAGCACTGAAGTGTTCCGGGCGGGGATGATGCGTCCGGCTCTCATATCCTCATTTTTTTTAAAAACACGCAGTATATCTGGGTATTCCTTTCCGGAAAGGACGACCACGTTGCGTGCGGCTTCCCTGCAAGGGCCTTATCCCTTGAGAGAGTGGATGATCGCCGCTGCAAATTCCTTTGCCGCCACCGGCCCGTTCGCGGTGATGATTGTACCGTCTACTACCACGGGTTTTTCTGAGAGGTATGCACCCTCCTTGAGGATCTCCCTCTTGGACGCCGGGCTCAGATAACAGGCGGCGGTCTTCCCCTTCAGGATCCCTGCATGGGCCAGCACCACGGGGGAGAGGCAGATGGCCGCCACGATCTTCCGGTTCTTGTAGAAGTACTGCACCAGCTTGATGAGCATCTCGTTCTCCCAGAGATGGGTGGGAGAGCCGGATCCCCCGACGATCATGATCCCTGCATACTCCCCGGGGTCCACATCCTCGAGGGAGTGGGTGGCCATTGCCCGTGCGCCGAGCATCCCCTTGCACACCCCCTTACGGGTCGAGGCGATATCAAAGGAGATGCCTGCCTTCTCGAATGCCGCGACAGGGTCTGCCAGCTCCTCGTCCCTGAATTGGTCGGGGGGTATCACAACCAGGATCTTCATACAGGTAAAGGTTCCCTCATTGAAAATAAGCATATTCTTAGGGGTATTGTGAAGATCCTCTTGCAGGAGAAGACTGGAAGAGTGGAGATATAAAAAAAGGGCGGCCTTCCCGCCCGTTCAGTCATCACCTTCATTGAACTCCCTGGTTGTCCTCGCAGTGAAAACCTCGCGGATTATCTCGAGGGGTGCATCCGTCTTCACCGCCGTTCCGCTGTAGTGGGCCCGGGCGGCAGTGTATCCCTCTGCTTCCAGGGATTTTATGAGATTTTCAATAGGGGGAGGGGAGAGGCGGAAATGACGCGAGAGCTGGTGGTAATCATAGTGGAAAGAGATCCCGGGTTCCTGCCGGCAGGTGGCCACCAGCTGCTGGAGATCTTTTCCTCTCCCGAGCTGGAATTGCGGGAGTGCTCCCTCCATCCTCTCCAGGAGATCCATGTCCTGCAGTGACCCGGTCCACAGCGGCCCGATGGGCACAAGTCCGGCAGCACACTGGGGGCAGGTCATCGGTTCCGGCAACAACCCGGCCTCCTCCGACCGGAACAGGCATGAAGGGCACTGCATTACATACCCCATCCGGGCCACGGACCGGTCAGCAGCCCCTGCCCCTCTTGAGAGGCGGGTGTGCACCCGCACGTAATGCTCCCGCGAGAAGCAGAAGAGCGGCTCGATGCCCCGGTCATACTTCACCGCCTCCCGGACCAGGAACCCGAGCAGTATCCGGAGTGCCGTCTCGGCATGGTACTCATTGTTCATGGCAGAGGCAAAGTAACGGCGTATCCCGGCTTTTTTATGGGCACCGCACAGGGGAGCGGTATCCGTGGCGGTGACAAAGAGGTACCTGCCGCTTCCCCGGATCCCTGAGTCCATGAACGGTGCCGGGGACCCGAACGGATCGAGGTCAACGGCCTCGAAACACCTCCCCGAGAGGAGCACGTTGGTGTCCGAGTGCACCACCTCGATGGGAAGCCCGAGGAATTCGGCGTTTTTGCGTATGAGCGCAACAGCCCTGCTGTCACGGTCGTTGATGGTGACCGGGACACCGCACTCCGAGGCGATCCGGAGCCCGCGGATACCGGAGGCCCCCATGGCGTCAAGGTACTGCGCCGGAGAAAGAAGGGAGACCAGGACCACGGTGGCATCCCGTGAGAGCTCCATTCTCTGGTTGTAGAAGACCGGGGCAGAACCGGGAGGGAATGGGTGGGATGGGTCCTGTAACGGGATGAAAAACCGGGTATTTCCCTCTTTCGCCTCTAGATAATCCATTGCCGGAGATGTGGCTGTTCGACAGCCTTATACCTTCTTCTTTATAATGTGTATAGGCAGGGCGTGTGGCCTAGTCAGGACAGGGCGGCAGCCTCCTAAGCTGTAGGTCGGGGGTTCAAATCCCCCCACGCCCGTGAAATATCCCTGTTCTTCCCGGGCATTCTGGAAGAGATAGCTATTTTCAGCTGCTGGTGCACTTAGAAGGAAGTGTGAAGGAGGAAGGAGACATGTTCCCCGTTTCCCCATATGTGCGGGTGATCCGACCCCTCAACGCCCTGGTTGCCGGGTGTGCCGCACTCATCGGCTACCTGATGGCAACCGGCACTGTGGTCCCCGGCGTGGGGCTCCTCTTCCTGGTCGTATTCCTGGTCACCGGCGCAGGAAACGCCATCAACGACTATTTTGACGTGGAGATCGACCGCATCAACCGTCCGGACCGCCCCATCCCCTCGGGGGCCATCCGGGCCAGGGCAGTGATGCTCTATGCCGCGTTCCTCTTCCTGGCCGGGATCGCGCTCTCCCTCTTTACCAATCCGTACTGCATGGTGATTGCGATTGCAAATTCCCTCCTCCTCATCTGGTACGCTGCCACCCTGAAGAGGACCCCCGGTGCCGGAAATGTGGCTATCTCGTACCTCACGGCTTCTATCTTCCTCTTCGGTGGTGCGTATGCCGGCCCGGAGAGGCTGGTGCTGGTCGCACCGGTTGCCCTGATCACCTTCTTTGCCATGCTCGCGAGGGAACTCTGGAAGGATGCAGAGGATGTGGAGGGGGATCTCGCCCACGGCGCAGACACCCTCCCCATCCGCATGGGGGTCTACCCCGCCATATGCCTCGGGTTCGTGTTCCTTGTCGGTGCGGTCATCGCAAGCCTGATCCCGGTCCTGTGGTGGGGGTGGTATTACCTGGCAGGGATCGTTCTCGTGGACCTGCTCATCCTCTGGGTGGGATTCACAGTCCTCCCCTGCAGGACGGCAACCTGCCTGAAAGGAACGCGGGCCACTACCCTGGTGAAGTATGCCATGTTTGCCTCACTGGTGGTATTTTTTACATCTGCAATCCTGCTATGAAATGCCTGTGAAATGGGAAAAACCAAGAATATCTCTCAAGGAAAAAAGCATCCAGAATGAAAATGCCGGAGGCATCCCCCTAAAAAAAAACCACATGATTCTCATCGAGACACATGCATACAGAATGAAAATCACGGATGCGATTTTCATAGTAACACACTATGAACTCCTTTCAGGATTTCGAACATAAATTATGAAAATGGCGAAGCCATTTTGGCATGAAAACCGCATCCGCGGTTTTTATCACGGGGGGCATGTGACCCGACAGTCTCATGTGCGTTTCATTAAAAAAAGGTATTCACGGACGATTCAGAGATGCAGTTCTTTTATCTCGGCAGGAATATCGCCTGGTGCCACTCCGAGGATTGCGACCTCCATCACCTGGTCCCAGTTCACGATGGTCTCGACGCACCCGTCCTTGAGAGTCACCACCCCCATGGAGACGAGACCGATCTTGTCGGACATCTCCAGACCTTCCTTCACCTCGGAGAGGCAGCCGATCCCGAGGATTGCCCGGGGATGGTACTTCTTCACCATCCGCTTGATGAACGAGGAACCGGGGACGATGAATACCCGGTAACCCATCTTCTCCAGGACCTTCCTCCAGAATCCCACAGTGCATTCCCCGCAGCTCCTGCACTTCAGCCCCTCGGGAGTGAGGTGGGCCGGGCACCGGGATGACCGGAGGCACTGGGGGAGGAACACCGCCCTATCAGAGACAGGGATCTCGGAGAAGCTCTTCTTGTTCATGGTATTGTGCAGGTTGATGAAGAACGTCAGGACCTCGCTGTCCTCCAGCCCGAAGAGACGGAACAGTGCCTTGGCGAGCCCTTCCACGAGCACCATGCCCGCCTTCAGGAAACGGGGGAAGTAGAGCCTGCCCGTGCTGATAGAGTAGATGGAGAGGCCAACGAGTATGAGTGAAAAGAGAAAGATCCCGAAGACGACCACGATGGTGATCTCGCCGATCAGGAAGACAATGTTCTGCCACACTGCGGTATCAATCTGCACAGTTCCGAATCTCCTTACCTCTTTTGGTCTTTCCGGCCGGCTTCTATCATTTTCCAGTCGATCGGTGGGGTCAGGATCCCGATATCGGTGACAAAGGCCGTAACCAGGTCGTGGGGGGTGATATCAAAGGCATAATTCTTCACACCGACCCCTTCAGGGACCATGGCCGCCCTGCCGCAGGATGCCACCTCTTCCCTCCCCCGCTCCTCGACAATGACCTCCCGTGCAGAACGGCCGGGGTCGAACGTGGAGAGCGGGGCTGCCACGTAGAAAGGCACGTCGTGGTGGCGGGCAGTGATTGCATGCATGTAGGTCCCAATCTTGTTGAATACCGCGTCAGGGGTGATCCGGTCCGCACCCACGATGACCAGGTCGATATCACCCCTCTTCATGAGGAAGGCAGCGGAAGAGTCCGGGATCACGGTCACGGGGATCCCATCTCTCTGCAGTTCCCATGCCGTGAGCCGGGCTCCCTGAAGGAGGGGACGGGTCTCGCAGGCGATCACCTCCACCTCCTTTCCCCCTTCAACTGCAGAGCGGACCACGCCGAGTGCGGTCCCCCACTCGCTGCATGCCAGTGCCCCCGCGTTGCAGTGGGTGAGCACCGTGCAGTGTTCCCCAAGGAGGGTGGCCCCGGCCTTCCCCAGAGTATGGCAAGCCCTGGCATCAGCGGCGGCAACCCCTTGGGCGGACTCCAGGGCTTTGGTTCTTGCTTCGTGGATGGAGTGGGCGTCCTCGACTGCCCTCATCACCTGTTCCACCCCCCACGAGAGATTCACCGCGGTGGGCCTGGCGTTCATAATCCGCCCTGCCTCGGATCGGAGGGCCCTCATGAAGCGGGAATGCTCCTTCTCCCGAATCGTCCTGGTGGCGAGCACCACCCCATAGGCCCCGGCTACCCCAAGGGCCGGGGCTCCCCGGATCTCCAGGCGCGCAATCGCGGTGATCAGGCGGTCCACGGTCCGGCAGCGGACCAGGCGGAAGATTCCCGGAAGGCGGGTCTGGTCAATAAGGGTGACGCACCCCGCTTCAGCATCCAGGGATATGGTCTCTACCACTCTCATTCTGCAGATCCTTCCCTGGTGGCATCGATAAAGGCGCGCATGGCCGCCGCCCCGGCATGCGCGACACAGTCAGGGATATCCCGGGGCTGGGTCGCGGTCCCTGCCAGGTAGATCCCCGGTTTTATGGTGGCCACAGTCTCGATCTTGTCATCCAGTGGCTTGAAAAATCCAGTGGACTCCCTGGGAAGGTCAAAGAGGGCGGCGATATCCTCTGCCTCTGCAGGGGGCTGGAGGCCCACCGAGAGGACCACCAGTTCAGGTACGAGTTCCACCATCTTTCCGTTCTCCGTGTTCTCCACCCTGATTATCAACTGCTTCCCGCTTGTTAGGACCTCCCCTGGTATGCCTCGCACGAACCTGACCCCGGCATCCACGGCCCGCTGGTAATATTCCTCGTAGCCCTTGCCGTAGGCCCTGATATCCATATAGAGGATGGTCACCTCGCATTCAGGGTACTTCTCCCGCAGAAGCATGGCATTTTTTATGGCATACATGCAGCAGACGCCGGAGCAGTAAGGCCTGTCCGCCTGCATGTCCCTTGAGCCCACGCATTGTACGAAGACGACCGATTTGGGGGTCTGCCCGGTCGAGAGCCGGAGTATCTTCCCCCCGGTCGGGCCGCTGGCATTCATCATCCGCTCGAACTCGAGGCTTGTAATGACGTCAGGGAAACGGAGGTACTGGAACTGCTCCTTTTTCCTCGCGTCGAAGACATCGTACCCGCAGGCGATAATCACGCTCACCGCCTCGACAGCGAATTGCTGCTCTGTATCCTCTTTCCGGATAGCCTCACGGCCGCAGACGTCATAGCAGAGGCCGCATTCGATGCAATGGTCAGGGTCCTTGATCACGATATCAGGGACCGCCTGCTGGTGGGGCTTGTAGATGGCTTTCCTGACCCCGAGGCCGGCGTCGAACCGGTTGTAGACCTCCACAGGGCAGACAGCGATACAGTCCCCGCACCCGTTGCAGCGTTCCTCATCGATGTAGCGGGGCATTTTGGTGACGGTAACCCGGAAATGGCCGGGTCCGCCGGAGATGCCGCTCACACGTGCACAGGTATGGATATGGATACGGGGGTGACGGGATACATCCATCATCTTCGGGGAGAGGATGCACATCGAGCAGTCGTTCGTCGGGAAGGTCTTGTCAAGCATCGCCATGTGGCCGCCGATGGAGGGCTCCTTCTCGATGAGATGGACATCGATGCCGTGGTTCGCAAGGTCGAGGGCTGCCTGGATACCGGTGACTCCTGCCCCGATGATCACCACGTCAGGCATGCAGGTAGCTCCCGGCCAGGTCCCAGTAGTTCCTGGCGTTCTGCATGATATGCTGCCTCTGCGCATCCGTCACCTGCTTGATGACCTTTCCGGGGACCCCCACGACCACGGATCCCGGGGGTACCACGGTGCCCTCGGTGACCACCGAGCCGGCTCCGATGAGGCATTCTTCGCCCACCATCGCGCCGTTGAGCACGATAGCCCCCATCCCTACCAGGACCCGATCAGAGATGGTGCACCCATGCAGGATGGCCCCGTGGCCTATGGATACCTCGTTTCCAATGAGTGCAGGGAACCCCTTGCTGGTGTGGATCACCGCGTTGTCCTGCACATTGGACCGGTCTGCAATAACGATACGATCTTTGTCTGCACGGACCACCGCTCCGAACCAGATGCTCACTTCGGACCCTATCTCCACGTCCCCGAGCACTGTTGCATTCTCTGCGATAAAGGTCTGTGCCGTGCGCGTGCGACCAACAGCCATAATAGCATTAAAAATTCAATATCAGGCACCATGAAGGTTATGGTCGGGGGAACGTTTGATCCCCTCCACGATGGCCATAAACGGCTGATTACCCGTTCATTTGAACTGGCGGGTGGAGACGGAACGGTGATCCTCGGCCTGACCACCGATCTCTTCGCATCACAAAAAAGCCACCCGGTGCGTCCTTTCAACGAGAGGAGGGACTCGCTTGAGAGATTTATCCAGCAGAACCGCTTTGCGGCCACCTGGGTAATCGAGCCGCTGAATGACCGTTTTGGCTCGGCACTGGACGAGGAGTTCGATGCCCTGGTGGTGAGCGAGGAGACCCTTCCCATCGCCAGGGACATCAATGTGCTCCGGCGTGAGCGGGGCCACCCGAAAGTGGACATCCACCAGATCACCTGCGTCCTGGCTGAGGATGGCAGATGGATATCCAGCACCAGGATCTACCGTGGCGAGATCGACGATCACGGAAAGCTCCTTTCGTGAACGGGATGAAAGACCCGGGATGTGGGCCATGGATTGAACCGCGGGCATCATATCAATATATACGCGGTGATGCAGGAGAATGGATCCGGTACTCACAGCATCTCTTTTTCATTCTCGTTGCGTTCGGTCTTCTTTCCATGTGCCTGTGTATTCCGGTCCGAAACTCTGTATCTCCCCGAATACGGACATTCTCATATCCTCAAGGTCACCCTGGCATGATGGTTGAACCGATGGTATCATGCACATTCATATCAGGGAACACCCCACCAGGAGAGTGATACTCTCAACATCATTTTTTCGAATGAAAATGGCTTCGCTATTTTCATGATTTATGTCCGAAATCCTGAAAGGAGTTCATAGTGTGTTGGTATGAAAACCGCATCCGCGGTTTTCATCAGGGGGGCATGTGACCGGACTGTCTCATGTGCGTTTCATGTATTCGCATCTCTTCCAGGGAAATACGAAAAAAAGTGGAGTTTTATAGGCTGTCTCTCTTCTTCAGAAAGTATCCCAGGGCTGCTCCCATCGCAGAGGGGACAAGGATCCAGGAGAGAGGAGCTTTTGCAGTGGTGGCCACCGGGGAAGTGACGGCCTCGGGCTCCTGGGTAAGGAATTTGACCATCTGCATGGCCTCATCTGCCTCCTGGGTGCGGCCCAGGTTGGAGAGCGCCGTTGCCCGGTCGATCCAGGCTTCGGAGAGCCTGGGGTCCAGCTCGATAGCCCTGTCAGCCGACTCCAGTCCCTCCACATCCCGGCCCAGGGAGATGAGGGCGCTCGCCCGGTTGGTCCAGGCCTCCGGCTGGTTCTGGTCGATGGCCAGTGCCCGTTCAGATGCCTCCAGCGACTGGTTGAAATCCCCCATCACGTTCAGGATGCCAGCCCGGGTGACCCAGGCCAGGGTGAAGTTCTGGTCCAGGGCGAGTGCCTGGTCGATGGATTCGAGTGCCTGTGAAAAATTCCCCCCTACTGCCAGATCTACACCCTTGTTGTAGGCATTGATCGCCTGCTCAGAAGGAGCAGCCGTTCCTGGACAGACGAGCATAATCATGGTAAAAAGAGCAATCAGGAGAATAATGCCGCGTTTCATGGAAAAATCCCTTCTTTTTTATCTGTTTTGAGAGTAGGATGGGAAATACTTTCTCATTACTCGCCCGGACAACTCGCGGCAGGTTTACCACCGAGCGTGATCAGGGCATTCTCTTTCGAGACTGATACCTACAATAAAAATGCATCTGCCATGTGAATGGCGATACTGCCGCTGGTCTGTTCAGCGGGTTAAAATGCCCTGCAGTCCCTCATTCGAAAGACAGACTGATCCTTCATGGGTTTTCCATCAGGCAGGAAAAAGTTTAGATCTCCCCTGCCACCAGGCCAACAAACCCGGATGTGAAGGGGACCCATGATCGCTCGAATCCTGCATCCAAGAGTGATTTCTGGAAGTCTGATATTGTCGAGAGTTCGGGCAACCTCCCTGCACGCTGCCGGATCATTCCTTCGATCACGGTATTCGGTGCACCCTCCCGTTTCATGGCCCTCACCCAGGACACAGTGAGCATTCGCTCTTCCCATTCCTGGCCTGCACGGAAAATATCACCACAGATAAACCGTCCTGCTGGATTCAGAGCCGTTACAGCTCTTTGCGCGACTGAACGGCGGTCAGATGGAGGGACATGGTGCAGGCAGAGTGAACTGACTATCGCATCGAACTTCCCTTCAGGCCAGGGTTCCCGGAGGTCCTGGGCAATAAAACTGACCCCCTTCGAATTAGATTTATCCGATGCCACCTCAAGCATGTCGGAGGAGAGATCGATTCCAATAATCTCTGCCCCCGGGAACGCATCCCCAATCATTCCGGTCAATATACCTGTCCCGCAGCCCAGGTCGAGGACTTTTTTGCAGTTCACCGGAAGGTTATCGATGATTGTGGAAAGGAGCAGGCTCTGGCCGGGGACGATTGCCCGTATGAGGTGGTCATACTGTGCGGCACCCATGACACCATGTACCTGCTCTGTCCGTTTCATGGATATCCTCCGGGCTTGGATAAAGGAAAATTCATATCGATACTGTTTACGTTCATAAAATTATGTGGGAAATTATTGTATTTATTTCATACCAAATCCGAATTGCCAATTTTTAAATATCATTCTGGAGACATTACTTCATGGATGCTCACACCCATTCCCACTGTAAATATTATAATCTTACCCAGGAATTTTCCGTCGCGGATCTTGCCGCCTTCCATGGGCATCTCGGCCCCTACATCGTGCTCGGGTACCGCATCGGGAAGTATGTGCGGAAACATTTCTGCGACGATCCCTTTCAGATGAAAGCAGAGGTCCATTGTGCAGGAACGCCTCCCCAGTCCTGCCTTGCAGACGGGGTACAGTTGGGGAGCGGATGTACGCTCGGGAAGCGGAATATCGAGATCGTTCCCTCGGAGAAGATCAGTTGCGTGTTCCTGATCAATGGGAAAAAGATGACCATTGCTCCACGTCCCTTCCCCCTCCCGAAGAAAGACATGGACTACGAGGCCGCTATCGAGGCGATCGCCGAGGAGATGTATTCCCGGCCGGAAAGGGAGCTATTCGATGTTGACGCATGGTAAGGGGCTATGACATCTGTAGGACCAGCCATTGAGATACAGGGTGTGTATACCGCATACGAAGGAGCGGAGCGTCCCACCCTCACCGATGTTTCCCTCACCATCGGCAGGGGCGAGTATGTAGTAATCGGGGGCCCGAACGGAGCGGGAAAGACGACCCTGCTTGAGACCATCAACGGGATGCTTCCCATCACCCATGGGAATGCTCTCGTCTGCGGTCATAATGTACGGGGGAATGGTGTGCAGGTCCGGTGCCGGGTCGGATACCTCCTCCAGAATTTTTCCTTTGACCCGCTCACTCCTTTCACCGTTGAGGAAGTGGTCATGATGGGAAGGTTCGGGAAGATGGGACTTTTCCGGAAACCGGGGAAGGAGGATCACGATGCAGTGAAGAAGGCGCTCGCCCTGCTGGAAATCGAGGATCTCGCTGACCGACCTATCGGCCACCTCTCCGGGGGGCAGCAGCAGAAGGTGCTGCTTGCCCAGAACCTGGCCCGGGACCCGGAAATTCTTCTTCTGGATGAACCCTTTTCCAACCTGGACATGTTTGCCAGGGAAGCCATCAACCGTCTCCTCACCCGGCTGGTTATTGACGGGATCACGGTGATTATCGTCTCACATGCCTTTGACGACCTCCCCGACCGCCCGGTGCGGGTGTTGGTGATGCAGGAGGGGAAGATCGCGCTCGACCGGGAATGCTCCCCGGGTGAGGTGGAGCAGGTCATCCGGAATGCCGGAAACGGGACAAGAAATGCTTGAATTCCTCATCCCGAACAACATCGTCTGCCACGCAGTTGAAGCCATGCTCTTTGCCTCCGTTGCATGTGCTGTCCTTGGGGTGATCATCACCCAGATACAGATCTCTTCCATCGGGTTCACCATGGCCCACGCCGCCTTTGCCGGCGCCGCGGTGGGAATGTTCCTCTCGCTCAATTCCACGATCTGCGCGATTATCGCGGGTGTATGCGTGGCCTTCCTCATCGGGCCGCTGTCCGACAAGGCCCGGGTCTCCGCGGATACCGCGCTCGGACTGCTCTTCGGGATCAGTATGGCCGTGGCTATCTTCTTTATCGCCTACATGCAGACGCTTGGCAAGGGTTTCTCGGCCATGGGGCTCCTCTTCGGGGACGTCATCTCACTCTACAGGGAGGAGATCTACCTCCTTGCCATCATCTGTGTGGTGGCTGTGGTATTCGTAGTCGTGCTCTACAAGGAGATTACCGGTATCATCTTCAACAAGAAGATCGCAGAATCGGTCGGAATCCGGGTCAAGCCAGTCTACTACGCGATGCTGTTCGTAATCGCGCTGACCGTGGCCCTCTGCATTCCCATTATCGGTGGACTCCTCCTCTATGTATGGCTCGTGACCCCGGCGGCAATCGCTCTCCAGTTCTGCTATCGCCTCTCTGCCATGTTCGTGGTCGCACCCCTGGTAGCTGCCGCCATCAGTGTCTCGGGGGCACTTGCGGGCCTGGAATATTCGTTGCCGGTTGCGCCGCTCACTGCAGTCCTCTTATCACTCGTGTTTATCATTGCAGTAGTAATTTCACCTAAAAGGCGGATCACATTTCGAAAATCTTAATCTTATCCTCGCAAAAAGTAAATGTATGCTTCAAAAATCCATACTCTTTATGCTATTCTTCTCACTCTTGTTCATACCGGGAGTGAGTGCGCTGAATGTGGTCTCTACAACCGCGGTACTCTGGGACCCCGCCCAGTACATCGGCGGGGAGAAGGTCCAGGCCATCTACATCGCGGACCCCACCATCTGCCCTCATATGCAGGCCGACATCATCCCAAACCGGATCCAGATGCAGAAGGATTTCATCCAGAATGCTGACCTCTACATTGCTCATAATGGATCGGTCGACGTGTCCTATGTCATGCCCTACGTGGACGATTTCATGGCTGCTAACAACTACGGGACGGTGAAGTGGGTCACCCTTAAGAATCCCTCGATGACCTGGAACACGCCTGATGGTGCAAAGGCACTCTCACAGGAGGTTGCGGGATGGCTGATTGAGGCAGACCCTGCGAACAAGACCTATTACGAGTCCCGGCTGGCCGAATACCTCGCTCAAATCGATGCTGCAGATGTATCAGTCGATGAGAAGAAGCTGATTGCAGGCCAGGACGTGGTCGTGATGGTCTGGCAGCAGGATGCGGCCGAGAAATGGCTCGGGCTGAACGCGGTGAGTATCTATGCCCCGGATTTCTACCAGGGAGGTAAATTCACCCCTGTAAAAGTTGTTGATAACATCAATAACAACACCGCGAAGTATCGGAACGTGCAGTATGTCATAGAGAATATGCAGTCAGGAGAACTTGCCAAGGGTCTCGAAGAGGCGCTTCGGAACAAGGGAATCCCTGCAAAACGGGTAATTTTCACCAATTTCCCGAAGTCGATTCCTGGTGTGGAGACACTCCCCGATGTGCTGCAATACAACAAGAACCTGGTGAAACCCACGCCTTCAACTACTTCCGCCACTTCGGCAGCACAGCAGACGCTTGTGGCAGCTCAGACCAAGACGCCGCTGGATATAATGATAGTGTGTATGTCTGTCGCAGGTGCTGCTGTCCTGCTTTCCCGGAGAGCAAAGGAATAACTTCCCTCTCTCCCTTTTCTCCAGCATATTCAAACTCATGAAAACAGCAATGATTATTTTTGCATCGTTAATTATGGAAGATTATTCCATAATTTTCTTTATTCTAATTTGAATTACAGGGTATGAATCGGCTGCGCTCATCACTATGCCGCCATGTGGGGGACCGGTGTCACGGCCCCCCAGGTGAGGGGACGGTAACGGCGGCGTGTGTGTACAATCACTCCTGCTCTTCGGGCCTTCAGAACTCTTCCAGGATACCGTATCCCCAGGATCGCAGTATTGCTGCTCCCCGCAGGTCTCCGGTGTCAGGGCAGAAAAGCCCTTTTTCTTCCAGGAACCGGCCGGCCATGACCGGTGAGATGAGGGAGAGCGTCTCCCGCTCACCAGGTACACGCGACCAGCGGTGAATGTAGAAGAGGGATGGCAAACCCCTGCGTGTGTGCTCGTAAAGGTCTTTACCCCTTGGATAGGCACTGTCTGCCGGGCCTCTCTGGGCCCGGAACAGGCAGGAATCCCTGTTGGTATCGAGTGTGGAATTACTCTTTTCATGCACGGTCAATTCCATGCCCATTTCTCTCCTTTTGCGCTGATTCTTCCATGAGGCGATGTATGCAGGCGCTCACAGGTTGAAGGTCCCTGAGATCCCTGCGGCAGCGAATCACATGGCTGATTCTGCCGGTGGAGTATATGATCATTCTTGTAATAAATATTTTTATTATTGTAATACTTAGTATGATAAAAATATATTAATATGCTATTTTTAGGTATCGGCCTTGAACCGCGATCCTGCACTCCCACACCCATCGCACGGAATTCTACGGGTTCCCCGGGGATTATTATACCCCCTACAGGGTGACCTTCCGGAACTGCCGCACGCTGATGCCTACCACCACGGTGGCAAGGAAGAGGAGCGCCCCGATCCTTGACCAGGCCAGGACCCCCTCCTGGAGGGCACGAATCGCGTCGATGGCGTAGCTCACAGGGTTCCAGTATGCAAGGGCCGAAAGCCAGGCGGGCATCACCGAGTACGGCATCAATGCGCTGCTGGTGAAGAAGAGCGGCATGCTCACCATGGCATTGAAGGCTGCATAGGCATCGTGGTCCGAGAGGTACAGGGCGATTGTCGTGGAGAAGGCTGAGAGGAGAACGCCGAAAAGTGCCAGGATGGCGTAGGTCAGCACGAGGCTCCAGGGGGAGAGGAACGATGCACCGAGCACGAGGGCCAGGAGGAGGATCACCGTGGCCTGCAGCAACCCCCTGGCGGTGATGAAGAGAATCTTGCCGAAGAGGATGCTCTCGCGCGAGGAGGGCAGTGCCAGGAACTTGTTCAGGAATCCCAGGATCTTGTCGAATATGAGCAGGGATCCACCCTGGAGTGAGGCGCCGAGCATCGTCAGCACCAGGATGCCCGGGGTGATGAAGTCGATATAGTTCTCGGTGAACGTGGTGGGAAGCGCCAGGCCGACAAATATCAGCCAGGCGGCAGGCATGACCAGCGCGGAAATAACGGAGACCCGGCCCCGGACCCAGCGGAGCATGTCCCGCTCGAAGTAGTAGAAGATATCCTTCATCCTCTCCTCCGCAGCATCGTCCTGAACTTATGGTCATCAAAAGCAGAACCATCCTCCCTGCTCCCCACCAGGGCAAGGAAGACATCATCGAGCGTGGGTTCCCGGACAGAGAGAGAATGGACGACCGCCCCCTGCTCCTCGAGCCTGCGGAAGAGCTCCGGCACTCTCTCGGATGCATGCTCGGAGGAGAATACGACCTCGCCGTTCTCCTTGCCTCCCATCATGGTCACTCCCTCTGGGAGGTCCCGGCAATACTCCCCGCTTATTCTTGCACTGATGAGGTCTTTCCCGAGAAGCCCCTTCAGGTGTGAAGGGGAATCCACCGCCGCTACCCTCCCGTGGTCGAGGATGGCCACCCGGTCGCAGGAGTGGTCGGCCTCGTCCATGTAGTGGGTGGTTACAAAAATCGTCATGCCCCGGGACTTCAGGGTGCCGATGTGTTCCCAGATCTTCTTCCTGGCAGCGACATCGAGACCGATGGTCGGCTCATCGAGGAAGAGGACTTTCGGCTCGTGGACGAGTGCCTGTGCAAGCTCAAGCCTCCGCCGCATGCCCCCCGAGTAGGTCCGCACCAGGTCATCGGCCCGCTCGGAAAGGTCCATCATCCCGAGTACGCGGTCGATGGTCTCGTCACGGCGGGATATCCCGTAGAGTTTGGCAAAGAGGGCCACGTTCTCCCTCCCGGTGAGCTTGATGTCGACTGCCATGTCCTGGGGGACGTAGCTAATCAGCCTGCGTACCTCCTGCGCCTCCCTGCCTACGTCGTGCCCGCATACCAGGGCGGACCCTTCCGTCGGTCGCAGCAGCGTGGTGAGCATCAGAACCGTGGTGGTCTTCCCTGATCCATTTGGCCCAAGAAGCCCGAAGATCTCGTTTCCCACCTCCAGGTCTATATGGTCCACGGCGCAGAGGGACCCGTAGTACTTCGTGAGGCCATGTGTCTCGATCGGGATCATAATGACTAATCTTCTCCCAGGAAGATTCTCGAACCAGTGTATTAGTTCCGGAAAGATATCCCTTCTGAATTTCCTGTGCCGGCGGGATGAACTGGTATCCGGAATAGAGAAGTTATCTCTCGAAAAACGGCAGACCTCGTCAGTATAAACTCCCGCGGCTGAAACCCTTTCACATGCTATCCAAACATATTAGAGAATGAAAATATCGTATTGGTATCGCTGAACAGGTATATTCTGGAATGAGAAATCCACGCTCTGATACCCTCCCACCCTCTCTCCTTCCTGGCAACAACCGGTCTTGCCGGGTATACCAGAAGGGCGATCCATCATAATACATACCCGCTCAAACAGGAAAAAAAACCAACGCGAGATTCACATGATGTGGCTCGTGATATCTTTCGAGATCAGCCAGTCGCAGTAGACGCACCGGAGCCCCTTGGCCTGGACAAGGAAGCAGGACTGGATGGGTTCATTCGTGTTGGATATGCAGCCGGGGTTCGGGCACCGCACGATGCCGATCACCTCTGCGGGGATCTCCACCCCCTTCTTCACCCAGACCTTGTAGTTCCGGATGATATTGATGGAGGCCCGGGGGGCAATGAGAGCGATCCTGTCAACCTCCTCCTTCCGGAGCTCCCTGTTCTTGATCTTCACGATATCTTTCAGTCCAATCTTGCCGCTCTCCACGTTGGTCGCGACAGAGATCGACTCCTGGGTGGTCCCCGTGATGCCGATGATCCGCAGCACGTTCAGGGCCTCCCCGGCGGTGATGTGATCGATCACCGTGCCATTCTCGATGGGGCTGATGAAGAGGCCTTTCCTGGCATCCTTCCCTCCCTTCATTCCATCACCCGCAGGAGCATGGCCATCCGCACCGGGATGCCGTTTGCGGACTGCTCGAAGTACCGCGCATAGGGCAGGCGGTCCACCCGTGGGTCGATCTCGTTCACCCTCGGGAGGGGATGCAGTACCACCAGGTGAGTGCGAACCCCTGCGAGGAGCTCCGGGGTGACCCGGTAGCTCGATGCGACCTTAAAGTAGGAGGACGAGTCCGGGAACCGCTCCCTCTGGATCCTGGTGACATAGAGGACGTCGAGATCCTTCACCACCTCCAGCACGTCATCATGCTCTATCACCTCGGTCCCCCCGTCTCTCAGTTCACTGGCAAGGCCTGAGGGGAGTTCGAGTCCCTTGGGAGAGATGGTATGGAGGGTGGCGCCATAAAGGGAGAGTGCATGGGCCAGCGAGTGTGCGGTCCTCCCGTAGCGGAGGTCCCCGAGGAGACCCACAGATATCCCCTCGAGCGGCATGGACTGGCGGATGGTGAAGAGGTCAAGGAGAGTCTGGGAGGGGTGCTGGCCGGCGCCGTCGCCTGCATTGATCACCGGTACCTGTGCAAACTCGCTTGCCAGGCGGGCTGCCCCCTCTTTCGGGTGACGGAGCACGATGGCGTCCACGTACCCGCTCACCACGCGGATGGTGTCGGCGAGGGTCTCGCCCTTGACCATCGAGCTCGCCTCCACGCTGTCCATGGAGATCGACTGCCCCCCCAGGCGGGCTACGGCGGAGGCAAAAGACATCCTGGTCCGGGTACTTGGCTCGAAGAAGAGCAGGCCGAGTATCTTCCCTTTCAGGGCCTGTGGATTGTAGGGGTGGGTCTGGAGGTCCTGGGCCTGATCCAGGACCTCGTCGATCTCACCCCTGTTCAGATCACGGATGGAGATGATGTGCCGCAATGTTCTTCGCGCCCCCTTGTGCAGATTCCTCCGGGATGGCCATCGATCCTGCCTGGATCTCCTGTTACTCCTGTTGGGCGGGCCATGTCATAAATGCATATCCATGGAACTCCGGGGGGGGATCACACGTTGCGAACACGTGGAGAATGCACCCATTCATATCCAGTGCGGTGCACTCTGGATGTCCTGCGAAAGGAGGCTCTCTCGCGAGACAGAACAAACGCGATTCAGGGTATTTGGCCGTGCGGAATGGTATTCAGGAGTTCAGGATGGATAATTCGCATTTCACACTCTCACAGGCGATGCGTATTCCAATTCTCCACCCTTCCTCATCCCTTCTTCTTCCGGGAACGGGGTCGCCTGGTACCCTCACCCGCCCGGATCGCGGAGAGTGGTCCCACTCTGCTCTCTCTCGTCACCAGGAGATTGTAGGCATGGTATTTTGGGTTGAACCGGACCAGGACAGAGTGAAATGCGGCAATAGTTGCGTAGGGGATGGAAAGGAGCATCTTGTTCGTGTCAGACAGGTGGTAGGCGGGAAGGATGGCGTAGACCGGTTTCCTGGTGGTCCCGTCGCATATCCTGAAGACAGAGGTTCTCTGGTCGCCCAGATTCCCGGACATCACCACTGCTGCCACATTGATCCTCCGGTTGAGGTGTCGCGCAAGAGTGGAGAGACGGGCAAATTCCCGGGCCGAGAGCGGGATTCCCCGGGGCCTGGAAGGAGGGACCTTCCGGAGGAGCGCGTACGAGTACTTGATATCGGTATTACGGTACCGGTAACCCTCGTCCCCTGATGCCAGGGCTTCCATGAGGTCCGGGGCCCGGATGGGCGGCTTCTCCACGAAACTCCAGCAATTATCAGGGGTGCAGGGGGTGTTCCAGAGGAACTGGCATGGTGCATGGAGAGAGAGGCCCGGACCTGCCGCATGGTGAGCTACCCGTCTCAGTTCCATGGAATTGACCATATCTGCAGGTTCTACGAGAAGGATGCACCCGTCGGCGGAGAGTGCCTTTGCATAGTCCTGCACCAGCCTCCCCTTCTCTTCCGGGGTGAGCCCTGTCATCTCGTTGAAGACATTCTGAAAGACCAGAAGATCCAGCGAGGGGGGAAGGTCATGGAGGGGGAGTGTGCGGAGGTCTGCCTGGAGTGGGGGGCGGAGGGTGACCGGGCCCTTGCCAGGATTCACGATGCAGGAGATGAACCGGTAGGCTTCGATGAACTCCTCTGACTGTTCGATCGTATAGATATCGGCGGAACATCCCCCAATCCTCCCCAAAAAATCAGCGATCGCCAGGGGGACCACGCCGGGGCCGCAGCCGAGATCCAGCACCCGCATGGACTGCTTCAGCAGGCCTGCAAGGGCGAGATCGTACAGGAGGTGCTCGGCCTGGAGAATATAGACCGGGGCCTGGTAGGCAAGGTACCCGAGCACGCTGTAGCCTTTCTGGTAGGTTATCTGTTTCTTCTCCCCCTCT
Source organism: Methanolinea sp. (assembly GCA_025453675.1). GTDB lineage: Archaea > Halobacteriota > Methanomicrobia > Methanomicrobiales > Methanospirillaceae > Methanolinea_A. Next base: position 28,447 of record JALOPW010000005.1, read on the forward strand.
CTCCAGTAGGCGTCTTTCTGCGACACGATGGCCTTTTTGATCTTCACGAGAACGGACGGGTCGTTCCAGGACTTCCCTGTCTTGGCATGGATATATTCGTGGATGCCGTCCGCGATGACGGGGGGCAGTTCAGGCCGTCTGAAGAACGCCTCCATACGGCTGCGTTCCTCCGCACTCAGGGTTCTTGGGGGAGAAGGGGCCTTTTTCCACAGGCGCAGGTCGCCGGGTATCCGCTCGGTGACGAGATCCAGGGTGGTGAAGAGGGGCCAGAGGAGAGCGGCCGTCCCCGGAATGTCTCTTCTCTCTCCGGCCTGCTCCAGGACCTCCGAGAGGAGAAAAGCGTCCCTGGTCTTCGCACACAGAGCCAGTATTTCATCGGGTCCCCGGTCGGGCATGCAGTAGGGATAGGTCATCATCGACATAATTCCTTCCGGGAAACCCGTCTCCTGCAATTATGTGCTTGGGCGATACGTACATAATATCCCGGGGCAAAGGTGAGGGATAGGAGAATAAAACCCGGGTTTGAGAGGAGAACAGGCGTGAATACGATACATGGGGGCCAGGACTCCCAAAGGCTCCTCACCGAGAAGGAGGGGTTGGACCTCCTGGCCAGGGCAGGTGTCCCGGTCCCGGAACACGGGGTTGCAAAATCAGCAGAAGAGGCAGGACAGATCGCGCAAAGCCTGGGGTTTCCGGTGGTGATGAAGGTGATATCACCGCAGGTGGTGCACAAGAGCGATGCAGGGGGTGTCACCACCGGCATCAGGAATGCTGAGGAAGCCCGGGAGGCGTTCCTGCACATATCCCGTTCGGTCCGGGAGAAAGTTCCCGGTGCGGTCCTTGAGGGGATGATGGTGGAGAGGGAATATCCACCGGGTCTCGAACTCCTGGTGGGGGGAAAGACGGACCCTGCATTCGGGAAGGTGATCACCTTCGGAATGGGGGGGACCCTGGTGGAGTTGCTCCGTGACGTCGCCATCAGGGTGCTCCCTGTTGACATAACCATGGTGAAAGAGATGATCCGGGAGATCAGGGGGTATCCCCTTGTCAGGGGTTACCGCAATTCCCTCCCCCTTGACGAGGAGGCACTCGCGGATGCCATCCTGCGCGTGGCGGACCGCTTCCTGCATGACCCGGAATGGGATGAATTCGATATCAATCCCCTGATCCTGTACCAGCATGGCTGCGTGGCGGTGGATGCCCGGGTATATATCACTCCCGGGAGAAAACCAGGTGAGATCGCCCTGCACGATCCCGCGGACCCGGCCCTCTTCTATCCGCGATCGGTTGCCGTCATCGGGGCCTCATCAGACCCCCATAAGATTGGGTATGTGGTCCTTCGAAACCTGCTCCAGTTCCCGGGATCCCTCTACCCTGTCAACCCCCGGCATCCCGAGATCCTGGGGAAGCATGCCTACCCCTCCGTGGGGGACATACCCGGGGATATCGATGCTGCCGTCATTGCCATCCCGGCCAGGGCGGTCCCCGGTGTTCTCAAAGAGTGTGCAGACAAAGGTGTGAAGCTCGCCATCATCCTCTCCTCCGGTTTTCGCGAGAGCGGTGATGAGGGGAAGGCACTTGAGGAGGAGATCCTGGAGATTGGAAAGGCCGGGGGTATACGCATCGTGGGCCCCAACTGCCTCGGGATCATCGTACCCCATGAAAGTCTCAACACCACCTTTGATCCCGTATCACCGAGGGAGGGGCCTATCGGCTTTATCTCCCAGAGCGGAGCGGTCATCACCACCATCGTCGACTGGAGCATCCCTGAGCATATCGGCTTCTCCATGATCCTCAGCGTGGGCAACCAGGTTGACCTTGGATTCGTGGACTTTCTCCGCGTGGTAGCTGCCGATCCCCATACCCACGCCATTATCCTGTACATAGAGGAGATACGGCGCGGGCGGGAGTTCCTGGCAGCAGTGAAGGATATCACCGGGAAGAAACCGGTTATCGCCCTCAAGTCCGGCTCGTCAGGGATAGGGCAGAAGGCTGCAGCCTCGCACACCGGGTCCCTTGCCGGGAACTACCAGGTCTACCAGGCGGCCTTCCTCCAGGCAGGGGTCATCCCTGTCTATACCATCCAGGAGGCATTTGACGTGGCAGAACTCCTGGCTTCAGAAGGGTACCCAAGAGGGAACCGTGCCCTTGTGGTCACCACGGCGGGTGGCTTTGCGGTCATGGCCTCTGATTACGCCGAATGGTATGGCATCACCCTCCCCCCGCTCCCTGCGAGGATTATCGAGGCACTGGATGCGTTCCTGCCCTCGATGTGGAGCAGGGAGAATCCCCTCGACATCATAGGGGACGGGGGGGCGGAACGGTATGCCAGGGTTTTTGACGTGCTGACACGCTTCCAGGACGACTGGGATATCGCGGTGGTTATCGCGGTCCCGTCAGCCATCCTTGACCCCACGCACCTGGGCCAGGAGATCGCCCGGTTCTCAAAGAACACCCACAAGATGGTGATCGGTTGCCTTCTCGGGGGCGACAGCATGAGGAGCGGGGAGCGGGTGCTGCGGGAGCGGCATATCCCGAATTATCGCGAGATTGATGGGGCCTTCAGGGCAGTGGGAAGGGCTCTTTCCGCCCGCCTGCACAAAGACGATTGACCCGGCAGAGATCAGTCTGTCGGCAGATGGTCCGGCATCCTGCACTCCCTGCAGGTCACGAGAAATCCCGAGTGTTTCCCCTTCTCGGCCCGGAGGGGGAGAAAAGTGCAATCGACGATGAGGTGGTGATTATCCGGAATCGACACATCCAGGGTGGCAGAGATCCGGCTCTCCTCCTCATCTTCACATCTGTTGATGGCACGCTCCAGAGAAGCAAGGAGGTCCATAGACGACTCCCTGGTCAGAAAACGAGTGAATGTGTGGGGCCCAGTAGCATATTCAGGAGTGGCGAAGACCCTGGCGGCGGAGCGGTTCAGGTAACAGATGTGCAGTCCGGCATCCAGGACCAGTACCGGTTCGGGCAGGCATTCAAGTATCTGTGCCGGGCCGAGAGAGGCAGCATCTCCCATCCAGTGAGACGGGCTTTTCTGTGCGGCACTGACCACGTAGTCTCTCATGCGACCGAAGACTTCCTGGGGAGACCCGGATTTGGTGAGGTAATAATCGATCCCCGCGTTGCAGGCATCCATGGCCACCTGCTCGTTCCCCTTCCCTGTGAAGAGGATGAACGGAGTACTGACACCCGATTCCCTGAGGCCCCGCACGAAAGAGATACCGTTCTCGAGAGGCATGTCATAGTCAGAGATGATTACGTGGTAGGAGTGTTCTTTTAAGCGTGCCCTGGCCTCCCGCACTGATCCGCACAGGTCAACCTTTACCCCCCCATCCCGTTCGAGGGCCAGTTTGGTCACATTGAAGAGCGCAGGGTCGTCATCCACCAGGAGCACACGGATCACCGGTTCACCTCCATGCCTTATCCCATATCTCCCCATGTATTCTCTTCTCATTTCACATGATCGGTTATGCCGTTGCAGGGAGGCAACAGGAGAATATTCCCGGATTCATGAGAATGTGTGTATCCTGGTGAGGTTTGACATGGTATGCCTTCTCCCATGCGGTTGAACCGCCCGGTTCAATCATTGAAATGATGATTTTGCCGTTCGTACCTGCGCGATGTGTCCAATTTAAGTGAGATACCGGGGGACATTGATATGGTGAGGCATGGAAGAGAGGCCGGAGGACAGCCACCCCGAAGCAGGGGCGACCGGTGACAGGACAGAAAGTGGCGGTGAAAGGAATCATGTTCATCCCGATCACCGGCGAGGCACGATGCCCGTCCCTAGAGTGCCAATCTGTCCCCGTGCCCCGCTGTCCCCTGTCGGAAGACATCGGGCAGCATGCAACACCACCCATGAATCATCCACCGAATCGTCAGAGGAGCATACACATCCTTGAAGCATAACTCCACTTCGGCAATTGGACACTTGTAGCGCATGCCAGATCCTGAAAAAAAGCACACACACACTCACAACCGATGCAGGGCTCCCCCGGCAGGACAACAGAGAGCCGGGAGAGCTTCCATACTCTTTTTTCCCTGGCTTTCTCAAATGAACGCTTCCCGTTCTCCTGGCAAGGTCGCGGGCAGTATTGACCAGCACAGGGTCAATCTTCGAATATGTTGTAGCGATCCCCCTTCTCATCCACGAGAAGGAACCGCTCCAGGTCCATGATCAGGTCCCGCACATTCTGGTAGCGATCCTCTGGTCTCTTCTCCAGGCACCGCATGACGATGGGATCAAGGGGCTTTGCATTGGGATTTTGGCGTGACGGAAGTCTCGGCACCTCGGAGGTGATGAGAGAGCTGACCTGCACCATGTCATTCCCGGGGAAGGGGACGGTTCCCGTGATCAACTCGTAGAGCACGCACCCCAGCTGGTAGATATCGGTACGCTGGTCGGTCTCCCCGAATGTCAGTGGCGCCAGCTGCTCCGGTGCGGCGTAGGCGAGGGAAAAGCCGGTGATGGTGGGCATCCCGGTCACTCCCATCACCTTGCTCATCCCCCAGTCCGTGATCTTGGGAACGCCGTTGGAGGTCACAAGGATATTCTGGGGCTTGATGTCCCTGTGAATGATCCCCCGATCGTGGGCAAACATGAGGCCACGGGCCACGTCCCGGCAGATCCGGGCGGCGGACCGGACAGGGAGGGGTCTTTGGAGGTCTGAGAGGGTCTTTTCGATAAATTCCATCTCAACGTACGGAATGGGGAGGATGTTCACCCCTGTCACCCGTACAATATTCTCGTGCTCCAGCCCCTCCCAGCCCACGATCTCCTTTAAAAAGGATTTCCCTGTATTCTCATCAGACTGCAGGGGGATCTTCAATGCTACCTCCTGTCCCGTCAGGAGATTTCTGGCCTTGAAGACCCGGGCAAGGCCACCCGAGCCGACGAATTCAGTTACGTCGTATTTATCGGCGAGTTCGGGGGGGAACATTCCTTTTCCGGCAAGGGGGAGGGCGCTTGTCTTGTCCGGTCCGTTCCGGAGCACAACACTCTCCCCTGCCGGGCCACCATTCCCTCCCCGATCATGGCTGTAATTCCCGTCCTGCCAGCGGGCTGCGAGAGTGGAGAGTACACCCGCGAGGAGCGCCACTCCCATGATAAAACGCCTTGCCGGGTCTCCCGCGATCAATGCCATGAGGGCAAGGAAGATGACCAGGACCCCTGCGACGGTATGGGCCTTCAGCATTCCCTGAAACGGCCATGAAAGCAGGGCTCCCATCATCAGGGCGACCGATGAGAGGATGAGATACACCAAAAGGGGCAGGACCACGATGACCAGTTCGGGAGAGAGTCCTCCTGCATTCCCCCCGGGGAACTGCAGGTACCAGTGCAGCACCACTCCCATCGCAGTGCAGGGAATGGCGAAGAGTACACATGCCAGCAGGCGTCTGCGAAGCGGGACATCTCTCACTCGCGTGGAGCTGAGCACGTCCCTGGAGAGGATGATGGTGGCAAGTCCCCCTGCTGCAAGTATGATGAAGATCCCCGGAATTGGCGGGGAGGAAGGGGGGATTCCCCCATTGCCTGGCATGGGGGGTGTGGTGACCGGGGGACTGGTGGTTTCTTCAGTGGTAATGGTGACAGTCGGTTGAATCTCCGTTCCAGTGGGAGTAGGGGATGTGGTTGGCTGGGTAGTGGGAGCGGTAGTAGTGACAGTGGCAGTGGGTTGAGTGGTGGTGGCAGTGGTGGTGGGGGATGTGGTTGGCTGGGTAGTGGGAGCGGTAGTAGTGACAGTGGTAGTGGGTTGGGTGGTGGTGACAGTGGTGGTGGGGGAGGTGGTGGCAGTGGTGGTTGGAACAGTTGTGGCAGTGGTAGTGGGTTGGGTGGTGGTGACAGTGGTGGTGGGGGAGGTGGTGGCAGTGGTGGTTGGAACAGTCGTGGCAGTGGTAGGGACAGGAAGAAGTATTGCAACCGGGAGCACGGTTGTCTGGCCTTCCGTAACCTGCACCTCTGCCCGGTATTCCTGGTATCCCTGCATCAGCATGCGAACAGTATGAGAGCCAGGGATGATACGCGTAAAGGTAACCGGTCCACCAGGATCAGTGACCCCATAGAAGGTATTGTCGATGAACACCTCCGCTCCCGCAGGTCTCGAGTCCACCTGTAATGATCCAAAGAGGGGCTGGAATGCGACGGAGATGACGTGGTTGGTATTGACTTTGTTGAAGGTATACAGCGGGATAGCTCCCAGCGATTTCTGATCCACCTGCACATTCTGTATCTTATAACCCTGGAATGCCTCGATCACGAAAGCCTGGTCGCTTCCCCTGGAGACGATCACTTCACCTGAAGGGGAGATCTTCCCCCCGGTACCCGCGCTCGCCGTGATGGTATAGGTGTCCGCACAAAAACCGGGGATGGGGAGGAGTAGGAGGGCGAGGATCAGGAGCGAAACAACAGTCCAGGGAGAAGAGCGGGCCATGGGAGGAACAGGTGAACACCGTTGTGTGTATTACTTCTTGCCCGGGAGGATGACCAGAAGGCGGGCACCTGCGGTCCCTTTGGCAAGCTCGATCAGGTCACCATCGGACACCTCCACGGGGACCCTCTTCTGCAGGGGAGTGCTGTTCAGGAATGTCCCCCCCGTGCTTCCCCGATCCTCAAGCAGCCATTTTGTCCCCTCCTTCCGGAACATGGCATGGGGGCGACTGACCCTGCTGACAGAGGTATATTCCCGTGCAAGGATCACGTCCCCCTCCTGGTCACCGATTCCCTCCTCTCTGGTGTCCACCCTCCCGATCCGCACCGCGTTTTCCGGGATACAGAAGCATTTCCCATCATCGGGCCCGCCCAGGAGGATGAGCATGGGATGGTGTCCTATCACATCCCCTTCTATTGCGTTCCTCACCTCATCCAGGCGCTTTTTGAGATCAGAATCTGCCATCTGGATGCGCATGTTGGAGAAGATGCCAAGATTCCGCACTACCGCCTCCATAGCCCCGGGCACGAGGGAATATTTCCAGACAGGATGCACCCCCTTGGAAGTCTGCTGCCCCAGGCCCACTTCTTTGCGGATGAGCCCCATTCCCATCAATTTGTCCAGGTGCTTCTTGGTGTTCTCGTAGCTGGTTGCGATCTCCGAGGCGATCATGCGCACGTCACGGGGTTTCTTCTCCAGCATCTTGAGGATCTTCAGGCGCTGGCTGTTGGAGAGGACTTCCAGGTATTCGGAGAGTTCCATGTAGTAATCAGGAACTTCGTCAAGTACGACGGTCCGGGCTGCGTCCTGCGATTCCCTGGTCATCCTCAGATCCACCTTGTATATAGTGTGAGCCTGTAGGAACAAAAAAGATTCTCAAGAGGCCGTGTGAGAAGAGAGGTTCCCGGCCGACCAGGCAATCCCATAATCCAGTATCCCTCGCCCCAGCCACAATGACAGATCCCCCGGGTCATGCCATTGTGATCCTCGGCTCTCAGCCACTCCGGAATAGCGAAGGAAAAGAGGATATCTGAGTCGAGCATGGATATAAATGCCAGGCAGATCTACTCCAGGGTGAAGAGATGGAACCATTTCACCTGCCCTCCTCGCTGGAGGAGGCAGAGGAGATACAGATTGAGCTTCTCCGGGCATTGGAGAGGGAATCACAGGTATTTTGCGGGGATCCATCCCTTGTTGCCGGAATGGACGTCAGTTATGGAGGTGAGTCTGCATGTGCCTGCGTGGTGGTGGTCACCTACCCGGCCCTTACCCCGGTCTCCCGTTGTATGGCCCGGTCGCCGGTGCGATTTCCGTATATCCCTGGCTATTTTGCATTCAGGGAGATCCCTGCCCTCCTTCATGCTTTCTCCCTGGTGGCACCTCTCCCCGATCTCCTGCTGGTTCATGGGCACGGGTATGCCCACCCCCGGAGGGTGGGGCTGGCCACGCATCTTGGGGCCATCCTGCAAATCCCGAGTCTCGGTGTGGCCGGCCGTGGTTCTTTGGGGATGCAGGCATCAGAACCCGGAACTTACCGGGGGGCAACCTCCCCCATCCTCCTTGAAGGAGAAGTAGTGGGAGTGCTGCTGAGGACCAGGGAAGGAAATCCACCGGTATATGTGTCAGCGGGGTACCGGACCACCCTGGTGCAGGCAAGGGAGTACACCCTGCGGTGCTGCCGGAATTCGCGGTTCCCGGAGCCGATAGTGCGTGCGGATCGTGCAGCCAGGAGGATGCGCCGGTGGTGCGCGGGATAATATGATCAAGGGAGAGAGTCTGGTTTATATGAAGAGAGATGAAGCCCGCACCCTGATGCGCGGATCCCTCGAGAAGGAGAGTCTCCGGGTGCATTGCCTGGCCACGGCTGCGATCATGAAGGTTCTCGCGGTCCGGATGGGAGGAGGACCCGGAGCGCTGGGAGATGATAGGGGTCCTCCATGATATCGATTACGAGAGAGTGGGAGGTGATATGAGCCGGCACGAATCGAAAAGAAAACCGGCGGCGGTCCGGTGACCAGGTCACAATATGTTCGAGGAACACACTCTCATCCCCCGTGACACACAGCGGGGAGGCGAAAAAAAGAACAGAGATGGAACTCTATCCAAGTCAGGAATCCTGCCCGCCCTTCTCATCCGGTTCTTTTCGGGGAGGCCGTTCAGGCTTCACATAGGTGATAGGGATGACCTCGACCCCCTGGTGCCGGGTCATGCTGGGTGAGTATCCTGTCTCCATGGTCAGGCAGTGGACGGGGCATACGTCAACGCAGCAGTTGCAGACCACGCATTTCAGGCGGTCGATACTCCAGGTCTTCTCGTCCTTGACCACGCATATGGCCCCTGAAGGGCACTTCTTCATGCACATGCCGCAGGAGATGCAGCGTGCAGGATCTATCACCACCTTCCCCCTGGAGAGGGGGGTCACCTTCGCCGGGACTGCCGGGTATCTCCTCGTGGACGGTCTCTTCAGGGTGGTCAGTATCGCGGTTTTTGCCATCTCAAAGAATGCCATGCTCTTCTCACCTCTCCATGCACCCGATACACGGGTCTATACTGAGCACAATCACCGGCACATCCGCAAGCTCACACCCACCAAGCATCTTCACGAGCGGGGGAAGGTTCGTGAGGGTGGGGGTTCGTATCCGTGAGCGGACAAGGTGCCTGCTCCCGTCACCTTTGATATAATGCACCAGTTCGCCGCGCGGTTGTTCGGCCCGGGAGAAGCACTCACCATCCGGATTTCCCTTTGGCTTGACCTCTATCTCGCCTTCCGGGATCTTGCCTGCAGCCTGCCTGATCAGGTCAACTGATGCAATGACCTCTTTCATTCTCACTGCGCACCGGGAATAACAATCACCGTCCATCTCCACTACCGGCCTGAAATTCATTTTACCATAGGCAGCGTATCCTGTCTCTCTCAGGTCGATGGCAACACCGCTGCCACGTGCAGTGGGACCCATCGCGCCCATGTAATACGCGTCGTCGCGGGAGAGCACCCCTACTCCCCGCGTACGGGCAATGATGGATTCATCCCGGAGGAACACGTGTGCGAGTTCCTTCAGATCGCGTTCGAAGCAAGAAAGGTCACTGACCATGCGGTCGAGCGTTTCGCCCGGGATGTCTCTTCTTACTCCTCCCACCTTGCAGCTCCCCTGGATAACCCGGCCACCGGTGGTCTCCTCCAGGACATCAAGCACGAATTCGCGCAGCTTCCAGGAGGCCATGAAGAGGTTCTCGAATCCGAGGGCATCGGCGAAGAGCCCGAGCCACAGGAGGTGCGAGTGCATCCTGGAATATTCGGACCATATGGTCCTGAGGAATAGTGCACGGTCGGGCACCTCCAGGTTCATGACCTGCTCAACTGCCTGGCAGTAGGTCATCCCGTGGATGAAACTGCATATGCCGCACGTCCTCTCGGCGATGTAGACATATTCAGGGAATTCCCGCTTTGCCACCAGGGTCTCGAGGCCCCTGTGCACATACCCGATGGAGGGAATGGCCTCCACGACCCGTTCGTCCTGGAGCACCAGGTCAAGGTGGATAGGCTCGGGGAGCACGGGGTGCTGGGGCCCGAATGGGACGATTATTCTCCGGGACATGGCCCCTCCCCCCTGAAGGTGGGATTCGCGAAGGGATTCTTCTTCGCGGTCCGGATGAGGTTCCCGCCAAAGTCGACGTTCATTCCCACGACCCGGATGCCGAAGAGGTCATGCATCTCGTTCTCGTATACAAATGCTCCCCAGTATATCCCGGAGATACTGGCGATTTCAGTCTGACCGTCCATAACGATCCTGAGGTTCCGGAACTGGTAGTTCAGGTCAAATGAGTAATTGATCTCGTAAAGATCCCCCACTTTGGTGCAGCTCATCTGCACCAGCCGATACCCCTGCTTTTTGAATTCTTCGACTCTTCCGATCAGGTGGTCCCGCTCGATAACGGTCGTGGTCTGCTCTTCAATGGTCATTGTTCACCTCCCGAAGCGACCCGCACGGGTAGTGCCATCTTCTCCTTCTTCTCCTCCAGGATTGAGAGGGCTTTCACGATCCCGTCGATGATGGATTCCGGCCGGGCAGCGCAGCCAGGAACATAGACATCCACGGGGATCAGGCAGTCGATCCCTCCTACAATATTATAGCATTCCCTGAACACCCCGCCGGAACTTGCACAGATTCCCACTGCGACCACAACCTTCGGATCTGGCATCTGGTGGTAGAGGTTCTTGATCACCTCACGGTTCTGCTCATTGACACCGCCGGTGATCACCAGCACATCAGCATGTTTGGGGTTACCGGTGTTGATGATCCCGAAACGCTCCACATCGTAGAGCGGTGAGAGGCAGGCCAGCACTTCGATATCGCACCCGTTGCAGCTTGATGCATCGTAGTGCAGGATCCATGGGGACTTTGAGAGGGTACTCATACCGGCACCACCGCCGAAAGGTAGTAGAGCACCCCGAGATTCACGAGTCCCATCATCCCTGCGATGATCCAGGAACTCTTCAGGGTGAACTTCCAGGTCGCCCGGGAGAAGGTGTTGTCGACCAGGATCTCGAGGAGATAGACGATGATGATGGCGAGGATTGCAACCGGGGGACTCCAGGCGAAGAAGAGATAGATGAACCCCAGGAGGAATACGTTCTCGTACCAGTGGGCGATCTCAACCCTCGCCAGCATTGGTCCGGAGAACTCGGTGGTCACGCCTTTGACGATCTCCTGGTGTGCATGGTGTGAGGTCGAGAGATCAAAGGGAGACTTCCGGAGCTTGATCGTCAGCACCATCAAAAATCCCAGGAAGACTCCCGGGAGGTAGAGGATCAGGGGGAGGGAGCTCCCCATGATCTCCCATACGAAGAAGCTCTTCGTCACCAGGTACATACCCACCGCAGAGAGGATGATCATCGGTTCGTAGGCGATGATCTGGATCAGCTCCCTCTCCGCGCCGATGAAACTGTAGGGGGAGTATGAGGAGTAGGCCCCGAGCACGAGGAATATATGGGCCAGGGTAAAGGCGAATATCACCAGCAGCAGGTCCCCTCCGGCGAAGAAGAGGGCGCCGCTCACGACGATGAAGACCAGGTAGGAAAGGATGTAGAAGTGCTGAGAGGGTGTGACCACTATCTGCTCCTTCTGGAGTAACTTTCCGACATCGTAGAATGGCTGGAGAAGCGGTGGTCCCACCCTCCCCTGCATCCTGGCGGTCAGTTTCCGGTCAATCCCCGCTACCAGCCCCCCGATGAAGGGAGCCAGTATGATGAAGAGCAGGGCGTTCTCTAACAGGATCATAGTGCCACCCCCGCGGTGAGTGTCCCCATGAGCAGGATCAGGCCGAAGCAGAGAGCGGTCCCGGCCATAAAGAGCCTCTTCTCCCCGAAGACCTCTTCAAAGTAGTAGTTCCCCAGGTTTACCTGGCGCTGGACCCCCATGGAGCCGAGGAAATGCATATCGGGAGTCGTAGGTCTTCCAGCCATGTAGGGTGGGACCACTTTTGTGCTTTTCCGGTACCAGAGCATGGAGAATGGCATGATCATCAGGAGGAAGAGCATCATGGCCATGATGGTGATATTATCCTGAGAGAGCCGGGCAGTCTGGCCATAGACCGAGAGGACAAACGGCTCGATCAGGTGGGAGGAGATGACCGGGAAGGCGAGGCATATGAACACCGTCATGGCGGTTAAAAACGAGAGCGCGATCCACTTCTCCCGCGGGATGCCGTTCTCCACCTTCGTGGCCACCGGGCAGACAGAGATGATCTTCCCCATCCATTTTGACCAGAAGAGGACCGTGATCGATCCTCCGAATGCCAGGATAGCCACAAAGATAAGCCCGAACTGGGCCTCGATGAAGGCTTCTATGGCCGCCCACTTGGATATCAGCATCCCGAATGGCGCGAGGAACATCCCTGCGATGCCGATGAACATCATCACCGCGACCTTCGGCATGCGCACGATCAGCCCGGTCATGTCTTCGATATCCTTGCTGCCGATGCGGTGCTCCACTGTGCCCACGCAGAGGAAGAGGAGTGACTTGGCGATGGCGTGGAAGATGATCAGGAGGATTGCTGCCCACACCAGTTTGTAGGTCCCCACCCCGGCGCAGGCCACGATAAGGCCGAGATTGGCGATCGTGGAGTAGGCCAGCACCTTCTTTGCGTTGCTCTGGGATATCGCAATCGCCGATGCCAGCAGGAAGGTGAACCCGCCTACCAGTCCGATGATGAGGCCCTCCATGGTCCCGGTCAGCACCGGGGCGAAACGGACGATGATATAGACCCCGGCTTTGACCATGGTGCTGGAATGCAGGAGTGCCGAGACAGGGGTCGGCGCCACCATGGCCCCGACGAGCCATGCCGAGAATGGCATCAGTGCAGCCTTGGTGATCCCGGCAAAGGCAATCAGCACTGCCGGGACCAGGGCAACAACGTGACCCGACTGGATAAGGGTGCTGATCTCCAGGAGCTGGCCGCCAGGGCTGACGAAGGCCAGGTAGAGGAGGGCTCCTGCAAATGCAAGTCCGCCCAGCAGGTTCATGTTCAGGGCCAGAAACGCATTGTTCACCGCTTCTCCGGTGCCTGAGTATCCAATCAGGAGGAAGGAACAGAGGGTGGTGAGCTCCCAGAAGAAGAAGACCCAGGGGAGGTAGTTGGAGAACACGACCCCGAACATGGCAGAGAGGAAGAAGAACATCAGGAAGAAGAATGTCCTTCGCCTGTCCCTCACGTCAGGGTGGTGCTCCTGGTATGTCGACATGTATCCCAGGGCATACACGCAGATGAGGCTCCCGATTATCCCGATGATCAGTGCCATGATCAGGGAGAACTGGTCGATAAAGAGGTTCGGGACGGTGTGCACCCCTGCAGCCGCCGTGGTCTCGAAATAGACGAGCAGTGCAGCCTGGGCCAGTACCAGGAAAATGGCCAGGTACTTCTTGTATTTGATCCCCAGGTAAATGAGGAACGCCGCAATGACCATCTCTGCCAGGAACATCAATCCGGTGAGCGGTTCAAACGCGACCGGAAAAAATTCCGGGCCCGCTTCAGGGGTGATGAACAGGAGGTAGAGGGAGGCAATGCCGATGATAAGTGCGCCTGCCTTGACGATCAGCCGTCTCCAGGAATCGCTCGCAACGAGCAGGAGAAGGGCAGCGACCGCAGCAGGGAAGAGTATCAGGAATGGCAGTGTGATCATAAACTCACCCTCGAATGGGTATACTTCTGGGATTCTGTCATTATTAATCATTCTCATTTGACCCAAAACCGGCAATCCATCGCTGAAAAGAGGATTTTCGTCGATTGAACCCGATATACCGGGGGATGCGACAGGCAAAAATCGCCTGGCAAACCCTTATCCTTCCATGGGTCTATGAGCGCATACCTGACATGGGGTGAGGTGACGGGCAAATGCCGGATGTATCAAGGACAGAGATCGGGAGGCGTATCTTCAATCTGCAGAAGGAGAAGAACGTGGAGCAGGTTATCGAGAAGATCAGGACGCACATGGGGTCAGACTGGGCCGTGTTCTCCCAGGACGACCAAAAAGTGCTGAAGTTTATACTCGGAGAGACATGGGTCTACCTTGAGCGGGATCTCTGGGAGAAGGTATCCTTCTCCCGTGTTACCAGGATTGAACTCCTGGATATCATCTCCATCGGCAGGAAATCGCTTGGAAACGAGATGAATTCGAGGAAGGCCGTGGAGGATGTCACGGCTATCCTGCTGCCCGGTGCGGGGGTGAGCATGTGACTGAAGTGTGCCGGATCCCCCTCTTTTATGCAGTGTAGGAGTGCAATGCAATAGTTTATTGCCGCACTCTGCGTACTTTCGCTGTTCCAAAGTGAAAGGGGTTGTCCGCATCCTGGAATATTCAATGCGGAATTATGTACACAGGTGATCCTTCGATGAAATCCTACCGCCACCTTCGGCATGTGCTGGCCACGTCACGTTCAGGCCATGGGTTCTGCAGGGAGACCGATCAGCAGGGTCTTATTGCTATCTACGAGAGGATAGAGAGGAAGGGTACGCGCCAGGAATAGTCATCCTCTACACCCGCAACGGTGGAGCCTTCGAAAACGCTACTGTGTGATTGGAACATTTTCTTGTCTTCCCGAATTGAGTTGATACGCTGACCCGGTATATCGCTCCATTCCTGTTCTCAAGTGAAGAATTCTCTCTTATCTTTCGAACGTATTCTCCTGGATTTCCCTGACGGTTTTTTCGCATCTGCCACGGGAATGCAGAAACCTGCTTTGAATATGTCATTTCCATATTTTTGGCACAGTCTGTTCGTGGACAAAGCACCGGGATGGCAGGGGGGACAGTGTCCGAAAAGATATATACCCTCACGAGGATTGTAGAGTGAGCTGGTGGGAATGCCTGAGGTGACTGACGACGAGCGGGGAAGGAGAGTATTCCAGATCCATAAAGAGATGGCTGTTGAGAAGGCGCTGGAGAAAATTCGCCAGAATATCGGGCAGGACTGGAAGATCTATTCGGCAACAGACATCGAACTACTCAAGTATCTGCTTGGGGAGGGCTGGATCTCTATGGATCGTCGGAGGTGGGAGGGGTTCACCTTCACCCGCCTTACAAGGAATGATCTCGATGAGATCATCCGGATGGCAAAAGAGGTAAAGAGGAAGGAGCGGCTGGAGAGTGATGCGGTCAGGGACGTGACAGAGATACTAGGAAGGGTCTCATGAGGTCTTCCCGGGAGCAGCGGCCTTCTTCTTCCGATCGATGATCTTCTTCACTTTTTTTCAGCCGGTAGAGGTCTTCGCGTTCGCGTTCGTCTATCGTGATCTCGATATATTTTGCCTGGCGTGTTAATTCGGGGATGAGCACCTGCTCCAGGGCATTCGCTATCCTTCGGGTCATCTGGATCTCGCTGCTTATTCTCCGGATCGATGTCTCGGTCTCTGCGAGGCTGATTATGAGATCCAGTTCTGCTCCGTATTTCTCCGCAGCCTCGTCAATTCGCCCGCTCACCCCCAGGATACTACAGCTCCTCTTCATGAGGCCCTTCACGAACCGCTTCTTCTCGATGATGGGGACAGGGACACCCACGATATTCTTCCCCTTGATGTCGAGGGTGATGCCGCTCCTGGTGGCAAAAGAGGCAGACTTCAGGGTGATGGGATCATCGACCGCCAGCGCGATCAGCAGAGAGTGCTGGGCAACGTTGGCGAGTGTCTTCATCCCCCTGGATATGTGACATTATGATTATTCACGAATGCATGATTTCGTGGTGATATGTTATCATATCCCATAGGAAAGGAAAATAGCGTCCCTCTATTTTTCATCTTTATATCTCCACCCAAAGACACCGTCACGGCGATTTTCCACGTAT
This sequence comes from Methanolinea sp., assembly GCA_025453675.1. GTDB lineage: Archaea > Halobacteriota > Methanomicrobia > Methanomicrobiales > Methanospirillaceae > Methanolinea_A. The sequence goes on from JALOPW010000005.1 coordinate 44,218, forward strand.
ATTCGTGTCCTGACATGATATCGTCCCATGCAATGTCTGGACCCACGACTGATCGGCAAGGATAGGAATGCCTGATTTTAATACCTGGAATAAATGGATCTTCGCATCCCTTGCTTTTTTTAAAAAAGGATTATTCAGTATCGCCAAGGATGCTGAATAACACCTCATACACTCCTTCAGGCCATCAAAATGATCAATGTTGCAACAACGAACCCTAAAATGACAAGGGTTTCAGGAAGAGCTTCAAGAATAATAATGACACCTGCAGTTTCCGGTTTTTCTGCGACCGTGCCCGCTCCAGCCGCACCGATTCTTGATTGTGCATAACCACATGCAACCGCACCACCAAAAAAAGCAACCCCTGCCCCGATTGGTACTGCCCATTCTGCCATCAAATCACCTTTTCCTACCTCATATGATCCTGGACCACACCATTTTATAACCTGATCCCTGTGTCGCTCACATTAGATTATGGTGAATGAATACCCACTTCTGAATAGAAATGCCTCCCAATTTGAAAACGACAAGTGACCAACTTTGTATTGAAGCTTTTCGTATGCGGGATTTTCTCTACAATAAACCACCTCCTTTAGTGTGGATGTCACAAAAAAACGAGACACAATTTTTTATCTCTTATGATTATCTTTAAGTGCAAAAATAGCACTTGTAATCGTAAATATTATTTATAATATAATAACTTTCCTATGGATAGTAGATTTGGTGATACATAGGATCCGCCCCTAACCGTTCGTGATGAAGGGGATATGGACCAAATGGGTGTTTTTATTTATCGGCCAAGCTCATTTATGTATATCTATTTTCCCTCGATTTTCTTATGAAAGTCGAAATACCATCTCTCCCTCCGAATTCTATTCTCACAGGAAATGAAAGTAACGTCAAAAGGATGTAAAAGGAAATACTGGTCATTTGGCATGAAAACCGCATCCGCGGTTTTCATCAGGGGGGGTCTGTGAACGTAAGTTATCATGAGCGTTTCATAGGACCGGATTCTTTTTCCTCCAGAATTCGTCTCTTTATTGGCCTGCACTTCACACGATATCCAAGCTCTCGGCATCAACCCGAAAAACCACCCAAGAAGTGAGATGGGAGGCGACGCTCCTTTACCAGGCTTGCAGGAAGCGGCTGAAGTGAGATATGATCAGAGATATGAATGTGATATTAAGGGAGATCTCGCGATCTTCAGGTCTTTTTTATTCATTTTTTCTTCCTTTCTATAATCTTTTTCACCTTTTTCAACCGGAAAAGGTCTTCCCGATCCCGTTCATCTATCGTAGTCTTAATATATTTAGCCTGTTTTTTCAATTCGGGGATAAGTATCTGCTCTAGTGCATTTACCCGCCGCCGGGTCATCTGGATTTCACTTCCTAATCGTCGTAGCGATGTCTCGGTCTCTGCGAGACTGATGATGAGATCCAGTTCCGCTTCATATTTTTCTGCTGCTTCGTCGATCCGTCCGCTCACTCCCAAAATACTATAGCCCCGATCCAGGATGCTTTTTACAAAACGCTTTTTTTCGATAATTGGAACAGGTACACCCATGACATTTTTTCCCTTGATATCAAGGGTGATACCCCGCCTGGTGGCGAATGAAGCAGACTTGAGGGTAACAGGATCATCTATTGCCTGGGCGATAAGCAGAGCATGCTGGGCGATATCGGATAGTTTCTCAAGCTCGCTTCGTGACTGTGAAACCGATTCCATGACATTGAAGAACTCCTGGATCAGCGCATCCATCTTTTCCCGGAGGAGATCACGTCCCTGTTCTGCGAGCTTTATCTGGGCATTCTTCTTTATGAGCTCCATCCGGGTGGGATTAATTTGTTCCATAATTATCCCTTTTGATAGGCAGGGTGATATTTCTGGATGTATTCACGTTTGATCCGTTTCAATTCCTCCTCAGGCAGCAGCGTGAATAACTGCCATCCAATTTCGAGTGTTCTCTCGATGCTCCGGTTCTCATCTCCCTGTGTAATGAACTGACGCTCGAATTCATCGGCGATTTTCAGGTATTTCTTGTCAAGTTCAGTAAGTGCCTCTTCTCCGACGATAGCTACGAGCCTTCTCAAGTCCCTCCCATACGCATATGAAGCATAGAGCTGATCGGCAACATTCCGATGGTCTTCCCTGGTTTTTCCCGGCCCAATTCCGAGGTTCATCAGACGTGAAAGGCAGGGAAGCGTGTCGACCGGAGGATCAGCACCACGACGAAACAGGTCTCGCGAGAGAACAATCTGTCCTTCTGTAATGTAACCTGTTAGGTCAGGGACAGGATGGGTGATATCATCATCCGGCATGGTAAGAATCGGGATCTGGGTGATAGAACCTTTCTTTCCCTTTACCCTGCCTGCACGTTCATAGATTGATGCCAGGTCAGTATACATGTAACCGGGATATCCCCGTCTGCCCGGAACTTCCTCCCGGGCTGTGGAGATTTCCCGCAGCGCTTCACAATAATTGATCATATCGGTCAGGATGACCAGTACGTGAAGATCATGCTCAAAGGCCAGGAATTCTGCGGCTGTGAGTGCACATCGGGGGGTTGCTATTCTCTCAATTGTTGGATCATCTGCAAGGTTCATGAAAAAAACAACGCGTTCCAGTGCGCCCGTCTTTTCAAAATCCCTCATAAAGAACGAGGCTTCTTTATAGGTAATTCCCATGGCTACAAAAATGACTGCAAACTTCTCTTCTTCCCCGAGTACCCGTGCCTGTCGTGCAATCTGTGCGGCCAGTTTGTTCGCAGGAAGGCCTGCGCCAGAGAAAATAGGTAATTTCTGGCCCCGGACAAGGGTATTCAGACCATCAATTGTTGACATCCCGGTCTGGATGAAATCGGCGGGTTTGTCGCGGGCTGATGGATTGATCGGCATTCCATTGATATCCAGGTTTGCTTCTTCGATGATATCAGGCCCGCCGTCACGGGGTTTACCAATCCCATCAAAAGTCCGTCCCAGCATATCGATTGAGACCTTGACTTTTGGGGGTTCTCCTGTAAATCGGACCCGGGTATCCTTATTGTCGATACCACTGGTACCTTCATAGACCTGGGTTACTGCAATATCCTTTGAGATATCAAGTACCTGCCCGGTGCGTTCCTCACCAGTAGGAAGAATGATCCGAACAATTTCTCCATATGAGACGCCCTTGACATTCTGGATAAATATCAATGGGCCTGAAACGTAACTGATTGCCCTGGCCTCTTTGGTATAAAGCGGGGCTTTTTTCATCGTTCCGCCTCCAGTGCACTAATAGCGCCATCAATCTTTGTGATCAGGTCCTTTATCTGGTCAAATCCGGAAAGTTCCTTCATTCGACCAATCTCATTTTTCACGGGGAGTTTCAGAATCTTTGTGAGCGGGACCCCTTTTCCCATAGCCAGGTCCACCCGTTCGTGGAAGGAAAGGATCACCCGGAGCATCCAATACTGCTTTTCAAGTGAGCAAAAGGAATCAATGTCATGGTATGCACTCTGTTGCAGGAAGTCCTCCCGAATCATGCGAGTGATCTCAAGAATTGCTTTTTCGCTTTCGGGTAATGCATCAGGACCGACGAGTTGCACAATCTCCTGCAGCTCAACCTCCTTCTGGAGGAGATACATCGTACGTGCCCGTAGATCCTTCCAGTCAGAAAAACCACTTGCGGTAAACCAATCCTGAACCTGATCCAGATATAGTGAGTAACTTTTTATCCAGTTCACCGAGGGGAAGTGCCGCCGATACGCGAGACTCGTATCGAGAGCCCAGAATGTACCTGCAATACGCAGGGTATTCTGGGTGATTGGTTCTGAGAAATCACCCCCCGGGGGAGAAACAGCACCGACCACCGTGACCGACCCTTTTCGTTCATCTGAACCGAGACAGACCACTCGCCCTGCCCGTTCGTAGAATGCAGCCAGTCTCGTTGCAAGATACGCAGGGTATCCTTCTTCTCCTGGCATTTCTTCGAGCCGGCCTGACACCTCACGCAAGGCTTCACCCCATCGTGATGTTGAGTCAGCCATGAGAGCAACATCGTATCCCATATCGCGATAGTATTCAGCGAGGGTGATCCCGGTATAGATGGATGCTTCCCGTGCAGCGACTGGCATATTGGATGTATTTGCAATCAGAATGGTCCGCTGGATAAGGGGATACTTCGTCCTTGGATCGACAAGTTCCGGAAATTCTGTGAGCACATCCGTCATCTCGTTCCCCCGCTCTCCGCAACCGATATAGACAACGACCTGGGTATCGGACCATTTGGCGAGTGTCTGCTCAGCAACGGTTTTTCCCGTACCGAATCCGCCAGGAATCATCGCAGTTCCCCCCTTGGTCACGGGAAAAAGTGAATCAAAGACACGCTGACCAGTCACAAGTAATGTATCGGGGTCCATCTTCCGTTGATAGGGTCTCCCTTTCCGTACTGGCCACGTCTGCAACATGGGGATTTGAGTACCATCCTCTAAAGTACAGACCGGCTCGTCTACAGTAAACTCACCACTATGTATCTCTTTTACAATACCGGAAACAAACGGGGGCATCATCACACGGTGTTCGAGGTGATACTCTGTGACAGTTCCGATTATATCACCCCCAGTCACCTGGTCCCCCATTTTCACTCGTGGCCTAAACTCCCATCTCCTTACATGCGAGAGCCCGGGGAGCGTAACGCCCCGCGAGATGAAACTTCCGGTCTTTTCTGCAAGGAGAGGGAGGGGTCTTTGAATACCGTCATAGATAGAAGAGAGGAGGCCGGGTCCGAGCTCTACTGAAAGTGGCAGCCCGGTATTTGTAACTTTTTCACCCACCTTCAGACCCGTAGTGTCCTCATAGACCTGAATGACCGCCTGATCACCATCAAGCCGTATAATCTCTCCATTCAGCTCCTGCTCTCCGACCTTTACGACGTCATACATCCGGCATCCCCGCATCCCTTCAGACAGGACAACGGGCCCCGAAATTCTGGAAATATCTCCGACAATCATACTGCTACTTCCTCAGCACGATGTTATACCCGATTGCTCTTCTCAGCAGCCCCTCTATGTAACTCGTCCGGTCCAACCGCTTTACACGGGAGGGAATAGGGATGATGATCGGCCGATACGATTTTTCAATCTTCTCCATCATCTTTTCATCCAGTGATGTCATGTAATCCTCGTTAATCGCAATAATACCGGTATCATCCTTCAGGAGCAGAGAGGGCAGCAGCGTACGAACCTCTTCGGAATTCTGGATCTCCATCACATCAATTCCAGCAAGGCGAAATCCCGTGGCGGTATCGGGATCCGTTACCACAATAAATTTATACACTGATAAGCGCCTCCCTGAGGTCTTTTTCCGACATTCCGGAGGCTTTACAGCGGGCAATAACCCTGATATTTGTAACCTCGGTATATTTTGCCCAGATATAGGCAATCGGGATAGCGATGGAGAGAGGATCTCCGAGAAACTGACTTATCGCCTTTTTTACAAGGTAGTTCTCCAGTTCCTTTTCAAAGGCCGAGATCTTCTCTACCGCGACGTATTCAGGTGGAATCTTCGTGAGAAATTGGAAAGGTGTTTGCTCTAGCTTCTTGAGTACTCCTTCAATCGTCCCTATTCTCACCAATGAGGTAAGAGTTTCAATATTAAACTCGGTGCTCCCTTTTATGAAATACCTTTTTGCTTCTTCATGGGCAATCCGATCCCGAATCACCCGTAATACCGTTTTTATGTTGGTAATATCGATTTCTGTAATGATCAATCGCTTAAGAATGCGAGCATCCTCCGATTCATCGCTTTTAATGACGGAAAGGGCATCTTCATAGTAGAATGTGTCAAGTGCGTACTCAAGCACCATCATATCTCTGGTCTCAGCAAATTCCTTGAAGTTGAGGGTCAGTGGATGAGAATAGACGAAACTCCATGTGGCGAGAAGATCAATGACTGCCTTGACATCAGGCTGTTTGACCAGCTCGGTGAGTGCTGCTTCATCAAGCTCCCCGGCCGGGATAAGACATTCGAAAATTTCCTTTGGACTCGCCTGAATTTTTTTACCTCTTAAGATGGTCTTGATATTCTGGATGTCCCAGCGGTGGAGGATGATAGTGAGGAGCGTCTCTGCATCCTCTCCCTTTATAAAATTCAAGATGGTTCTGAAAGACCTGACGAGGTCTTTACGAATCGCGACCTCTATATGGTTTATACCAGAAACCAGAATCCCCGCCTTCTCCAGTTCCTCCCTGTACGAGGTTTTTTGAAGTTCCGCAATGAGGGAATCAAGGTCAGGTTTATTAATTAATTGTTCAAGGAGCGATCGATCAAGCAGGCGGCTCTTCATGGCTCGTATCCGTGCGTTGACGTACGCGTACTCCATCTCACTCACCGAACAATATTGAGAAAATTTCTGGCCTGTAAATCTCTTTCGCTCTTTTTAGCCGGGATTCAAGGGTATTGAATATAATAAAGCGTTCATCACGAGTGGATATGTTCAATCCACCAGCACAGGTGAGATCGGTTACAACCTGGTAGTGTTCTTTTGATTCATTCAGGATTTCCTTCCAGAGCGCCTCATCTCTTTTATCGATATGAAGAACGACATCACTATCACCCAGCCCGGTAAGTGCTTCATTCAATAATAATTTCAGACTATCCCTGTATTGCGGGCGTTCGCGAACAGATTCAAGTTGGTGCAGTGCTTCATCGAATATCTTCTGGAATACCTCGTTTTTTGTTTTGATGATCTCCATACGACGTTTTTCACGTGCCGCGGAGAGAAGTTTATTCCTCTGAATTTCAACCGACTTTTTCGCTTCATCGACGTGTCGCTTTCTGAGTGGTTCGTCTCTCACCTGCGCTTCTTTAATAATTTCTTCTGCCTCGGCTTTTGAGCGTTCCATTATCTCGGTGATACGCTCCTGGCCACTCACCTCTACAGCCTTGATCAGATCTTCAATTGCCATGATTCACCCTTCACGGTTCGCAGTCCGGAGTGATTCTGTTCACATATGGTATTCGCGGGATTTTACCGGTTCATACCAGCATGATCATGATCATGGCTGCGACCACGAAACCCAGGATCACGAGAGTTTCGGGAATGGCAACCAGAATAATCATTAATCCAAATGTTTCCGGTTTTTCTGCAATCGTTCCCGCCCCCGCTGCGCCAATCTTTGATTGTGCAATCCCGGTGCCGAGCGCTCCAAGCCCAAATGCGATACCTGCCCCAATGGGGATTCCGAAATCAACCACCATTCACACTTACCTCCTTACAAAGCGCCGCCCTGTGCACAGGCGGCACATCATTTTCACGTTACGATTCTTGCCTGATACCGCTTTCAGATAATGGCGGCACTCGGCGATGGAATTTAAATCCATTTGATATCTTTCACTTACATGGATCATTCTCCTCCGATGGTATGTCAATAAATATTGGAATAATGAATAATCCCTGCCGATTCACAGCGATTTTCCCCCGTTTTCCTTCTTGAAAGGTTTGTACATCTCCCCGCCACCCTCGTAGAATTTTGAGTCGAACTCGACAAGGTGCAAACGGAGGGAGTGGAGGAATGGGCTGAACATGGCGAGGACGATATTGAGTGTATGGAGCATCGCAGCAATCAGGAGTCCCAGGAGTGCCACATCCATCATACCCCCAAGTTTATTGGCGACAACGGCAAGGATGACCGATGCCATGCCGATCGCCATGATACGCGCATACGAGAGGATATTTCCGACCGTGCTCATGATCTCGAATACGCCAAAAAATCCTCCACCGTAGATGATGAGGGGAAGGGCCACAACCAATAGCACCACCCCCAGCGTGAGCAGGGGCTCAGCGAGCACCTTTGTTGCCGCAGCAATTACCAGGATCAGGCCGGTGATCACGACAATCATCCCTGCTTTTTCGCAGATGTGTTTTTTCGCTTTGCTCACATGCCGGTTGCAGCTGATCTCCGTATAGGCATTCAGGATCCCGAGGGAAAGACCCAGGAAGATATGGAAGACACCGATTGCGATGGACAGTATGAGGAGGGGGACGATGATTTCGATACGGTTCCACGTAATGCCGAACAGATCCATGGGATGGATCCACCCCATATGCTCGCCGAAATCGCCGAAGAATTCCCCGTATATCCAACCGAAAAATATTGTCGGGATCGATACGATGATAAGGATGTTCATGAGATGCTGGAGCCATTCATAATCGGGGAATCTCCACCTCACGATAAGGGCAAAGGCGAGAATGATCAGGCCATATGCGATATCTCCCACCATAATCCCGAAGAATATGGGGAAAAAAATAGCGAGGATCGGACTGGGGTCGATCTCATGGGACCTGGCTGGGCTGATGACCCGCATGAGGTATTCGAACGGTTTTACAATCCGGGGATTGTCGTAGAATGTGGGGGCATTCGCCATCTCCTCGGGGCTGACAGGCAGTTCATTGACAACTAAACGACCCCCAAAGGTATCTCTGAGTGCCGATGCAGTATCTTTGAGGAACTTCTTTGGTATCCATCCCAAGACGACAAATGTAAACTCTGTCTGCCCGATTTTTGAGAAGATACTCAATTCTTCGGATCTTTCTTCTAGTATCTGGTATAAGGCTGAGAGTTCAATATACCATATCAAAGAGATTTTCGCGAGTTCCGCATTTATTCGGGCAATATTCTCTGTTGCCGTGTTTTTCCTCTCGTCGATCAAGGAAAAGATCTCGTTGAATGGTTTTCCCAGATATTCGGCGGGCAATCGAACCTCATTCACATTCTGGGTAAAAGCGAAGGAATGTACCTGTTCTGAGTACCGCTTGTTGAAAATCGTGACTGCTGCGATGGTTTTCTCATCCACATCTGCGGAGAGCAATTCAAACTGGTTCCTCGTTATTTCGGTAAGAGCATTCCGGATGATGTCAATGACGTCCTTAAATTCCCTCTGGATCAGGAGAACGGTGACTTCGAAACCTTCCAATTGAGGCAGGCTGCTCTCAAGTGGCCGAATCTTGTCGAGAATCTTTTCATACCGGCTGAGGTTGGTGAGTTCGATCTCCAGGTCTCCTTTCTCAGTCGCGAGTGTTTTTGTGACCGGTTCCAATTCATCAATGACCGAGTTTACATGGAGGAGAAGGTCCGCATGGCTTTGTGCTCTCAGGGTGGAATGCATATTGGATAATGCTTTTTCATCCACCTTGATTTTTGGAAGTGTGAGGAGGATGCCACCAATTTTTGGGACTGCAGCGGCAATATCACCGACCTGGTCAACAGTCATTCTTTTAAGGCTAATTTCCCCTGGTGTGTTTTGTGCAGATGCATCTTCAAGCTGTACTGTTCCTTTGGCATACAGTAAATCCAGTGCGGAATGAAGGTCTCTCTTCGGACCTATTACCTGGATTTTCACCATTTTCTGGAGCATGGCTCTCTATCCTGATAGCACGATGGTAACGATTTTTTCAACCGCCTTAGGTATATTCTTCTCGCCGTTTTCACGAACCTTTTTTACCTCTTCGATGGCGTGAATCCCGATATTATCTGCCTCTCCCTGGATTTTTTCCATTTCTTTACGGAGAAATTCACTCGCTGCTTTTTTTCCTTCTGTTTCTGATGATGAGATTAGCACAGAAGATTCTTTCTTGGCTTGCTCAATCACACGATCGGCGGCACTTCTGGATTCGTCAATCTTCACGCCCATCTCAAGTTCCTTTTCCCGGATTTTCGCTAATACTGATTTCTCAGATGCCATGTCACAACTCCTCACATCCCGCGGAGTTGCCGCAGGTGTCTGCCGATCCCATGGGTGGCTGGATCCACTTGTCCCTCTCTCTCTTCACGGGGCTTGAGCAGTTTTGCAGCCAGGCGGTCCCTGCAACGGTCTACCACGGTCTGCCTCAACTTCCGTACCAGTTCGGGCTGATCTGCACATGCCATTGAATGCCTGTATCTCCAAGCTCAAATCACACGACTTTTTCTCTTCGGCCTTTCCCCTTCGATGAAATCCTTCACCCCAATTTAAAGTCCGTGGCGATGGCGAAGTATGGCAGTGACGCCGTGACAGTGTACGTAAGTGGATCTCTCGGGGGGTTTAGAGTGCATACTCCCTGAAGCGTTCTGGACCCGCTCTTCGCACCGCTTCAGGACAAGAAGTTTCATTCTCTCGATTGTCTCGAGCGTCTTCCCGTTGACCATATCGCATCTGTGCCTCCCTCTGAAGGACTACCTAAGTATCTATTTTAGGATATATATTTTACTACAGGGCAATTCAAAATTACAGTTATTTTTTCTATTTGTTAACAATTATCGAATTTTGGTAAAAATGCGCGCAAAATTATCTCCCCTTTATAAATGTTGGGGTGAGACAGGGTTTCGTATGAATATCATGAATCAAAATACCCTGTTTTTTCGTTCATTTCAACGCTGCATCGTTCATTTTTACTGAAGGACTCAATATCCCCTGGTACCTGTGATCGCCACACGGCTGAAACCAGAATCTCCAGCCAGATGCAGTAAGAACTCCATTCATGCAGTCATAATCCCGGTTGTCCCGGTCTTCGAACAAGGGCGATATCCAGTTGCCGATGAAAAGGGAATGACAGATGGATGATTGGGAATATTGGTAGAGAACCGCAAAATGAGGTTGTTCGATGAAGGAGTCAGAATGCGTTTGAGGGACCCGGGATTTCCTTCTGCCCGTACGAAACGGCAAGGGGAGATAAAAGGCAAAGTCTTTTTCAGTTGGAAGGAACAGGAACAGTGTAAGGGTACGACAGGGAAGTGTATGTTTTCTCGAATCCTATTTCCCACTGATTTCTCGGAATATGCAGCAAAGACACTTGAATGCATAGCCGGTTTTCCCGGAGCCAGGGACGTGATACTGCTGCATGTAATCAAAGAGACCTGGTCTCCCCGCGGTGGTGGCGAGATCGGAGGTGCACTGTTCCATAACGAAAAAAATACTCTCCGGGAAGAGAAGCACCATCTTGAGACACTCGGAGAGAACCTCAGGGTTACATCGGTGGTAAAAATCTCATCCGATACAGCCGGAGCAATTATCCAGGCAGCTGAAGAGAATAACGTGTCCCTGATCGTGATCGGTGCACGCGGGAAGGGCACCATGGAAGGGATTCTCCTTGGGAGCGTATCGAATGCAGTCCTCCGCCGCAGCAGGACCAGTGTCCTGATCATGCGCCATAAGATCACCAGGAGCCTGGAAGGAAAGAAGTATGAAATGTTCTGCCCGATGATCCTCTCAAAGGTCCTCTGCCCTGTTGATTTCTCCCGATTCTCTGAGAATGCGATTGCCGTGGTAAACGCGACACACGGGGTGGGAGAGGTTATCCTTCTCTACGTGGTATCACGCGGTGAGACCGAGGAGGAGATTGAGAATTGTTACGCGAAGGCAAAGGATCGGATAGAGGCAATCCAGAGCAGGCTTGCAGCACAGGGTATCAATTCAAGGGCGATGGTGAGAAAGGGGAACCCTGCATCCGAGATCACGAAAGTTGCCGAGGAGGAGGATGTGTCGGTCATCTGGATGAGTTCCGTCGGAAAAGGCTGGTTCCGTGAGCTCCTGATCGGCAGTACTGCGGATGCGGTTGCAGTGAACGCTAGACGGCCGGTGATCATCATCCGTTCGGCCCCATAAACAACATCGATGGAATTGGGGAGAATCTCTCACACGGGCATCATGAGGATAATGGATACAGCCCGGTAGAAACTACAAGTGGAATCCGATGGGCTGGACCCATCGACCATCCTGCGGGAGGGAACGGACAGGGGATCACCGGAATCACTTCCGGCTCACCATTTATCTCAGATTGTAATGGAAAAATGGATGGATATCCAGATTTGTTCGTCTCACGTGCCGAACCTGCCAAGAATACCCAGGGTAAATGCCATTACAAGTAACGCAACGGTCTCGGTCATCCCCAGGACGATCATATAATTGCCGAATCCTTTTCCGGTCTCTCCCATGGCGTCACAGGCACAGGCGGCGCATTTACCCTGGAAATATGCTGAGAGACCTATGGCCGCGCCACAAAAGGCTCCGATACCCCACAGGTAAATCCCCTGTGCGGCAAGGTCATACATCCTGTTCATCACGATCATGCCATAGATCGTCTGGGTAAGCGGTGCACCAACAAACGCAACGAGCATGAAGGCTGCTGGTTTATTCTGGCTGTAATTCTTTTTCCATGCCCCTATTGCAGCCATTCCGGCCGTTCCTGCTCCTGCGGCAGAACCGAGAGCGGCCAGGGCGAGCACCATACTCAATCCAAGGTCCTGAAATTGTGCCAGTAAGTTCGCATCCATAATATCCTCCTGGTGTCACTCCTCTCTGAGCGGTTCGAAGGCCGTCCCGCTCCATATTACATTCGCGTGTCCGGAAAATTCGAGCACGTTCAGCCTGACGCCGTGCACGAGAACTGACATCGGTCCTAAAATGATGTTTAAGCCATGGCCGGTTATAAGAATTCCTACGCCTGCCACCAACGCAACAATCCCATCACCGAATCCAAATGCCAGGGTGTTCGTTGTCTCTGCTATCGCCAGGGTTGCGAGGCCAACCGCGAAGAGGCGTATGTAGGAGATTACGTCAGTAAAATTGTTCATGAGACTCAGCGCTACAGTTCCTAATCCAGTCCCGATCCCTTTCAGGACGTTTCGCTGGGGGTGAGTGAACAGAATTACGAGTATAATCCCTGATGCAATCAGCCATATCCCGAAGGGAGGGAATGCATCTCCCAGGATTAATGTCCTGGCGACGAAAAAAGCAGTCCAGAGCACACATATCCAGCCAATATCAGCAAATAATGTCAGTGACGGAAATTTCAGTAGTGCTCTCCAGGAATGGGCTATGGACAGGTGCAGGGCTCCAAGGAAGAAACAGAACGTCTGCATGAAGCTGGTATCGTTTAACTGGGGAACAAGAGGCTTGTAACCGAGAGCCAGGAACCAGGCCTGGCCAAAGAAGGTACCGGTGAGAAGGCCCCATATGACTGCACAGGTTCCCAGGAGATAAAACAATACAAAAGTCGTCTTCATCCCGGCATTCTGTATCATCATCTTTTTCAGCACGAGTTTCTGCAATACCAGTGTAATCAGGATATATGCCAGCCCGTATCCGGCATCACCAATGAGAATGCCAAAAAAAATGCCGAAAAATATCAGGAAAAGGCAACTTACATCAAGTTCACGATACCCTGGGGTGAGTCCCAGGAGCCCGAGTACAGGGGTAATCAGACTGACCCATTTTGGATTGCGAATGAGCGTCGGCACCTCATCAACCTCCGTTGGTTCAGTTACCATGACACCCCATCTCCGCTGTCTGGCTTCGTCAACCAGTTGCTCTTCCATGTCAAACGGGATGTACCCTGTCACATAACTGATTGCTCCCTCCCTGCCCATGCCGCTCAATACCTGCTGGAATTCAATCTCTTTCATAAGGTTTCTCTTTATTTCTAAGAGCGCCTCGTGAAAACGAGCGGATTTGAGAATTTCTTTTTTTATCATCCCAACCGTATCAGTATTTTCAGCAAGCTGCGTTTTGAGTGCAGAAAGGCCCTGCTTTGGCGGGATGATCTCAGGAAACGGGCATTCGAACTGCCTGCGCGATATCGCGGCGCAATGGGCGATGTTGCCTGCGGTAAATATCGTTTTCACGATCACGTCATCGGGAAAATCTCCGATCTTCTTTTCCGGCACCTGGTAAAGCCCAAGAAATATACCGTGCTCTCTCAGGTGCCGTATCTGGTGGAGATCAACGTCTCCCCAGCGCTCCCACTCATTGATCTGACCGATGATCCCCCTGGATGTGGACTCCAGCTGTTCGTGGCGCTTGCCCAGTTCGATGATGCGGTCTACAACCGGTTTCCAGTCGCCGCTGATCGCGTCCTGCGGTGGAATATTCTTCCCTGACTCCAGCACCTGGTTCAGGACATCAAACGAGGAATTGACGAGGGTCACTTTTTCCTGGAGCGCGGTTATATCCCTGCTCTCGGGCAGGTTCTGGTGCTCCACGTGCAGGACCCCCAATGTGCGCAACCGTGTGACCGTTGCTTTTGCGTCGCCGGTTTCAAAAAGGATAGTGGCTTTTTTCATCGGGACGATCACATTGCCACCTCTTCTGCATTTGCGGCTTCGATCTTCTTTTTGGCGATTTTACTCCGGCCTACAGCGTTGGTCATCTGGTCCCCGAGATGGATCTTTATCAGACGGATAGCCTCTTTTGCCTCCGGGATTTTCACTTTTTCAAACAGATTCACGCGTTGAGTGGTGATGCGCAGCTCATGGTTGAGAATTGATATTCCCTTTTCATAGACGCGGATCTCTTCAAGTACTGAGATCATCTCCCTCAATTCTTCCAGGCCCCTGTCCACCCAGGGGGGTGTTTGGAACAAGTCGTACTCTGCTGGTTCAAATTCTACCTGCACAAACACCGGGAGGTCAACACCAGCAACGTTCTTCCTTCCCGTGACGATATTTTTTGGCAGGAGCCATTCCCTGATACCGGGAGCCTCGATTAATAGTCCTGACCATTCTTCTGCGGCTTTCATCTTCAGGGACAGTGCATTCTTCATTCCTTTTAAAACGCCCTGCTGGTGCAGGATCTCGAGCTGCAATTGCTGTTTCTTCAGTTGCAGGGTGGGCAGGTACCTCTCGTACTGGCGCAACGCATCTCTTTGTCTTTTCAGCTCGCCCTGAGAGAGTTTAATTTTCATGTGTGCCTGGCCAATAGATATCTATCATCGATTTTTTGATCCCTGTCTCTTCAGGAGAGAAGCAATCGTGCAGGATCTCCCAGCCCAGATCCAGCGCTCTTTCGAGCGGAATATTGACCTTGAGAGACATCATTCTCTCCTCAAAGAGTCTTCCGTATTTCAGGAGCTTCATATCCCAGGCACTCATCTCAAAACCCATTGCCTGCTTTTCCAGTGTCTCCCGGTATTCGGCAAAGAGCTGGATCATGGTATCCATGATAATCCTGTGGTCGTCGCGGGTATTGGCGTTGACCTGCTGTTTCAGACGGCTCAGGGATCCGAATGGTTCTATCACACCGTTTTTCAGGTAAAACTGCCCCTCGGTGATATAACCGGTATTGTCCGGGATCGGATGCGTCACATCATCCCCCGGCATGGTGGTCACGGCCAGGATGGTTATCGAACCTGCAGTATCAAAGTCAACTGCCTTCTCATAACGCGCTGCAAGCTGGCTGTATAAATCACCGGGGTATCCTCTGTTGGAAGGGATCTGCTCCATGGTAATGGAAATGACTTTCAATGCATCGCAAAAATTGCTCATATCCGTCAACAATACCAGCACCCGTTTTCCCGCCAGGGCAAAATTCTCAGCCACAGCCAGACTGATATCCGGGACAAGCAGGCACTCCACAATCGGATCTGCTGCGGTGTGCATAAACACGATCGAACGGGAAAGTGCGCCATGTTCTTCCAGGGTATCCCTGATGAAGAGATAATCATCATACTTCAGGCCCATGCCGCCCAGGATGATGATGTCCACTTCAGCCTGGGTTGCAATTCTTGCTAAAAGCTCATTATACGGCTCTCCGGCAATGGAGAATATCGGGAGTTTCTGGGATTCAACCAGGGAATTGAATACATCTATCATCGGTATACCGGTTCGAATCATCTTGTTCGGTATGATTCGTTTTACCGGATTGACCGGTGGACCGCCGATATCCACGAGATTATCGGCGAGTTCCGGCCCGTTGTCGAGGGGCCTTCCGCTCCCGCTAAAAATACGGCCTAAGAGAGTGTGACCGGTAGGGATCCGCATGGGGTGTCCTAAAAATCTTACCTTGTCACCAGTGGAAATACCACGGCTTCCCGCAAAAACCTGGAGGAATACTTTCTTCCTGTCAAGGCGGATCACCTGTGCCAGGGAGGTCCCGCGCCTGGTCATCACCTGGGCCATCTCCATATTGCCCACGTTCTCCGCCTCGACAGTGATGACGTCGCCGACAATCTGAGATATACTGGAATAGAATTTCTGCATGCTAACCTTTCATCATCCGCTCGCGCAAGAGCACCCTGATCTCCTGTTCGGTCCTTTCAAACTCTTCACTCCCCCAGGGAGCGGAGTTCCATCCCCTGAAAACCTGTCTCAGTTGCTGGAAGAAATGCAAAGCTGAATTCTTGTCCTCAAATGTGAAATCCGACTCAAAGATCCGGTAAATAAAATCAAACACGTATACCTGCCGGTCCTTCGGAGTCGCTTCGTCAACGACGTCAAAGGCATTCTGCTGGAGGTAGACAAAATCAAAAAATTCTGCTTTCAGATAGTCTATGTAATCGGGAAGCGATGTCCCTTCTTCTCCGACCACCTTCATCATCTGCGACACATCGTTGCCCTTGCGCAGAATCTGCTGCCCCCGTTCTTTCTGGTTCTCATCAATGAAACTCCTGTACTTGCTCCAGCTGATCAACGGGTCTATGGCCGGGTACCTGCGTGCATCGGAACGGCTGCGGGAAAGCCCGTGGAATGCGCCGACGACTTTTAATGTTGCCTGGGTTACCGGTTCTTCAAAGTTGCCCCCAGCAGGACTGACCGCTCCCCCGATGGTGACCGAACCGGTCGATCCGTCATATAACCGTACCATACCTGACCTTTCGTAGAAAGAGGCGATGTGAGACTCCAGGTAGGCAGGGAACGCCTCTTCTCCCGGGATCTCTTCGAGCCGTCCTGACATCTCACGCATGGCCTGGGCCCAACGGGAAGTGGAATCAGCAAGCAATAGTACGTGAAGACCCATCTGGCGGAAATATTCTGCGATGGTGACTGCCGTGTAGACGCTTGATTCTCGCGCCGCTACAGGCATGGAGCTGGTATTGCAGATGATTACGGTGCGATCGCTCAGGGGGCGGTTGGTTCTTGGGTCAATCAACGTGGGGAATGTTTTTATCGTCTCGACAACCTCTCCCGCCCGCTCACCACACGCAGCGATAATGACGACGTCCGCATCGGCATGTCGGCTGGTGAGCTGTTGCAGCACTGTTTTCCCCGCTCCGAAAGGACCGGGGATGCAATATGTTCCCCCCCTGGCAACCGGAAAAAGCGAATCAATAAGGCGCATCTTGGTGACCAGCGGTTCACCGGGTTTGAGCTTCTCGGCGTACGCTTTTATCGGGATCTTTACAGGCCAGTTCTGGCTCAAAAATACAGGATGGATCTTTCCGTGTGCGTCCTTCAAACGGGCGACAGCCTGGTGCTTGGTGAACGCGGCCGCATTTTCAACCGAGACGACCTCAAAAATTCCCTCCCAGGAGAAGGGAACCATGCAGTAGTGCTGAAAAATATTCTCGTTCACGAATCCGATTTTATCGCCGGCACGCACCTGGTCCCCGGGTTGGACCAGCGGGGAAAAATCCCATGCCCGGGAATCAGAAAGCGCATCGACATATACACCCCGTTTTAAGAAAAAGCCGCATTGTTTGGCAAGTTCCGGGAGAGGATTCTGCAGGCCATCGAATATCTGCCCGAGCATCCCTGGCCCGAGCTCGACCGAGAGGAGCTCGCCGGTAAACTCAACCTCCTCACCAATTTTCAGACTGCTGGTATCCTCATATACCTGCATCTCCGCCAAATTGCCGCGCACGCGGATTATTTCAGACTTGAGACGCTCTTTTTCATGCAGAATATAGGCAACCTCGTTCTGCATGACCGGTGAATCGAAACTGACAGTCACCATGTTGCCGCCGATTTTTGTTATCCGGCCTCTTCGCGGTGAAGTCATTTATCCTCGTGAATGCATGAGCGTATGTTCGAGCAGTTTTTTTGGATCCGCAGTGCGGATGTTCTCCCAGCGGAGGAGTATCAGTAACTTATACGCATAGGTAATCAATGAATCCAAATCAAAATGATGGCCTGTTGCCAACATCTCCAGAGCCTTCCACCGTATCTCGTCAAGGGCCATCTCTGCATCAAGGAGAGAAGGGTTGCTGGTCGCAGTCAATGCAACAGTGGTGAGTGATGAATCGCTGTACCACTCGGGACGCAGATACAGCGCAGGCGGAGTATGTTTCCTGGTTGCGCGTACCTTTGCCAGCTCATTTCTCAAGGCAGTATCAAATTCTATCCATTTCTGGATGGTATTGTGTCTGTGGCGAGTTCCGGAATAGTGTTTGGGTTGAGGCAGGGTGCGTAACAGTTGAAAGTCCTGTTCCGGAATGAACTGGTGGCATATTTCAAGAAACTGCTCGAAAGAAAATGGTGGTTTCATCCCAAAATGCAGCATGGGCAGGCTTGGAATCAGGTAAGGGTAAAAATCAACCATTCTGTTTCATTCCTTCATTGATTCCCGGAGAATTCTATTTAATTTCGGCTTGAGGTATGTGCCGATATATTCTGCAAGGCTCCTGTCGGAAAAATCGTAACAGGATTTACCGCTGTCAAAACTAATGATGAACCCTCCCGAAATTTCTTCCGCAGGCCTTAAAATAATGTTTTTCTTCGTCTCTTCCTTGAGTCTGGAAAAATAATGTCTCTCAAGGACTTCCAGGTCCTCTTTTGTCAATAAAACCTCGATATTCTCATGTTCCCCCTCATTATATTGTCTGGCTATTGTGGATATAAGACCTGATAATACCTCGGGGGATAAAGCCTGCCGGACATCGGGAACTATTATGCGCTCGAGCATGGCATTCATCTCATTCCTTAGCGAGAGGAGAAGATCCCTTCCTGCCTGAGCAAGTAATGCCTTTTCCCGCTCCTCTTCCTGTTGAATTCTTTCTTGTGCGGCAGCAATAATCCTCTCTGCTTCGAGCCGTGAGGAAGCAATAATCTCGTCAGCTTTCTGCTTTGCGTGAGCCTCGATGTGTGTAGCTTTTTCCTCTGCAGCCTGTATCCCATCCTGATTTATTTTATCGATTAAATCTCTGATCTCCTCTGCCATAGGGCACCCTCCACTTTGTGAATGCATGGTAGGTTTGCATACACCACAGCTATAAATCCGATCTCTTCCTGCATCATCATTCCGGGGGCTTCAAAGAGTGATAAGGGATTGAAAATACCACATATAAATCTTTGTAAATGGGAATTTTCATCTCTTGCCAGAACACCAACCGGAACGCGTGGGCATTCATTCCCGGCAACTCCCGCACATTGAAAGAAGGATAGGTTGCCCTGCATCCGGCATTTTTCCCATATATATATCGAATTCATTATGTCATTTTATGGTTCACATGATCAGGATTCAAGTATGTTCGGTCTACCATTGCTCACCATGTTCGCTGTTGGCGGCACTGTATTGCTCGTGGTGATTCTGCTCATCATCTGGGGACTTCGCTATCGGGTGATTCTCCCATGATCGATCCTGTGGATGCCACGATTGTGGCAATCTATTTCATTGGCCTGGTGGGAATTGGGGTGTGGGCATCAAAGAAGATCCACACCATGAGCGATTACATGGTGGCAGGGCGCTCACTCGGTTTCTGGCTCTTCACCATGCTTATGATAGGATCGGTCTGCAGCGGGATGTCCCTCCTGGGGGTCTCGGGCCTTGGCTTCAATTTCGGGTGGCCAACTGTCTGGGAGCAGATCTTTGTCCCGCTCTCCGTCGCCTTCTGCATTATATTCTTCGGGGTGAAGATCCACGGGCTCGCCGGGAAGAACGGGTACCTGACAGTACAGGACTATTTTGTGCACCGGTACGACAGTCCGAAGGCGCTTCGATCCCTTTCAGCCCTTTCAGGCATCGTGGTCTCCATGATATACCTGGCCGGCCAATACACCGCGGTCAGCATCGTGCTGATGTGGATCTTCAATCTCCCCCACTGGATGGCCCTGCTCCTCGGGGCATTCATCGTAACTGTCTACACGGTAATCGGGGGGCTCTATGCCGTCACCTGGACCACGCTGATACAGGGGCTCATCCTCATCGTGGGGGTCGTGGTCATGGCTCCCCTGGTGATCATGAAAGCCGGCGGTTTTACCCATATCAACGAGGTGATGGCAGCAACGAACCCCGACTTTGTCCAGCCCTGGGTGGAGAGCGGCCTCTTCACCCCTGCATATGTGGTATCGTTCTCCCTGTTGCTGATGATTGGCCTTGCATGTGCCCCCCACGTGATCAACAATATCCTGGCAGTCAGGGACGCCAGTTATTTCAAATGGGCACCTCTGATTGCCTTCGGAATATATGGCGCGGTCATGTTCCTCCTGAAATTCGGAGGTTTTGCGGGGATAGTCCTCGTCAAAGAGGGAATCATCACTCTTCCCCAGGTGAAGAACGCAGGAGACTTCGTCTTTATCTATGGGATTCAGTCGGCGATACCCAATATCGTCATCTGGGGCCTTTTTGCCGTGGTAGTCCTGGCGGCGGTCATGTCCACCACAGACCGGCTTATGCTGACCATAGGCACCTATTTCAGCTGGGATATCTACCGGAACGTCTTTCGGCCGGAGGCTTCGGACGAGCAGGTGCTCCTCGTGAGCAAAATTGCGGTGGCAGCGACCGCCGTCATCACCGTCATGCTGGCTCTTGATCCCCCTGCGATGCTGGTCTGGCTCATCTGGGCCGGGATTGGCATTATGTTTGCCACATTTGCTGTCCCTCTTCTCGCAGGCCTCTACTGGCGGAGGGCCACCAGGGAAGGGGCGCTCGCGGCCATGGCGCTGGGCCTCGTCTCCTCGTGTGCCTTTGGGGGAATCACGTATTTCAAGATTGCCCCATTGCCCGTCCATTTCAGCCTTTACGGGGTAGTGATTGCGGTAGTGGCCATGGTCGCTGTCAGTCTGGCCACAAAACCTGTGGACAGCCAGATCCTGGATGACACCCACACCGGGTGGTATATCCAGGCAAAATAACCTTTTCTCCGCATAGATGCCCTCACGATGACATAAGAGGACCCGTGCACGGATACCTGGTTCCAGTCATAATTTATCGGAATTTAATCTGCGCGGAGAGAGAATATAAATAGTATATAAAGGGGGGGACAACCCTGGTAAAAAGAAAACTATATATAGTACAAAAGCTATAGGGGGTATGCCTCAGTGAGGAACCGACTGGGGATACGTGCCACGGTGATATGAGTTCCTGTGTCCAAACGGCTGAACGATACAGGAGCGATCAAGACAGATCACCAGGGGGCCGAACAAATGTTCAGGCAACATACTGCCAGGATGGAATGAGTCCATGGTCCAGAACGGCGAAAAAGGCCATGGATGAACGAGACATCCCATCTGCGGGGCCGAAGAGGTATGTTCAAGGAACATGATGCTGAGATGCCACGAATCTGCACCTTAAAACGGCGGAAGAGATGCAGGTGTAAAAGACGCAGCATCCCGGGGCCGAGCATGTGTGTCCGGCATCATCCTCACGGGGCACATCCCTTTGTCGGGGATTCTATCAAAAACTTTTCTACAGAGAGGGCCCCCTCTTTACGGCGTTATGAAACCATGCCATCCATTCTCCTGCAGAGATATACAAAAGGGATGTGGGTGGCATCAACAGGAGGCGTCCACCCTGCCTGTCAGGGCAGGGCTTCCACCATGGATTGGAACGTTCAGTCGGTGACTTAGTTGGACACTAATACACCTGATATAACATAGAAAGCAATCATAATTAAACCTTTTGGAATCATCAGAGCCATGGAAACAGCGCAGTTATCGAAAAAAAGACACCATTGAAGAGGAATGGGGTACAAGGACCAGGGTGGCTGTGAGGGCATCCAGTGCCAGGAAAAAATGTATCAATTCACCACTGGGAATGTGTGCATTCCGGGGAAAGTAGGTGAATACTACGATCAATTCATTGAACTGGGGACAGAATACACAGCCTCCTGGCATGAGGGATTAAGCGTTCACGTTTTTTTTAATGAAATCAGCCCATCCCTGAACTCGTCCATGTACTCCTGCATGGAGAGGGATCCTTCAGGGAACGGGCAGTCAGGATCTCTCATCCGTTCGATGGTGGGATTCAGAGGGAGCAACAGATCAAGGGATATGCCGCTCCTCTTGCAGGCCTGGATCATTGCCTCCCTGAAGATACCGATACAATAGGCCACCCGCTTTTTATAGTGATGCTCGGTCCTCCGGAGGTACCCCTCAAGCCTGAAGGTCTCAATCTCCAGGAAATCTTCAAGGATCTCTGAGTCAGTGCATCTCCCGAGCATGTAGTGGTAGTGGGCAAAGGGGTACATCAATTCGAGCTCAGCAGGGACCGTCCCACAGGTCCCGAAGATGACCAGGTGGTAATCTTCATTGGTATATACCTCGCCGATCAGGCTCCGGAAGAGCCTGTGGCTGGGGCTCTTGCTGTAGGGTTTCCTTATTGCGCAGGGAATGAAGATAGCCAGGTCACGGCAGGGGATCTGATACTGTTCGATAATGTACCGGTAGGCATCCTCAAAGACAGGGAGGTAAAAAGGGGGTTCGTTCAGGGAGAGTGCAGGATCAGTTCGTGAAGCCCGGGTTCCCGGTGGAAAGGTCATGATATATGGAGCGTTGGGAGAGTGTACTATGAAATTCCAATGGGAAAAATATGGCTGAAACCGGACCTTGAAGAGGGAAGTCTCCACCTGTACGATATATATGCATGCCTCCGCATCACTGGTTCCTGATGAATCCCTTCTGGATGAGATCGGACAGCCAGGTGTCGAGGAACCTGGAGAGTTCGTTCCTGGCCTTGAGGTCAACTTTCCCGGGTGCAGTATAGACCACTCTCCGGGTGTCTCCGGCCTGAAAGGTGAGGGGTTCGGCGGTCTTCTGCAGGCGGTCCACCTTCACCTCCATATCGGGATCGGCGACCATCACCCCGTCCACCTCGGGGTTCTGGGAGAGGGCATAGACGTCCTGTGAGAGCCGGTCGATACAGAGGGTCACATGGGGCGGGTTCTCGATCACTGCGTATTGCCGTACATCGAGAATTCCCATCTTCTCGAGTTTCTGGTATATGGAGTGATAAATATCCGGCATCATGTACACCAAACCCTGTCTTTCTCAATACTTGCCGGATTGGTATGATAAATATTATCCATTCTTTTCTTTTCCCGGTGAGACCCGTGCCCGTAGACGTTCTTATCCATGAATGTCACCTGCCCATGGAATAATGGAACCCGGGAAAATGCGTGAAATGACCTGATTAAAAGAGAATGGCGTTGTGTTCGAGGAGTATCCGGAGCCCGATGCCGATCAGGATAATTCCCCCGAGAATCTCAAACCTCTCTCCATACCTTCTGGAAAGGATACCTCCGAGCATCGCCCCGGTGCAGGCAAAAATAAAGGAGATCACCCCAGTGAGAAAAGCAACCAGGAAGATGTTCTGGGCCACGAATGCAAGGGATAAGCCCACACCCAGGGAGTCTATACTGGTTGCAACCGCGAGAATGAGAAGGGTAGAGAGGGAAAAATAGTCAGGCTTCTTTCGTTCCTCCCCACCGAACAGCCCTTCATAGATCATCTTCCCCCCTATGAGCGAAAGAATGATGAATGCGAACCAGTGATCAAAACCGGAGATCTGGTTCACCATGGCTGAACCTGCCACCCATCCAAGTAACATCATTCCCGCCTGGAAAAGGCCAAAGAAGGCTCCCATCACCAGTGCAAGGTGAATCCTCCGGGAAGGGTTGGAAGTTGCTGCGGCCAGTGAGACAGCGAAGCAGTCAATAGCCAGCGAGATGCCCACGAGGATGATGATGGGGAGATCCATGTGTCATTATTGATAAGGGGCGGCTGTATAAAGGGATAGTGGGGAGACCATGGCTGATGCGTAAGGAACGGGGCACCTCATATCCAGGGGACGGGAATAGGTGGGCGGGAAAGATATTTGAGCGGCCCAGAGAAAGATCTGCCATGTTATAGCATGGCAGGGAGGGTCAGGTATTCAGCATACCGGGTATGATCAGGTATATATCCGGTCGCTCCGGGACCCGGAGCACTTCTGGGCAGAGATAGCAGAACAGGTCTCCTGGATACGACCCTGGGACCGGGTGCTCGACACCACCAATCCGCCATTTACGCGGTGGTTCGCCGGGGGGGTCCTCAACACCTGTTACAATGCCCTGGACAGGCACGTGGAAAATGGTGCTGGTGACCGGTTAGCCCTGGTGTATGACAGCCCGGTAACCGCTACCGTCACACGATACTCCTTCCGTGAGCTCCGTGACCTGGTAGCCAGGTGTGCAGGGGGGCTCCGGGAACTCGGGGTGGAGAAAGGGGACAGGGTGGTCATCTACATGCCCATGATCCCCGAAGCGGTCATCTCCATGCTCGCCTGCGCGAGGATCGGTGCGATCCACTCGGTGGTCTTCGGCGGGTTCGCCCCAAGGGAGCTGGCATCCAGGATCTGCGACGCCCGGCCGAAGGTGGTCCTTATCGCCTCCTGTGGTATCGAGGTGAACCGGGTCATCCCCTACAAGCCGCTCATCGACGAGGCCATATCCCTTGCAGGGGTGCAGGTGGATCACTGCGTGATCGTGCAACGGCCAGAGCACAGGGCAGAGCAAAAGGCAGGAAGGGACAGGGAATGGGCCGGGTTCATGGATACTGCGCCACCCGCAGAATGCGTCCCCCTGCAGGCCACCGATCCACTCTATATCCTCTATACATCAGGAACCACCGGTATCCCGAAGGGTGTGGTCAGGGATAACGGGGGTCACCTGGTTGCACTCATGTGGAGCATGAGGAATATCTACGGGCTCTCCCCCGGGGAGGTCTTCTGGGCGGCATCGGATGT
>JALOPW010000006.1 GCA_025453675.1 Methanolinea sp.
GGCGCCGCGCCCTGCCAGTTGTTCCCTTATGGAGAGGAGCCGCTGCTGCCGCTGCACTTCCCTTCGCACCACTTCAGCGATGAGGTCCAGTTCCTGGACTCCCTTGATCTCTACACGGGCACCATCGCGGATGGAGATGTTGATGTCCTGCCGAATCGTCCCGAGGCCCCTCTTCACTCTTCCGGTAGAGCGAAGCACCATGCCCAGGTATTCGGCCATCTCCTGAACTTCTTCCGGTGTATGCATGCAGGGTGAGGTGGTGATCTCCACCAGCGGGATGCCCAGTCGGTCCAGTGAAAAGACCTCGTCCTTCACTCTCTGGGCTGCTTCCTCCTCGAGGCAGATGGTCTCGATGGCTCCCCCATTCGGGAGTGAGCCGTTGACGGCCACCAGCGCCGTCCTCTGGAACCCGCTGGTGTTGGATCCGTCGATGACCAGTTTGCGCATGGTGTGCACCTGGGGGATGGGGGTCATCCGGAACATCCTGGCGATCTGGAGGCTGATGGCGAGGGCTTCCGTGTTGAGAGGGGCCGGGGGTTCCTCATCGTTCTCCACCAGGCAGGTGGTATCATACGTGTAATAGCAGAACCTGCGCAGGTTCTTCATCTCCTCCCGCGCAGCCCGGTCGATCTCCCCGAGTTCGCTCT
Source organism: Methanolinea sp. (assembly GCA_025453675.1). Lineage (GTDB taxonomy): Archaea > Halobacteriota > Methanomicrobia > Methanomicrobiales > Methanospirillaceae > Methanolinea_A. The sequence goes on from JALOPW010000006.1 coordinate 648, forward strand.
CGGTAGCACGCAGGTAGCGGTAGAACTCCCCGTCATGCTCTTCGAACGGGCGGAGCCGGGTGGGGCAGCGGCAGAAGAGCTTCTCCCCTGTATTCAGCTGCTGGTGTATCTCGATCCCTGCCTTCAGGCCGAGGGTCTTATAGTCCATGCCACGACCTCCGGGTATACTCGCCTTTCTGGTCCTCCCGCATCATCTGGCGTGCCTTCTCGGGATCTGGCTCGTTTCCGAGCACCCACATCAGTTTTACGAGTGCTGTCTCGGGGAGCATGTCCTCACCCTCCACCACACCTGCCTTTATCAGGTCCCTCCCTGTATCATAGACCCGGTCACATACCCGGCCATGGAGGCACTGGGAAGTCATCACCACCAGCGTGCCCTGGTCGATCAAGTCTCTTATCGCGGGGATAAGGGCTGTGCTCACGTGCCCGAGCCCGCTCCCCGCTATCACGAGCCCTTTCAGGTTTTTATACGCCTCACACAGATCCGGGGACATCCCCGGGCTGAACATCATGAGGCCGCATCGAGGTTCCAGCCGGTCGCGGATCCTGGGTTCGCACGCTCCCCGCCTCACAGCCCATGGGGAGAGGGTCACCTCAAGTGAGGGATAGTCCACGTATCCCAGGGGAGGGGTCCCTATGCTTTTGAATGCGTCCCTTCTCGAGGTGTGCATCTTCCTGACCCTGGTTCCCCTGTGGATCGCGCACCTGTCATCGCTGGTGCTCCCGTGCATCACCACGGCCACTTCTCCAAGATCTCCTGCCGCGGTGCGGGCGCTGCAGAGTGCATTCATCATATTATCGGAACTGGGGCGGTCCGCAGACCTCTGCGAGCCCACGAACACCACCGGCACGGGGGTATCAAGCATGAAACTGAGTGCCGCCGCCGAGTATGCCATGGTATCTGTACCGTGGGTGACGATCACTCCCCTGGCCCCTCCCTGAATCTCCTCAAAGACCGCTCCCGCAAGCTCCTGCCAGATGGCAGGGGTCATATTCTCAGAGAGGATGGTATAGAGCCTCCTGGTCTGATACCTGGCAATAGAACGAAGGCCCGGGATAGCCCGTAAAATGTCAGCCGCATCGAACTGGCTGGTCACCGCCCCGGTCCTGTAATCTATCCGGCTCGCGATGGTCCCCCCGGTGGAGACGATGGAGAGAGGGGGGAGGGAGGAATCCTGCTCCACCTCCACCCTTGAGAGCGCAGGCGGGACGGGACGTTCCACGAGGGTGCAATCTTCTGGGAAGACTCCTATGTTGTACCCGGTGTCCATCTTCAGGACCGCCATACCGTCCCTGTCGGTAATATAGGTCCCGCTCCGCTCAGATCCCCCAAATGCACACCTGACCAGGTCGCCGGGAAGGAAACTGCTCACGATCCAGCCTCCTTTCTCGCATCCGCAATAAGCCGCTGGATGGCCCCGGAGTAACAGGCCATCTTCTCCTCGAGCATGTGCGTATCCTCCATAAGCGCCTCTCTCCGGGAGGCCAGCGATATCTTCACCGCAAATGCCGAAGGGCTGCCCGGTGCCCTCCGGCGGTCAATGCTTGACTGCACATCGAGTGCTGCAGCCACATCGCCGGCAGTGATCCCCAACATCGAGAGCAGTCTCTGCCCCATCTCCTGTGCGGCAAGATCAAGAGTGGGGAGATCGAGGTTTCCTTTCTGGATGGCCTTTCCCACCAGGGTGTGTGCTGTTCTGAAGGCGAATCCGTGCTTCTGGACCAGCATATCGGCAAGATCGGTTGCGGTGGAATACCCCTTTTGGGCCTCATCTGCCATGGCAGCACTGTTGAATGTCGCTGTGGAGAGCATGTCTACCAGGAGGCGGGTGCTGTGCTTGGCATCCTGAATGCCCCTCCAGAGGCTGGGGGTCAATTCCTGAAGGTCGCGGTTATAACTCAAGGGGAGGGCCTTCTGAATAGCCAGGGAGGCGGTAGTGGACCCGAGGACAGACGCAGCCTTGGCCCTCATCACTTCCGCGATGTCGGGATTCTTCTTCTGGGGCATGATGGAGCTCGTGGAGCAGAAGGCATCGTCAAGTTCCACGAACTTCGCAAATCCGGAACTCCATATCACCAGCTCTTCGCAGACCCGGCTGGCATGGGCCATCATAATGGAGAGATTGGAGAGCACCTCCAGGGCAAAGTCACGCGAAGCGACCGCGTCCATGGTATTCTCCAGGACCCCCTGGAAACCGAGGAGGTCTGCCGTGAATTCCCGCTGTATCGGGTAACTGGTGGAAGCAAATGCCGCTGCACCGAGTGGGCACCAGTTCACCCTCGAGAGCGCACCGGTAAGCCGCTGGAAATCACGGGTAAAAGCGGCCTCGTGGGCAAGGAGGTGGTGCGCAAGGGTGGTGGGCTGGGCGTGCTGGAGATGCGTGAACCCGGGCATGAGGGTTCCCATATGTTCTTCTGCCAGTGCCAGCAGCACTTCACGAAGCCGGATAAGGATGGAGAGCTGCCGGGTGACATCCTCCCGGACCCGCAACCGCAGGCAGGTGGCCACTTCATCGTTCCTCGAACGCCCGATATGCAATCTCCCGCCAGTCTCCTCCCCGATCGTAGCGATGAGCAGGGTCTCAATCCCGGCGTGTATATCCTCGAACCGGTCGTCGAAGGCTGCTTCCGGGATCCCGTTGTCATAGAGTTCCAGGAGGGCCCGCAGCAACTGCCGTGCCGGCTCTTTTTCGATGATCTTCTGCCTGGAGAGCATCAGCACATGGGCAATATCCACCAAAATATCCGCATCGGCAATGCAGCGATCTGCACCCATGGACGAGAGAAAATGCATCATCTCCCCGCTCCGTTCCCCTGTGAGCCGTCCCCTGCGCACCACGTCGTGCTCCATCCTTTCCATTACCTCGCATACAGGTAAGACGCTGGAATGAGATTAAAGCCACGCTTTCCGGGCCGCGAGTTCGATTGCCCTCTGCACGGATTCCCTGGGGATGATCGTGGCAACAGGCAGATTCACCAGCTGCTCGATGACGCTGCTGACAATGGGGGCACAGACGATAGCGGCCGCTCCTTCCCTCTCTGCCCTGATTGCGGCAATGATTGCCTCCTCCATAGTATGCACGGGATATTCACGTACTCTTACCTTCCGGCCGTCGACCTCGGCATTCCGCTCCTGTATCACGTCCAGGACCGGGCGGGCTGCGATCAGGCCGATAAACTCCCCCTCGGCAGAGTGGGTAATTCTCCGCATCGCGTGGACCACCGCACGAAGGGTGGAGAGGTTGGGTGATCGCTTTCCATGCACCATCTTGTAGAGGGAACTCGGGGCGATGCCACTCTTCTCGGAGAGTTCCCTGACACTGATTCGCAGGTCACGGCGCATAACCTCGCGAAGGGTGTGCACAAATTCCTCATCAGAGATAAGAGCCGCCTTGATCAGCCGATCGACAGGATCACTCTGCATTGTGTATTCTCCTCTGGGTGAGATCTACGCTTCATAGGTATAACCCTTTTGTCCATTTCTCCTGCTCAATTTTTACTTTTGTCATAATAATAGATACATTAATACCATATTTTAATTATTTTTAGTAATAAAAGCCATATATTGGTCATCTTTCGGAGAATTTAAGAGATGGACGCGATAAAATATTCTCCATGAAATTTTCATACGTGTGTGCAATTGTAGGCGTGCTGTTCTGTGCAGCCCTGATCGCCGGATGCATCAACCCTGCTCCGCCTTCGGGCACTCCGACGCCCACGACGCCCGCATCTGCTGGCACCGTCATCGTCACCTACGCCAAGGGAACGGGACCCATGCCTACCCTGCTCGGAACCGATCAGATCGATGGCTACATCGCCTGGCAACCCTTCGTTGAGGTCCCGCCACTGGTGGGAATTGGAAAAGTCCTGATCTATTCCGGCGATCTCCCCCCTGCAGGCAAATGGAAGAACCATCCCTGCTGCGTCTTCACTGCCACTGACGGGATGATTAAGGGCAACCCGGAACTCGCGAATGCCATGACGGCGGCGTTAATACTCTCCACGCGCTACCTGGAGGAACACCCGGATGAGAGCGCCGAGATTGTCGCAGACTGGCTGGCAGGGAAGGGGAACTTCACCTACGGCGATATCTCCGTATCTTCGGTGGAGGTGCTGAAGAGGGCATTCCCCACGGTGAAGTTCGTGAATGAGCCAACCGATGGGTGGATGGACTCGAATATCGAATTCGTGTATGCCTTAAGAGACCTTAACGTCCTCACAGGGTCTCTTCAGAATTCCACAGACAGTGAGTCAAAGGAGATACTCTTTGACAAGAGCCCATATGTTGCCGCCAAGTCCATGATTGATGCAAGGAATATTGTTGCACCTGCCCCGGTGAAGGACCCGGTCGGGGTGGGTTACCTGATGTCAGACCATCATGCCGCGCTCTTTGTGGCCATCAAAAAATGGCAGTACTTCAATGACACCTATGGCATCGCCATCAAGCCCAGGGATCTCTCCGCATCCAGGCCGGATACCGCAGACCTCCTCGTGAATGGAAAACCGGTTGCCGAGCTCAAGTTAGTCTCGGGTGACGCCGGTCCCCAGCTGATGCAGCTGATGGCCACCGACAATATCCAGTTTGCACTGGTAGGTAATCCCCCGGCAATCTCAGCCGCAGACAAGGGTACTCCGGTCAAGATCATCATGGCCATCAACTCGGAGGGATCCGGAGTGGTGGTGACCGAGGACTCCCCCGCTATCGACTGGAACAGCTTTGTCACATGGGCAAAAGAGCGATCTGCAGCCGGAAAACCGCTGAAGATCGCGGCTCCTGGAAAGGGCTCCATACAGGACGTCATGATCCGGTACTCCCTGGAAGCAAGCGGTTTATCAGTGAAGGAAGGATAACCTTAGGGGACAATGAGGTATCTCCGGTTCCTCCTCCCCATTCTTCTTGTCGTGGGCTGGGAGATCGCGTCCTGGATCATCAACAATCCATTTATTGTCCCCTCTCTTACAACCGTAATTCCCATACTGATGCATCCTCTCAGCACCGAGTATACCCTCGGGACCGGGAGCATGGTGGAGAATGCATCTATTAGTATCCAGCGTGTAGGCCTGGGATTCCTTGTCGCTGCGGCCGTAGCCATTCCGCTTGGCATCCTGATGGGGCGGTCGACCCTTCTCAACGATTTCTTTGACTCAACCATCGAGCTCCTCCGGCCCATCCCTCCCCTGGCATGGGTCCCGCTGGCCCTCGCATGGTTCAAGATTGGGCTCACCTCCATTGTATTCATCATCTTCATAGGGGCGTTCTTCCCCATACTCCTGAACACCATCGACGGGGTGAGATCGGTCAAGAAGACATGGCTCGAAGTGGCAACCACGCTTGGGGCAAAAGAGCGGCAGATAATGGCAAAGGTCGTACTCCCCGGGGCCGCGCCCACCATATGGACGGGGCTTCGGGTGGGGTTCGGGATCGCCTGGATGTGCGTCGTTGCCGCGGAGTGGCTTCCCGGCATCTCCAAGGGCCTCGGCTACCTGATACTCTATGCCTACAACTTCGGCCAGACCAACCTGATCATAGCCGGGATGGTGGTCATCGGGGTCATCGGTCTTCTTATCGACTTCGTCTTCAAGCGGGTGGAGAGACGATGGTTCTCCTGGAGGGGGCTTGAGCGATGAATCAAATCCCTGGATACCCGCACGGAGGTGATCTTCGATGAGCCTGGTTCTCAAAAACCTCTCCAAATCCTTTGCAGGGGAAGGAAAGGCTCAGGTGGAGGCACTCTCCCATATCGACCTCGAGGTCAGGGATGGCGAGTTCGTCTCGGTCCTGGGCCCCTCGGGGTGCGGGAAGACAACCCTGCTCCGGATCATCGCCGGGCTCGACCATGCAACAGGTGGGACCATCCAGCTGGATGGGAGGTTGATTGATGGCCCCTGTCCCAGGATGGCCATGATATTCCAGGAATACTCTCTCTACCCCTGGAGGACGGTAATCGACAACATCGCGTTCGGCCTTGAGATGAAAGGCATGGAGAAGCAGGAGAGGAGGGAGAAGGCGCTTGAGTTCCTGGAACTGGTCGGCCTCGTCGATTTTGCCGGCAACTATCCTTATGAGCTCTCGGGGGGCATGCGCCAGAGGGTGGCCGTGGCCCGGGCACTTGCGATCGACCCCCAGATTCTCCTGATGGACGAACCTTTCGGTGCCCTGGATGCCCAGACCAGGAACATGCTGCAGCGGGAACTCCTGGAGATATGGGAGAAGACCAGGAAGACTGTCCTCTTCGTCACCCACAGCGTGGATGAGGCGGTTTTCCTCTCAGACCGGGTCGTGGTGCTGACATCACGCCCGGGAGCTATCAGGGAAGTGGTCCCCATCGATCTCCCGCGTCCCAGGGAGAGGACCGGTGCAGAATTCGCCAGTATACGCCGGTATGTCCTGGATCACGTGGAACACTCCGCGAATCCCAGTAAGGTTTAATAAGGCACATCCCCATTTTATAAAGCACAGATAGGGACCAGGAGTTCTCAATCATGGTACGAAAACCAGGAAAAATGTACAGGAACATCTCAAAAAAAGCCTATACCCGCAGGGAGTATATGGGCGGAGTTCCCGGGAGTAAAGTGGTGCAGTTTGATATGGGCAATCTCTCCCAGGACTTTCCCATGGCCGTCAGCCTGTCAGTGGAAGAGGCCTGCCAGATCCGCCACACCGCGCTCGAGGCAGCACGTATCAGTATCAACCGTCACCTGATCAAGGACGTCGGGAGGATGAACTACCGGCTGAAGCTCCGGGTCTTCCCCCACCATGTGCTCCGGGAAAACAAGCAGGCAACCGGTGCAGGAGCAGACCGTGTATCTGAAGGGATGCGGCTCTCGTTCGGAAAGGCTGTCGGAACTGCAGCCCGCGTGGCACCAGGACAGGAGATTTATACCGTGTATACAACCCCCCAGTACCTTGCCCAGGTGAAAACCGCACTCAGGTCGGGCGGCCACAAGCTACCCTCCCCTTCCTTTGTCACCATCAAGGAGAAAGCAGTCCCTGAATCACCTGCTCCCCAGCAGGCATAATTTTTTTTCCTGATATTCCCCTTCATCCCGTCTTATTCTGTGGAGAGGATAATCCAGAGAAGCCCATTTTTTACCTGACCGGATTCTTTCTCAGGTGATATGCTGTGCGAGAGATGCACAAGATCCCGCCGGTATATATTCCCCGCCCATTCGTGCGTTATCACAATATATATTCCACCCTATCGCCTAATTTTATAGAATATGATCCCTCTCCCCGACCCTTCTCTCCTCTCCGCCATCACCCATGCTACCTGCGAGGCTTTCCGGCAGGCCGAGATCAACCTCCCACCAGATGTGGTGCAGGCTCTCCGGAATGCACGTGAAAAGGAGACGAGCGAGATTGCCAGGGGGGAACTTACCAATATCCTCACCAACCTGGAGATGGCTGGGTCACTCCGCGTTCCCATCTGCCAGGACACCGGGGTGCCGGTCATCTATCTCACCATGCCGCCCGGCATCCCGCTCACCACCGGTATTTATGACGCCATTGCCGAGGGGGTGAGGGAGGCGACAAGGGAGATTCCTCTCCGGCCAAACGTGGTGGACCCCCTTACAAGGGAGAATACCGGAGATAATACAGGTGTTGGGATGCCTGCCATTCATGTCCGGCCTGGTGATCGTTTCACCATCACGGTGCTGCCCAAGGGTGCAGGGGCCGAGAACATGTCCAGGATCACCATGATGCTCCCCTCTGAGAGGGAGCAGATACACAAGTTCGTGGCCGAGACCATGCTCCTTGCCGGGGGAAGACCCTGCCCTCCGGTGATCCTCGGTGTGGGGATCGGGAGCACGTTCGACGGGGCTGCAGCGCTCGCAAAGGAAGCTCTGCTCGAACCTATCGACACCATGACCCCCTACGAAGAGCAGATCCTGGCGGCGGTGAATACGCTCGGCATAGGGCCGATGGGCCTCGGTGGGAGCACAACGGCACTTGCGGTCAAGGTCAAGACCGGTGGGTGCCATACCGCATCACTCCCGGTCGCGGTCAATGTCCAGTGCTGGGCCTGCCGGAGGGCCACTGTGGAGGTGCCATATTGAACGTCATGGATCTCTGCACCCCGCTCTCTCACGAAGTGCTGATGCTCCGGGCCGGTGACCGGGTCACCCTCTCGGGGACGGTCTTCACCGCAAGGGACGAGGCGCACCTCCGCATGATGGAGAAAGGCATCCCCTTTGATCCCCATGGTGCCGCCATCTACCACTGCGGCCCGGTAATCCAGGAGAAGAGGATCATCGCCGCCGGTCCCACTACCTCTGCCCGCATGAACACCCTCTCGGGATTCCTGCTGGAGAAGGGAGTAAGGGCTCTGGTGGGGAAGGGAGGAATGAGCAGGCAGGTTGCAGATCAGCTGAAAGGCCGGGGAGTGTACCTTGCCTTCACAGGAGGGTGTGCAGCTCTTGCCGCCTCCCGGATGACACTGAAAGGGGTCTATTTCGAGGATCTGGGGATGGCCGAGGCGGTGTGGGCCATCGAACTCGACCGCCTCCCCCTGGTAGTGGGCATCGATGCCGCGGGAAACGACCTCTTCGAAGGGGTCAACAAGAATGCCCAGGCGCAATTCAGGAGAAGGTTCCAGGTAAAGAAGGAGGCCCCGGCATGAGACTGGTGATCGATGAACGAAGGTGCAAGGGGTGCAACCTCTGTACCATGGTCTGCCCGTATCGGATATTCAAACCGGGAACGAAGCCGAATGCCCGCGGTATCGTGGTTCCCGAGCTGGACCGGCCGGAGCGCTGCGCCAACTGCCGCCTGCAGGCGCTCTACGGCCGCACCCTGTGCGGGATGTGCCAGATGATCTGCCCCGACCAGGCCATACGCTGGGAAGAGGAGAAACCGGGAGAGGCGACGAAGGTGGCGATAGAGTTTTGACCAGAATTGACTTCATGCAGGGCAATACTGCCTGCGCCGAGGGGGCGCTAGCCGCAGGCTGCCGTTTCTTCGGCGGCTACCCCATCACCCCCTCAACCGAAGTGGCCGAGCATATGGCCGCAAAGCTCCCGAAAACCGGTGGAGTGTTTATCCAGATGGAAGACGAGATAGCCGGGATCGCCGCGGTGATCGGGGCATCCTGGACCGGCATGAGAGCCATGACCGCGACAAGCGGCCCCGGGTTCTCCCTTATGATGGAGAATATCGGCTTTGCGGTGATGACAGAGACCCCCTGCGTCCTGGTGAACATCCAGCGGGGCGGGCCCTCCACCGGGCAGCCCACCATGTCCGCCCAGGGCGACATGTTCCAGTGCCGTTTCGGGTCCCACGGGGACTACAGCATCATTGCCCTCTCGCCATCGAGCGTACAGGAAATGTATGAGCTGACGATAAAATCCTTCGACCTGGCCGACCGGTTCCGGGTGCCGGTCTTCCTCATGGCAGACGAGATTATCGGGCATATGCGGGAACGTATCGAGATCCCTCCGAGCGTGCCCAGGGTGGAGCGAAAACCACTCGCCAGGGGTGTCCTGCCGTTCCACCCCGACGAGGATCTGGTCCCTGGATTCCCACAGTTCGGAATGGGCTACGGGGTGCACGTGACAGGGCTCACCCACGACGAGCGGGGTTACCCCTGCACTACCAGCCCGAGCCTCCACGAGGAACTGGTCAAGAGGCTGGTCGCAAAGATAGAATCAGCCCGGCACGAGATCGCCGACTACCGGGTCACCAACCCGGATGCAGAGGTGGTGTTTATCACCTACGGATCTCCTGCCCGCTCGGTGGAGCAGGTGATCCATGATAATCCAAGTGACAGGGTCGGCCACCTCCGCTTCCGGGTAGTATGGCCATTTCCTGAAAAAACCCTCTGGGAGTTCCCGAATGCGAGAGTTTTCCTGGTGCCCGAGCAGAACCTGGGGCAGATGGCGCGGGAGATAGAGCGGCATACCTCTGTTCCGGTTATCTCGCTCCCAAAACTCGGTGGAGCCCTCCACACGCCAGAGGAACTAAAGAGGGCCATGGAGGCCTGGCGATGACATACGCGGACTGGCTCCGGGAGGACCGTCTTCCCCACATTTATTGTGCAGGGTGCGGGAACGGGACCGTAATAAACTGCACCCTGAACGCGTTGGACCGGATGGGGTGGAAGAAGGAGGAGACCATCTTTGTATCCGGGATAGGCTGTTCGTCACGGGCCCCGGGGTATATTGTCACCGATTCCCTCCATACTACTCACGGGAGAGCGCTTGCGTTCGCTACTGGGATCAAGATGGCCAACCCGGCCCTGCACGTGGTGGTCTTCACCGGTGACGGGGATCTCGCAGCTATAGGCGGGAACCACTTTATCCATGCCTGCCGCCGGAACATCGATCTCACCGTTGTCTGCATGAACAACCAGATCTATGGTATGACCGGGGGCCAGGGGAGCCCGACCACACCCAGGGGAGCTCTCTCCACCACCACGCCCTACGGCTCACAGGAACCGGCATTCGACCTCTGTGAACTGGCCTCTGCGGCCGGCGCCAATTTTGTCTCCCGCTGGACCTCGTACCATGTAAAGGAGCTGACGCGGGCGGTCCATACGGGCTTTGAAACTCCGGGTTTCTCCTTCATCGAGGCCCTTGTCCAGTGTCCCACCAATTATGGGCGGAGGAACAAGTTCCGCAATGTCATGGACCAGATCGAGTATTTCAAGACGCATGGGATCCTGCTGCAGAAGGTAAAAAGGCTTCGGGAGGAGGGGAAACCAATCCCTGACGACGCCATCGTCCTTGGTGACTTTGTCCAGAGAAACCGGGCTGCGATGGGAGTGAGGCGATGAGGCACGAGGTGCGATTCTCAGGGTTCGGAGGCCAGGGCATCATCCTGTCAGCGGTGATCCTCGGGAGAGCTGCGGTGATGTACGATGGGAATTATGCGGTCCAGACCCAGGTCTACGGGCCGGAGGCCCGGGGAGGAGCTTCCATGAGCGCGGTGATCATCGATGACCAGCCCATCCTCTACCCCAAGGTGACCACTCCTGATATCTTTGTAATCATGTCACAGGAAGGGTATGAGAAATACGGGGTCCAGGCAGGGGAGAATGCGGTAATGATCCTGGACTCATCCCTGGTGCATTCCCGCCCCCGGTGCAGGTATGTCGAGATCCCGGCCACGCGTGAGGCAAAGCAGACTCTTGGCAGGGATATCGTGGCCAACATCATCATGCTCGGGGCCCTGGTGAAGGTATCAGGGGTCGTGGGCGAGACCGCGATTGAGAGAGCCATCCTCGACTCTGTGCCCAAAGGTACTGAGTCGCTGAACCTGAAAGCCATGAAACTTGGATTTGAACTTGCAGAGAAGGGGAATACGGTATGAAACTGTTGGAACACGAGGCCAGAAAGATATTCGGGGAGTACGGAATCCCGGTTCCGAAGGGATTTGTCATCTGCTCTCCCGGGGAACTTGAGTCCCGGATGGGAGAACTGGGCACACGGTTTGTGTTAAAAGCCCAGGTGGAAGTGGGCGGACGCGGAAAATCAGGCGGAATCCTCATGGCCGATCCCTCCAGCGGGAAGCAGATGGCTGAGGAACTCCTTCAGAAGGAGATCAAGGGGGTTCCCGTACGGGAGATCCTGGCAGTGGAATACCTGGAGATCCAGCAGGAATATTATATGAGTATCGCCATCGACCGCTCCACCAAGCAGGCCCTGATCCTCTTCACAGACCAGGGGGGGGTGGATATCGAGACCCTGGCAAAAGAACAGCCTGGTGCCGTGCGGAAGGCCTCACTCCCCCTCCTGATGCGGGATATCCCCCCGTTCATGGTCCGTGACCTCCTGGGGAAGGCCCCCAAGGAGCTTGCAAAGGTGATGAACCAGCTCTACAGGGTATTCTGTGAGAGAGATGCGCTCCTGGCGGAGATCAACCCCCTGGTCACCACGCCCACAGGCGTCTTTGCTGCAGACGCGAAGCTTATCATCGACGATAATGCCCTCTCCCGGCAGGGTATCACCCTGAACAGGGACCTCACCGAGCGAGAGCGGGAGGCAGAGAAGCATGGGTTCTCCTATGTGGAGCTTGAAGGAGATATCGGGGTGATAGGCAACGGAGCCGGTCTTACCATGGCAACTCTCGACCTTATCGAGTATTACGACGGCAAGGCGGCGAACTTCCTCGACGTAGGAGGTGGTGCCGACCAGGAGCGCGTGATGCATGCCGTCAGGCTGGTCGCGGCCGACCCCACTGTTCAGGTGATCGTGGTCAACCTCCTCGGCGGCATCACCCGCTGCGACGAGGTAGCCAGGGGGATCATCAGCGCAGGAATCAGCCAGCAGGTGATAGTCCGCCTTGCCGGGACCAATGAGGCTGAGGGGCGGCAGATCCTGGATGGCAGCGGGTACCGCATGATGGAGAGCATGGAGCAGGCGGTAAAGGCTGCAGTGGAGGCGGTGAAATGATCTACGGTGACCGGAACACCGGGGTGATCGTCACCGGTGCCACAGGAAAGCAGGGAGCGTTCCATATCGCTCTTATGAACGAGTACTCCCGCCAGGTTGGGGGAAAGGGCGTGGTCGCCGGAGTGACGCCCGGCAAGGCAGGGCAGGAGGTGGCGGGAGTTCCTGTCTACAACAGTATCAGGGATGCCCAGAAAGAGCATGATGCGAGCGCAAGTGTCCTCTTCGTCCCGGGGTTTGCAGCGGGGGACTCCATCATGGAGGCTGCCAGTGCCGGGCTCTCCCTGGTAGTGGCCATCACGGAGCACATCCCAGTGCACGACACCATGCGGGCCATCTCGTTTGCACGTATCCACGGCTGTGATGTGATCGGACCCAATTGCCCGGGGCTCCTCTCCCCAGGGGAGATCAAGATGGGGATCATGCCGGTCCACCTCTCCTGCCGGGGCCATGTGGGGGTTATCTCGAGGAGCGGCACGCTGACCTACGAGATCGTGGATCAGCTTACAAGGGCAGGGCTCGGGCAGAGCACTGTCGTAGGGATTGGCGGTGACCCGGTGATAGGCCAGACGTTCCTGGATGTTCTCCGCCGGTTCGAGGAGGATGAACAGACCCGGGCCGTGGTGATACTCGGTGAAGTCGGGGGATCCCTGGAGGAGGAGGGCGCAAGGGCCACAGATCTCCCTATCGCTGCGTATATTGCAGGTATCTCGGCACCCCCCGAGAAGCGGATGGGGCATGCCGGGGCCATCGTCGAGGGGGGAGAGGGAGACGCCCGCTCGAAGATCGCCCGCTTGAAGAAGATGGGTGTCCCGGTGGCGTCCAGGCCATCAGAGGTTCCCCGCCTTATCAGGGAGATCCTCTGAATGGAGTCATTTCCAATCTCCAGACGAATCTCTTCCCCTGGAAACCATTTAACCCAGCACATACCATCACATCTGTAGTCTCTACCGGAGGAATGATGAGCGACAACCAGAACCCGGGCTACGATTCAATGACCGGAGAAGAAGAGCCCCAGGGCCCGGAACGGTACCTGAGGCAGGGCGAGGAACTCCTGATTTATACCACTGATATCCAGATAAAAAAGTTCAGATTCGATGCCTATCTCACGAACACCCGGCTCTTTCTCACCGATCAGAACGAGAAGACCCCCGGTGTGACTGCAAAAGAGATCCCCATCGATTCTGTGGCCGATACGTATCTGGAACATTCACAAGCCCAGGAACCCATTCTCGTCCTCTCCATCCGCACATCCGATGATGACATTCGCACCATGAAGATGGTGTTTGTGCACACCGGTGCCGATCGCCTCTCGCAGGCAGAGGAGTGGATACACCTTATCAGGCATGGCCTCACGAAACCCTCAACGCCAGGAGGAACAGCCCAGAGCGCGGCCCGCTCACCGACACCGGTTATTTCCCCTGAAGCCCGGGCACTCTCCGAGACGATGATATTTCCTGAGAAGACGACCGTGGAACCGGGGCGGATCCCAACCCCTGAACCTATGATGACCCCCCGGGAAGAGAAAGCCCGGGTGCCTCCGCCAACTCCTCCTGCACACGCCCCTCCCGGAAGCCGCCCTGCGGTAAAGCCCATTCAGGACGCATCCACCACCCAGATACAATTCTGCTACCACTGCGGGCACAGGCTCCCTCCAAATGCCAACTTCTGCCCCTATTGTGGAACCCGAATGCACCAGACCCCATCCCCTTCGGGACCTCATATCCCACTCCACACCCCGAGGGCGGCCGAGGAACCACGGAATCCCGTTGAGAAAGAGAAGAAGAAGAGACTTGGCTGGTTGTTCAAGAGAAAATAGATCACTTAACCCGTTTTTTCTAATGAAAATGGCTTCGCCATTTTCATGATATATGTCCGAAATCCTGAAAGGAGTTCATAGTGTGTTTTTATGAAAATGGCTGTGCCATTTTCATGAATGCATATGCGTGTATCCCGAAGGGAATCTTATAGGTTTTTTCAGAGAACGGTAATCCCACCACGCATCCTCTGGAAATATATCGCTGTGCCACGGTAAACCCGGTCGGGGTGAACATTGCAGACAATCGGGTTGGTTAGTGGAACTTGGGAGTGAGAGAAGGATCGTCACCCAGAGGGATGGAGAAGGGCCAGACAAGGTACAGGAGCGCGCATATCTTATGCGAAAATATGAGTATGAAAAGGGATGAAGGATCTCTTTCTCCTATGTGGATACAGATGGACCAACGGACCCTGCATAGGGACGAAAAGGGATTCTTTTTGGTATGAAAACCGCATTCGCGGTTTTCATCAGGAGGGGGCATGTGACCCGACGGTCTCATGTGCGTTTCATGAGAGATGACTCTGGAATTTTTATAAGGTATGCGAAATGTCCCGAAGGGAATCATATGGTTTCTATTTCTGGTTTCAACATCCCTGTATTTTCAGTCACACGGCTGCAAAGGAGAAAAGACAACTACAAATACTCACGCTCCCGTCTCTCTGTGAGAATGGTGGGTATAGATCCTGGCAAAGGGACGCGGGAAGAGCACGGGCTCCGGAAGACCCTGCAAAGAACATCCTCGGAAGGCAGGGAAAAACTGTGAGGTGAAAAAAATGAAGGTCCCTTCCGCGTTCAATGGGCGTGACGGCGCCTGGAATGCCGCGGTCATCGCCTCTACAGCCGTGGTGCTGCTCCTCAACCTGGTTGGCCTGATCCTCGGCATAACCATCGTCTTCCCTCATCTTTTGTATATCCCTGTCGTTATTGGTGCATATCGTTTTCCAAAGCATGGCCTTGCAATCGCGGGAGGAATCGGAGGCGGGTATCTCCTCATGATACTCATCCTCAAGGGGACCGGCAGCCCGATTCTCATTGAAGCGGTGATACGGGTCTGCGTCATCATCCTCATCGGATGGCTGATTGCCACGCTCTCCGGGAGACTTCGTGAACAGGAAGATCTTTATCGCGGTCTTTTCGATCACTCCGAGGCAGGGAGTATCCTTGTCTGTGAGAGGGAGGGGAGGTGGGTTGTCGAGGAGGTAAACTGGAACGCAGCAAAACTGCTGGGAAGAGATGTTGCCGGACTCAAAGGGGCCCCTCTGACGACATTCCTTGCTGAAGATGTGGAGCGTAACCTCTTCTCCCGCCTCGCGAGCGAGGGAAGGATATACGCTGAACACGCTGTGCTGACAACCCCCGATGGGAACGAGCAGCATCTCCTCGTATCGATTGCAGCCCTCCCGGGAAACCGTGCCATCATCACCGGTGTGGATATCACCCAGATGGTGAACGCGAGAGAGGCACTCAAGACGGCAAACGAAAAACTGAACCTCCTCTCCCGGATATCCTCCGATCACCTCCACAGGACCGTGAACGAGATCATCGAGACCGTGGACCAGGCATCTGTAAAATGCGAAGATCCAAAGACGGTCAGTTTCCTCGACAGAGTCCGGGAGAAGGCCTGGAGCCTCGCGCGGCAGATCTTCCTTACAGAAACCTACCAGGACCTGGGGGCCTCCCCGCCCGGATGGATAGGGGTCCAGGATGCACTCCGTGCAGCAGACACTTCCGGTGGCGGCAGTGATATTTCGGTGCGGCTATGGACAGAGCGCCTGGAAATTTATGCTGATCCACTCTTCCGCAATGTCATGCCCCACCTCGTGGAGAATGCCATCCGCCATGGCACCACTGTGCGGAATATCATCGTGTCCTACCATAAGACCCCTGATGCCCTTGAACTGGTAGTCGAGGATGACGGCAAGGGGATATCCAAGGGGAAGAAAGAGGCCATATTCGAGTACGATTCCGGCCAGCATGCGGGACTTGGCCTCTTCATCTGCCGCCAGATCCTTTCTGTGACGGGTATGCACATCTCCGAGACGGGGAGAGAGGGGAAGGGTGCACGCTTTGTCATCCGGGTCCCGGAGGGGAACTGGCATATCGAGGGCGCCACAGAAGATGCACCGCCTTTTCCTCTCCCCGCCCCGGGCACAGATGTTGCGAGCAAAGGGAACATCGCCAGGGAACTCCTCTCCATCGAGTTCCCAATCGCGAATGAACTGTGGATTGATTATCATCAGACCACGGGTGATCCCAGGACAGACCGGATCTTCGTGGCTTTTTCCGGGGGTGAATCGGTTTCGCTTGCACGGTGCCGCAGGCATACGGACGGCCTCGAGGTGGATGCGGTCTTCACCCCGGTCCGCTACCGCGGACATGGGTATGCCCACCTCACTGTAAAGGGACTCGTGGAGGCCTGCGGCCATGAACCACTCTATATGCATTCGGTGCTGAACCTGACGGAATTCTATGGTAAATATGGGTTTATACCAATCAGGGAGGACGAGCTTCCTCCCACGATCAAGGAACGGTTTGCCTTTGCAGGCGGGCAGCTGGAAGGGGCGAATGTCCAGCCAATGCGGAGGGAACCAGATTAATGTGGAAATAATGTTTTATTGTGGGAAATAAAGGGGATAGTGGAGGATTTCATTCATTCACAGGGATCTTCCCTTTTTTTTTCTTTTTCATATCCGACAGCTTCAGATGCGGGTGCGTATATAGCCCCCATTTGCTGTTTTTTTTGCTCCACGGAATAGACTTTCCGGGAAGAGATGGAGGCAGGCTATGCTTAATTCGCAGTGGTGCTGCCATACAGGGCATACCTCTGCCATCATTCTGTTCGAGACAGGGCAGGCAGCTGCACACAGGTTCGGCAGGAGATGCATCGAACATCAGGAACGAATTCCCTGTCATACCCGCGGACCCTGGTGATGAAACCAGGGTACATGGAGTGACTTCCAGGATGGTGGCGATCTGGCGCGTTCCGGGCAGGGAACTCCCGGTCCCCGTGAATTAATAGATGAGCATCTTCACTTTGCATCAACTGCCATCATGACCATGCGCACCAGTCCGTCGATCTTCGCCCGATCTTGCACTTCTCCCCTGGTAAAGACCATCTCTCCGACTACATTGACTCCCTTTCCAGCCAGCGCCTGTTTAAGGAGCGGGATGGTCTCCCCGGGCTTCCCTCCGCAGGTGGCGAAGATAACCGCCTTTTTTCCTTGTGAACCTTTCAGGGAGGCTACTGCGGCATTCACTGCGGGGGTCGGTTTGAATGCCCAGACGGGAGTGCCAAACACGATGAGGTCATATGCCGACACGTCGATGACATCCGGGTCGATGGGATCGTATTCCTGATTCCTGGCCCGGAGACACCCAACCGTGTAGGCACTGAGCGTGCCGTACTTCTGGTGGGGAATCACTTCTACGAGATCTCCACCGCACGATGCCTTTAGTTTCCCGGCAATGCCCCTGGTAATGCCCGAGTAGGAATGAAAGACGATACATATCTTCATGGTTTACTCCTATCAGAATTTGAGTTCTCCTGGTCGCACCGATTCATGACACAGCCGTAGAGGAAGTCAAAATTTTCCTTGAAGGCTTGCATCTTCTCGCGGTTGAAAGAGAAATACACGTGATATCCCTTCTTTCTCGATTCGATAATCTTCCCATTCTTCAGTGTCCTGAGATGCTGTGAGACTGCCGGCTGCGAGATGCCAAGTATCCTTGCAAGATTGCTCACCCCCCTATTGTACCTGTGGCATCAAGAGCCAGCAGGTAGCAGATCTTTAGCTGGTTCTCCACACCAATGCCTCGTATACTCCATCCGTCTCTTCGATTATCCCTTGGGAACTACAAGGTTCCATAACTACATAAGATATTATTATACACTGATTTAATGTTCCAGAAAGGTCCCAGTCAAACTCTCTCCATGTATCCGCTCTCCGTTTTTGAGCATACATTTCCGGAAAAATGAAAGAACCCAATGGGGAGAGTCCGGGTAAATGATCAGAGGGATGATAATTTCGCTGAGTCTTTATAATCTCCATGCTGAAAGAGAATATCAGGCTGTTTCATGTCCCATGCTATCCAGTGGTGGCTGAGGCGATTACTGGTTATAATCCTCATAGGTGGGGCATTCGTCACCGCATGGTCCGTGCAGCATGAAGATGCCAGGCTTCGGCATGAACTTCTCATAAAAGCAAAAATTGCCGCAAGTGGCATTCCCCTCTCCCACGTGCAGTCCCTCTCCGGGTCAGATGCAGACCTTTCCACCGGGGAGTATCTCTCTCTCAAGCAACAGATGGAAAGAGTTCGGTCCACTGATGAGAAGATACGATTTGCGTATATAATGGGGAAAAATGAGGATGAGGATATCTTCTTCTATGTCGATTCAGAACCCCCTGATTCCGACGATTATTCGCCGCCAGGGCAGGTCTATTCCGAAGCAACCGCTCCTACTTTGATCGCCTTCACCTCAGGGGAGGAATTGACCGGAGGACCGGATAATGACAGATGGGGGACGTGGGTGACTGGCTTTGTTCCCCTTCGAGACCCGGTTTCGGGGGCGTTGATTGGCGTTTTTGGTATGGATCTCGACGCCAGGGACTGGTTCTATTCTCTCGCCATTGCGGCAGCCCCCGTGATAATGGGGACTGTGTTATTTCTTGTCATGGTGATGGCCTTCCTCTTCGTGATTGAGCGGAAACAAAAAGAAGATGAACTTCTTGCTTCTTCCCGGAAAGCCATTCAGGAGAGCGAGGAACGCTATCGCCTCCTCTTCACCCAGTCCCCGGTGGGGATTCTACAGGTCGGCCAGGACGGCGTGATCCTCACTGTAAATCAGAAGTGTGCAGAAATTCTTGGATTGCCCCCCAATGACCTGATTGGCTTCAATATCCGTACGCAGTTGCAGAATCCAGGATTAATTGCGGCGATCCAGGATATTCCCCGGGGAAAACCCGCGTATTATGAGGGGAAATATCAATCCGTGGGCTCGGGAAAAGTCTCATCGGTGCGTATCCTTGTTCATCCTCTTTTTTCCGAGGAGGAGGGATATTCAGGTGCAATTGCCATTATAGAAGACATAAGCGATCGTAAACTGGCCGAGGAAGCCCTCTTTCAGGCAAACCAGAAACTCAATCTTCTGAACACTATCACACGGCATGATATCCTCAACCAGTTGCTGGCACTCAAGGGATACCTGGAATTGTCTGGAGATTTCAGGAATGACCCCGAAAAGGAACGTTATATTCTCGACAGGGCAAAAAAAGCTGCAGATACTATTGAACGCCATATCATCTTCACCAGGGATTACCAGGACATGGGGGTAAAGAATGCCAACTGGCAGAAGATAGGGATGGGGATCCTTCGCGCGAAAGGAACCCTGCCCCTGGAACGCCTCACCATCATCACGTCGGGGTTGGGATATGAAATATTTGCGGATCCGCTACTCGAGAAGGTCCTTTACAATCTTTTTGAGAATTCCCTCAAGCATGGCGGTGACCAGTTGCATACTATCCGGGTCTCTGCACTTGAGACGGATGAGGGGCTGATGATTGTATACGAGGATGATGGTGTGGGTGTCCCGGTCGAGGTGAAGCATTCCCTCTTCGAGCAGATGCCAGGGCCACAGAAAGGCCTCGGGATGTATCTCGCCGGACAGATACTCGGGATCACCGGCATCACCATCACCGAGACAGGTATTCCCGGAAGAGGAGCCAGGTTCGAGATCAGGATCCCCCCGGGGGGCTACAGGAGAGAAGGAGCCCCGGGCTGACCCCCTACTATCCTGGATCTCTCTCTCCCTTCTCACTCCCAGAATTTTGGTGAGGGACAGTATCCCGAGCCGCATTTCTCATAATACTGCTGGTGATACTCCTCCGCCTTCCAGAATTCTGCTGCAGGCACGATCTCGGTGGCAACAGCCCTATTCCCATAGCGCCCGGATCTCTGCAGCCGGTCACGGGATGCTTCAGCCTTTTTCTTCTGCTCTGGTGAATGGTAGAAGATGACTGACCGGTAATTGGTCCCGATATCAGGTCCCTGCCGGTTTACCTGGGTTGGGTCGTGGCTCTCCCAGAATACGTCCAGGATCTGTTCATATGCCACCAATTTTGGATTATAGATCACCCTGACTGCCTCTGCATGCCCTGTAGTTCCCGAACAGACACGCTCGTAAGTAGGTTCGGGGACTGTTCCGCCAGTGTAGCCCACCGTGGTCCCGACCACGCCCTTTACCCTCCGAAATGCAGCCTCCACCCCCCAGAAGCACCCGGCGGCAAATGTGGCCTGATCCAAATCCTGGTTCTCTTCCATAGTATGGGGGTTGGGTCCATAGAGTGATGGAATTTTTGGTAGGGATAGTTTTCACTTTTCATGTCGGGGGTGCCCTTCCCCTTTCCGAAAACCACACATATTCTCTCTTTACCAGTGCCTTTTTCCTCTAACAAAACCCCCGACCCCTTTTTTGATGAGAAGGGCCAGGTTCTTACGGTGCGAATCGCCGTGGGTCGCGTTCAAAAAGTCGAGTTTCTCGCACTTTTCATGTGCATCGCACTCCCAGCAGCCTTTCAGGTCCTTCTCCTGGCAGCACTTCCTGATCTGGCAGAAAGGGGGTCCCCCGCCGTTCCTGCACCCTTTTTTGCACCGGAATTTCATCATCAGCCCGAGCGCGTCATAGCATTCCTGGTAGTTCCTGAATGCACTCCCGAAGGGCAATGTTGAGATTGCCCTGGCGAACTTTTCGTAGTGCACCCGGCGCAGCTCCTTTCTCAAATCCCTCGCAAGATCCGGAACTATCTGGGTATGGCCGTGGCAATCGAGGCAGCAGAGCCCGCAATACGTAACGAAAGCCTCATCATCCATGTGAAAAAAAAGACGATGAGAAGATAAGAAGCCAGCTGCCCCAACCCTGCATATACATTCTTCTCTCAAAGACAATGAGTGCAGGATCAAATGACACTCCACTCTCAGCCAGGCAAGGCGGGATAAAGAATGGCGGTGGTCGGGGGCCACCTATTTTGCGTAGGCCTCCACGAGGTCCCTGGCGGTGATGATTCCGGCGAGTTTCTTCTTCTTCATCAGCGGGAGCCGACGTATATGCCTGGTAGCCATGACCTTTGCCGCCTCGTGGATGCTGATGCCGGTCGGGGCAGAGACCAGCATCGGCGAACAGACCTCACCAGCGGGGAGATCGAGCGAGATTCCCTTGGCCATGAGTGCCGAGAGGAGGTCCCGCTCGGTGAATATCCCCCTGGGTTTCCCCCCTTCGGTCACAATCACGCTGCCAATCCGCTTCTCCCCCATGATCCTGGCAATATCCTCAATTTTTTGTTCATCCCCGACGGTAACGACCTCCCTTGTCATGAAGTCATCGACGACCAGGGAAGTCTCCGGGGCGTCCGGCATCTCGCGTATGAGGTCCGATGCAGTGATAACCCCACATATCATCCCACATTCGAAGACCGCCAGGCGCCCTTTCTTTTTGATCATGGTACGGGCGGCTTCACGGATCTCGAGACCCGGACATATCTTGATGAGCGGGAATGACATGACATCCCTGACCGTCGTCTTTTCAAGGTCCAGTCCCCCGGCAAGCACTTTTGAGAGGAGGTCGCGTTCGGTGACTATGGCGATCGGGGTGCCATACTGCACCACAATCAGGCTCCCGATGCGCCGTTCTCCCATTATCTGTGCGGCCTGAGCCATGGAGGCCTGAGGGGTGGTGACCACCACCTCTGTGCTCATGATATCGGACACTTTGCGGTGCCTCTTATACTCCTGATAGGCACGGTCAACGACGCTCTGGAATTCGATACCTGGTTTCTCCGGTGCAACCATTCTGATCCCCCAATGGTGAGAGAGAGCTTCTCATTGGTAAAAAGCTTGTGGGAGGAGATGAGAAAGCAGGGTGTTGGGGGGAGGGATTGAGTTGAATACCAGGATCAGGTAAAGAGAAATCAGGAGCCTTCGTTTTTTTTGGGAAAACCCCGTGAAACAGGTATTGATCTTTCTCCCCGCAATGCCGATGATTCAAGGATACCGAAATACAACAAAGACATAAATAGTCTCAGCATAATGATTCATCGGTGTAATCCATGCCTTCGTTTGTATGTTTTGGTAAAAATTGTTCATTTGAGACATCAGCTCCCACCGAAGCTGAGCTAATGAAAAAAATTGCAGAACACGCAAAAACTGCCCATAATATGGACCCAATCCCACCAGATATGATGGTAAGGGTGAAAGCTGCAATCAAAAAGTAACAATTTCCCTCTTCCTTTTTTCGAATGAAACGCACATGAGACTGTCGGGTCACATGCCCACCTGATGAAAACCGCGGATGCGGTTTTCATACCAAAATGGCTTCGCCATTTTCATAATTTATGTCCGAAATCCTGAAAAGAGTTCATAGTGTATTTATATGGATTATTATTCCATCACAGGCATCGGTATCAATAATTCATGAATATTCTGGTAGAATGGCACGTGTGTGTAGTACACACATACTGATACTCTCCCAAAAGTACAAATGGCAGATTCATTCCCGTGGGGTTATGGGACTGGGAGGGGCATATGGCAGTTCAGTGCAACTACAAAAAACACTTGTCTCTTCTGTGTGTGTATTCGCATATTCCCAGCGTTCAATACCCTTTTCCGCTGAGGCTCTCAATATTCTTGCAAGGGTACTCATGCTTTTTCTTTCTGAGGAGGAGAGACGGGAATGGAAGAGGTACGCGGATGAAATCTTACGGATTTTTCCCACCCCCGGATATTATGATACGAAGGTGCGCCCGAACCTCGTCCCTGCATTTCACTTTTATATCGCCACACTCTTTGCTTCGAAAGGGCTTGGGGAACACAGCACTGAATGGCTGGAGACCGGGACTCTTGCAGAGGAGGACGGGCTCTTCGGCTGCGGGTTCCTTCTCGGGTTCCTGAAGCGGCATGGAGGTGAGCTGATCATGCCGGCCGTGGCATTCCAGGACCCCCGTCCGTTCATCCATTTCTCCGGGGTCCCTGCGATGAAAGAAGCAAGGAGGCAGTTCGTCAGGCAGTGCGGGCATTCTCTCCCTGTTTTTGAGAGGCCTGTCCGGTTCATGGATATCGGGTGCGGTGACGGGGCGCTCACCACCGCCCTCCTCACTCACCTTGTAGAGACCGGAAAAATCCCGGGGATCAGCGATATCCTCCTGATCGATCCGTCCCCCGCAATGGCGGCCCTTGCACAGAAGACTGTCGGGTCTGCATTCCCGGATGCAGGAACAGAGATCGAGAACAGCCGGATCCAGAATTGTTCGGATAAGATCAACACGTCTTTTGATATCGCAATCAGCTCCCTCGCGTACCACCACATGCCGCTCGAACTGAAGCGGATCCACCTCTCCCGCCTGAAGCCATGGATCGATCACGTATTTCTCTTCGAATTGGATGCAAACAACGATACCCCTGAGGTCTTCTCACCAGACCTTGCCTTCTCAGTCTACCAGGCGTACAGCCGGATCATCGATTTTGTCTTTGCGCATGACGCTCCGGTGGAGTTGGCAATCGATTGTGTCGACTCGTTCCTGATGACCGAGCTCGTCTCCATCCTCACCCAGCCCAGGGGCATCCGCACGGATTACCATATGCTGAGGAGCCAGTGGAACGCGCTCTTTCAGCAAACCCTGGGACCTGAATTCTCCTGCCGGTGTGATTCTTCTGCATATGCGGACGAGTACATGACGCTCTTTACGCTTCATTATGGAAGAGACAGTCGGGTAACGTGAGTGACGGACGGTCTGTCCCGGTTGTGTCGGGGACCCCTGATATCGGCAGGTGTGTGTGAAAGCGGGTATCAGGGCAGTTTCATCGTGTTGGGGATTTAAGGAAACTGTAAGTGGAAGGCGCCTGTCTCACGGCGTCATTTCCCTGCAGGCCTGGCATTTCACATACTGGTAATCGCTGTCGTTGCAGTTCCAGGGTGCATACTCCCTGCACACTGCGGGTCTCACGTCATGAATGCCGCAGAATGCTTTCCCGTCACCTGATCTTCCCAGGAATGGGCAGTGCCGCAAAGGCCTCCCGGAAGGGTCCTGCCAGTATCGAACTTTCCTGATGTGCGGGATATCGGCAGTTGTGATCTCACTTCCACTGGCTTTCCGCCCGTTCTCCAGGTGCACTGTGACGTACAGCAGGATATCCTTCCGATCCCCCGCGATCCAGGGAAGAATGTCTTGGACAGTCCCCTTCTGGCCCCACCCCCACCGTTCGCAGCAATGCCCGCACTGCCGGCAGATCTGTTCCTGGGTCACGATACATGTTATTTCGGTGAGGTTATTGAAAAAAGTAAGGATACGGTTTTTGCGAGAAAAATCAGATATACCTGGCCTTCTTCGAGAGCTTCATCGGGGTGTACAGGGGCCGGAACGGCCTTACCCCGCAATCCGCCTGCACAAGGGCAACGAGGTCAGGGAACGTAAAAGACTCCTTGAAGGGCTTGTTCGGCTCCGACCTCGAGCGGATGGTGACCGTCATCCGCCCGCTCTCGACCTCCGCATCGCCGACAACGACAACAAAGGGCACCCAGTCCATCCCGGCCTCCCGGACTTTCTTTCCCACGCTCTCATCCCGGTCGTCGAGATCAGCCCGGATCTTCGCGTTGTTCAAGTCGAGTGCGATCTTCTCGGCAAAGGAGAGGTGCCGCTCGGCAACAGGGATTACCCGGACCTGGGTGGGGGAGAGCCAGGTGGGGAGCCTCGGCACCTTTTGCCGGGCGGTGCTCTCGAGGATGGCGCAGATGACCCGCTCCACGGAGCCGGTGGGTGAGCAATGGAGGATGGGGGGATGAACCTCCTTTCCGTCCAGGTGGTACTTGATGTCGAAGCGGAGCGAGCTTTCCACGTCGATCTGTACTGTGGGATTCTCTATGGGCCTTCCCTGGCCGTCGATGGCCGCGAGATCCACCTTGGCAACCCAGTAGTGGACCCGGTCGGAGAGGACTTCTATCAGCATGGGGCATCCGGAGATTTTCACCATCTGTGCGACCCATTCTTTATAATGGTCGTAAAAGTCGCGGGTACAGCGGATTACGCCGACAAGTTCGGTGCCAAAGTCTTTCCCGGTCTCCCACCCCATCTGGAGCTGCTCTTCGAAACACTGCAGGGCCTCGGGCATGTCCGTGCAGAGCGAGTGCATGTCCGGCATGGTAAAGGCCCGAAGACGTTTCAATCCGATAACTTCCCCCTTCTGCTCATGACGGAAGGAATAGGTCGAGAGCTCGTACATCTTCATCGGCAGCGTATTCGGGGAGATGTGCATGTCTCTCATGATGGAGAACATCCCGAAGCACGCGGCGAAGCGAAGCATCATGCTCCTGTTCCCGCTCTTGAACCGGTACTGCCGCTCCCCGAACTTGTCGGCGTGCTCATAGATGGCCCGGTCGGCCAGGTCATACATCACAGGGGTCTCGACCGGGGTTGCCCCGTAGGGGAGAACTTTCTGGAGGACGTAGTCGGCAAGGAGGTCGCGGATAAGTTTTCCCCTCGGCATCCACCTGAGGTGACCCACGTCCGAGACCGGCTCGTAGTCCACCAGCTCCTTGCTCCGCATCAGTTCGACGTGGATCGGTTCGCCGCCGCCCTCAGTGGGCTCCCCGAGCTCCTTTTTGAGCAGGCAGCCGAAGGAGGTGTCGTCCATGAACTGCTTTGGTTCATGCCGCTTTCCATCCGGCGTGAGGACGAAGAACTCGTGGGTGACCTCTTTCTTCTCGACTTTCTTCCCCTCATCAGGGGGGAGGATCGTCTTTGAGAGTTCGGAGAGGGGGTGGCCCTTGCAGGAGATGCGGAAGGACTTGTACCACCCGAAGGGAGCACGGGTCACGTCGAATCCTATCTCCACCAGCAGGTGCTCGAGCATCTTCAGTGCCTGGACCGCAGCGTCCGGACGGGCGAGGTCGCTCGAGAGGTGTGCATAAGGATAGAGGACGATGCTCTCTACCGCGAGCTGGTCAGCAGTCTTTGAGATCTCCTCCCCTGCGAGCTCCACCACGCCAGGGATGTCGTCCTCGTCCCCTGCCTCTACGGCACAGAAGACGGTAAGGGCCTCCTCTTTGAATCCTTTCAATGGTTGCCCTTCTTCGGCCATTCCCGTCTTTTTCTTGGCCTCGTATTCGATAAAATCAGAGTGTATCAAGAGAAGTCGCATAGGTCAGCTCCATTGCGGTCAGATTATCCCAGATAATTGTGATTTCATGGTGTATATACCCATTCAGAGTTCGGGCAGGTTCTGGTGGTAACGGGAGAGGGTGGCCTGCCGCTGGTCCATGTACTTGGCGTCTTTTTTCAGGTTGTAGGGAAAGAGAGCCTTCTCGGTGGTATAAAAGACCAGCTGCCCGATGGGCATACCCGCGTACATACGCACCGGCCGCTGGTTCACGTTGCACATCTCGAGCGTGATCGACCCCCGGAAGCCGGCGTCGATCCAGCCGCCGGTCTGGTGCAGTTCCACCCCGAGGCGGGCGATGCTGCTCTTGCCCTCGATGCTGGCCACGATGTTATCGGGGAGGCCGATCACCTCGTGGGTCTCGGCGAGCATGAACTGTCCGGGGGCGAGCACGATGGACTCCGCCGTGGTCTCCACGGTTCCCGCGGCGATGGTCTCCTGGTGATAGGGATCGATCACACTGTCGCCCCACTCGTACCAGACAAAATGGTTCCCGAGGCGTATGTCAAGGGAATTTGGCTGGACCAGCCGGGGATCGAAAGGTTCCACACTGATGAACCCCCGCTGGATGCGGTCCAGTATCTGCCAGTCCACGAGAATCATGAGGAGAAGATTGAGTCCCGATGGATATTAGGGCTTCCTCTGCATCCCCGAGAGGAGACTCAATCAGCCTGTCATATCATCGAGAAGGGAGTGGGAATGAGCTGTCCACTCCGGTGACCTCGCTTAAGTAGACCCCTGAACCCAGCCACCACCGATCGTCCACGGGAAGGACATATCCGATCTTCAGCTCCTGCCGGTTATCCCTTGCGGGGTTCGGCCATACAAAGACCACAAAACCTCCTCCCGAGTGTGCCGTATCCACGAGAGCCCGGATATTCTCCATCCCGAACGGGTCTCTCCTCCCTATCAGGCTGCTCCCGACCGCTTCCTTGAGGTGAGGGTGCGCAAGAAGTGTCCCGTTGTAGTCGTATGCATACAGGTAATGGGCATCTGCATCGACGAACATCCCCGACGCATTCGAGATCTCGGCGAACGCCGCCTCATCGCCATGATCGCGCCCATATGCCGCACCGCGCTCAACGAGGTTTACCATCTCTGCAACTGCATGCGGGAACACCCCTGGGCCTGTGCTTTTGAGATCGGAGAAGTAGGTACCGGATGCGATCCACCAGTCCTCGCCTGCCGGGAAAGCATAGCCAATCTTCGGCACGTATGACTCGATGAAGGACTCGTTGATCCCTCCTGCTGACGGTGTGGGATAGAGATATGCAATATATCCGCCCCCGTTCGCGGCCACGTGCGCTCCGATGCGGATGGCAGGGAGACCACAGGTGTCTGTCCAGTTCAGCCGGTTCGTACCCACACTTTCGCTCTGGTAGGGGTGTGCAAGGAGCGTTCCGTTGTAGTCATACGCATAGATGTAGATGTCTCCGCGTGTAAAGGCGCCGGATTTGCGGTTGAACTCGAGAAGGGCGGAATCTTTCCCGGCGTGACTCGCATATGCCGCCGCCTCATGCACGAAATCTGCCAGGTCTGCAGTGGTCATACTCGCATTACTACCTTGGGCAGGATGTGGGGAGCTGCATCCGGAGAGGAGTATTGTAATGCCGATGATGAGACAGGCCAGGCCGCAGAGGAGCCTTCTGTGCATGTCAATAAATTTGAATGGAAATGGCATAAATACGACGATATCCGGGTATCCCCCGTCTTTAGGGTGAACGTTCTCGATGAAAGGGTAAATTTCCTTTGAAACGCACATGAGACCGTCGGGTCACATGCCCCCCTGATGAAAACCGCGGATGCGGTTTTCATGCCAAAATGCCTGCGACTCGTTCGTCCAAGTTTTGCACGGTTGGAACGGTTCACGATGCATGGGGGCATATGAAACCGGCACCAGGGCATCAACCCGATTCATTTTATTCAGAGGCCGAGTGAGACTTGGGTATGATTCTGAATCATGCGGCCAGTGTGCCTGCCGAACCTACGGACAAGCCGGGCCTCTCCTCCATGCATACCCGAGTTGTCCTCACCGCCGATGACGGCTGCCCGCGATATGCCCTGCGGCTCATGGAGTTCGGGCCAGGAGGCTATACCTCCTACCACTGCCACAAGGAGGAGCACGAGATGTTTTTCCTGGAGGGTTTCGGAGTGGCTACTGGTGGAGACAGAAAAGAGGTGCGGATTGCTGCCGGTGACGCACTTTCTATCCTGCCCAGGGAGTACCACCAGATCCGGAACACCGGGGCGGGGATGCTGAAGATGATCTGCACGGTCCCGATATTTCCGGGAAAGACAGGAAAGACCACCACGCCCTGCCAGTGAGTGCGAGCAAGAGTATCAATCAGTGCGGGCATCCGGGTCCGGTTCTCCCGGATCATCCTCCCCGCCCCTTTCGCCCGGTTTGATATGCCACTCGGATCGCCGCATCAGCCCGTGCAGGGTGCTCGCCTCCCGGGCAGTCAGGTTTGCCCGGCCGAAGATTCGCCGCATCATCAGCATGGTCATCTCACGCTTGAAGTCAGGGTGGTCGATGAGGGTGAGATACTCGTCAAGGTGCTGGTAGAGGTGCTCCATCTGCTCCCTTCCCGCGAGGAGATACTCCCCCCGGGGGAGGTGGGCCAGCTCATACGCCATCACGGCTACGGCGTGGGAGAGATTCAGGATGGGGTATTCGGGCGAGGTGGGAATGGTACAGATGATGTCGGATCGGCGGACTTCCCGGTTGTTCAACCCCCAGTTCTCCCGCCCAAAGAGGATGGATACCGTGCCCCGAAGGTTACCTACCAGTTCACGGATCTCGCATGGAGTATAGTAGGGCATCCGCATCGGGTTGCAGATGGATTTGCTCACCTCACCAGTAGTGGCAATAGTCAGATCGCTTCCAGAAAAGACCTCGTCCAGTGTACGCCGCCCTGCAGAATCCAGCACGTCACGTGCATGGCCAGCCCTCGCGATGGCGTCGTCTCCGAGTGGGCAGGGGTCTATAAGGACCAGGCGGGAGAACCCGAAGTTCTTGATGGCCCTTGCAGCAAACCCCACGTTACCCTCGTAGAGGGGCTGGACCAGTACAAACTCCACCTCCGGCATCCTGGCCTACTGGACTGCGTTGACCGT
Organism: Methanolinea sp.; assembly: GCA_025453675.1. GTDB lineage: Archaea > Halobacteriota > Methanomicrobia > Methanomicrobiales > Methanospirillaceae > Methanolinea_A. The sequence goes on from JALOPW010000006.1 coordinate 30,172, forward strand.
GGCTTTCAGCACATCTATCCCCTGGTCATAGACCGCATTCCCTACCACGATAGTATCTGCGTAACGCGACATCTCCGCTGCCCGTTCAGGCGAGTTGATGCCCCCACCATAGTACAGGACAGAGTTGTCGAGGGTCTCGGATACCGCCTTTACCACCCGGGGATCGCCATACATGCCGCTGTACTCGATGTAGACAATGGGGAAATGGAAGTAGCGGTCCGCGACAGTTGCATAGGCCGCAACCTCCACTGGAGTCAGGGAGCAATTGGAACGGGTCACCTTCCCCACCGCGGAGTCGGGGTTGAGGACAAGATACGCCTCGGGGACCACCCGTTCCCAGTCAATCTCCTGCTGCTGCACCCACTGGCGGTGCTTGCCCACGATCCACCCCACGTCCTGGGTATTCAGGACGCTCGGGATGAAGAGGAAGTCGACACCTTCCATGATCACCGCCTCCGGCCCGGCTGGCTCCACCACGAGGGGCAGGCCGTACCTGGCCACCTGCCGCAGGAGCTCCTGCATGTTCTCCCGGGTTACATTCAGCGTCCCTGAAAGCATCAGGGCATCCGTCCCGCTGGTCACCACCCCGGTGATTCCTTCAGCGGTGAGTTGCTTGTCGGGATCCAGTTTGGTCACGTGGTTCCAGCTCTTCCAGTTGATGTGCATTCAGCCACTCCCTTCAGATGACTATGATATCGTCGCTTGGTTTCTTCTTCTTTTTGAGGGGTGCAGCTGCCCGGAGTTCGAGCACCCTCTCCCGTGGAAGGCCACAACGGGCTGATACCAGGGAAGCATCCGTTTCATGGAGCGTTTCAATGTTATATACCCCTGCCCGCAGTAACTGCTCCAGGGCGGATTCGGTGATCCCCCGGATACCCATCAGTTCAGCCTTCCCCTTCTCGAACTGGGTCTTGCTGACCCGGCCAGGGACCGGCTTTCCCAGAGCCAGGGCAACCGATTCGACGTGACGGAACGCAGTCTCCGGAGAGATGCCACTCTTCAAAGAGAGATACAGGGGGTGAACGGCCAGGAGATCTTCAGGTTTGGTGAACCCCGCCTCCCGGTATTTCTTGAGACTCACCGCGGGGAGGCCGAGACCCTTCAGCCGGCGCTCACCGGCGATTTTCCTCGCCTCTCCCTGCAGGCTCTCGGCCTCCTTCTCCCCGATACCCGCCTGCTTGAGGACTGTCCGGTCCACGAGGCCCAGCCCCTCGATATCGTTGATACCGGCCTCGTGCAGCTTCCTGATCACGCTTGCCGGGCTCCTCCCCTTCCGGGGCGGAAGGATAGACCGGACAAACTTGCGGCAGTCAGAACGACGCCTCAACAGGTCAAGCGCATCTTTTGCCTCTGCCTGCAATCGCAGGGCCCCCTCTTTCTGGATGTCCAGGAGGCGCATGAGATCTTCGTCACGGGAATTGGCGATGTCATAGACCGTATAGAGATGGGCAGTGACCATCTTCTGGTGCAGGGTATCGGAGAACGAGGGGAGGAGGGCGAGTGTCTCTTTGTGGGAAGTGATATGGTGGCAGAGCGGGCATCCCAGGTCCCAGGGCCGGGCCCCTTTCCTGACCAGGCGAACAGAGTGAAGGTGGTGTGTGGGGCAGACCTCGTCGGACCGCACGGCAAAGCCCCACATGGTCATGGGGAGCCCGATATTGAAGTTGCACTCCGGATAGTGGGTGCAACCGATGAACTGCGTCTGGTTCCGGAGGTGCCGGATTCGGATGTCGTGGCCGCATATCGGGCAGGGCCCAAGCGTCAGCTCCTCCGCGGTCTGGTCCATGATCTCCTCCCCGATCTCGCTCTGGTGTGCCTCAAGCTGGTCGAATACCTGGTACAGCATGCCCCTTGACTCCCTGACCACGTCATCCCTGGTCCGGGCTTTCCCCTTGATCTGCTGCATATGTGATTCCAGCGTCTGAGTCATGTCAGGGCGGGTGATGGTGTCGGCATGGTGCTCCAGGCTCTCGATTACCGCCCTTCCCACCAGGGTGGGCCGGAGCGGGGTACCCTCCACGTATTTCCTGGAGACCAGTTTTGCGATGACCTCGTGCCGTGTGCTCTTGGTCCCGAGCCCGAGTTCCTCCATCCTCTGGATGAGCCTGCTCTGGGTGAAGCGGGGCGGGGGCTGGGTCTCCTTCTCATCCATACTGACCTTCAGGAGAGGGAGAGTCTCCCCCACCTTCATGGCAGGGATGACATACTCTGTCGCGGCGCTGAATGGATAGACCTTCCGCCAGCCCGGCTCGATGATCTGCCCGCCGGTAATAGTATAGGGCTCTCCGCCGGCCGAGAGCATGACCTTCATGGTCAGCCAGTGAGCGTCAGGGGAGAGTGTCGCCAGGAAACGGCGTACCACCAGTTCGTAGATCTTCCAGCGATCCTCCCCGAGATCCTCCCTCCTGGCCGGGCCGGCAGGGTGGATGGGAGGATGGTCTGTGCTCGTCTTTTTACCCCTTGTGGGGACCGGCCGGCGGTTGGCCATCACCCATTCCACGTCGGAACGAAAGGAAGTGGGCCTGATCGCTGAAAGGATGGCATTCAGGTCAAGGGTTGCAGGGTACACGGTGTTATCGGTCCTCGGATAAGAGATGAACCCGTTCATGTAGAGGTCCTCTGCGAGGCGCATGGCGTTTGCGGCTGAGAACCCGAGCCTCGCCGCAGCCACGATGAAGGTGGTGGTGTCGAAAGGGGATGGGGCCCTGTCTGCTTTTGCCCCCTCTTTCACGTCGGTGACCGATAGTGGCTGCACTGTGTGGTCCCGGGCAGATTCTGCTTCTCTCCTGTCCGTGAACCGGGAAGTGGTATGCCTGGCCTCCATCTGCTCCCCCTGCTTCTCGGTGAGCAGGTGGATCTGCCAGTACTTCTCGGGGGTGAATGCCTCGATCTCCCGTTCCCGGTCCACGATCATGGCGAGCGTCGGGCTCTGCACTCTCCCGACAGAGAGGATATTGGCCCCGCCCCTCCTCGCGGCGAGGGAGATGAACCGCGTGAGGGAAGCTCCCCACATCAGGTCGATCACCTGGCGGGCCTCCCCTGCTGCGGCAAGGGCAAAATCAAGGTCTGTCGTTGCGGAGAAGGCGTGCCGGATCTCCTCGGGGGTGATGGCCGAGAACCTGGCCCGGTCCACTTTCACCTTCGGGTTGGCCTCACGTATGAGCTCGAATGCCTCTTTTCCTATCAGTTCCCCCTCGGTATCAAAATCGGTGGCAATCGTCACCCGGGAAGCTTTCCGGGACAGTTTCTGGAGGAGGGAGACGATCTTCTTCTCGGTGGGCACCTTGACCGTCGGGGCGTCGATCAGGCTTCTTGGAGTGCGCGACTCGCTCCGCCAGTTGGAATACCCCTCTACAAAGTCCACCTCCACGACGTGACCCTTCAGTCCCACGACCACAGTCTCGTCGAACTGGTAGCTGGAGATCCCGCCATCCCTGGCCTCCTGTACCCTCTCCTTTCCGGCGAGTATCCCCGAGATCCTCCGGGCAGAGATGTTCTTCTCGGTCACTATCAGGTACATAGGACGTTCACTCCCCCCGGGAGAGGATGCCGGTGAGCACCCGGTTCACATCTGCAGGTTTTGCGCACCCACGGGTCTTCTTCATAACCTGTCCGACCAGGAAGTTGAGTGCTTCAGATCTTCCCTTACAGAAGTCGGCGACCGCCTGGGGATTCTCAGCAATTGCCTCCTCGGCGGCTGAAGTCACGGGGTCTTTTCCTCCGGGAGCGGCGCAACCGAGCACTTTCAGCCCCAGTCTCTCGATACATTCCCATGGCAATTCGCATGTTCCTCTCTCTTTTTGTTGATCGAGGAGGCTCCGAAGGACTTCCACCGCTCCTTTCTCGGTGATCTCTCCGGATTGACGAATGAGGAGGAGTTCTTTGAAATGTGAGAGGGGGACCCCCCGGATCGTCATGTCCCTGTAATTCAATTCTCCAAGGAGAGTATCGGCCACCCATGTTGCAGTCGCTGTCGACGTTTTCAGATCGTTCGGGAGATTATCATAGAATTCTGCAATCTGCCAGTCGCCGGTGAGGGTTGCGGCATGAGTGGGTGACAGGCAATAATCCTCGATGAACCGGGTTTTTCGCGCATCCGGAAGTTCCGGTATCACTATACGGTCCGCCCAGTCAGAGACCCGCAGCGGTCTGAGGTCCGGCTCGGGGAAGTACCGATAGTCCTGCTCCATCTCTTTGCTCCGTGATGCAGTGGTCACTCCCCTGGCCTCCACGAAGTGGCGTGTTGCCGATTCAAGTTTCTGCCCCCTCCTTAAAGAGTTCTTCTGCCGGGTCACTTCAAAAGTGAGAGCTTTCTCCACCCCCTTGTAGGATGAAATATTCTTGACTTCCACCCTTCCCCTGTCTTCCTTTCCCTTGCCAAATCTATCGAACCATCCTTTTGGCTGGATGGAGATGTTGGCATCCACACGGAGTGACCCCTCCTTCTCGCTGTCAAAGACACCCAGGTATTCGAGCGTTGCCCGGAGCTTGTTCAGGAAACGCCGTGCCTCCTTCGGGGAGCGGAAGTCCGGTTCCGTCACTATCTCGATAAGCGGGATACCTGCCCGGTTGTAATCCACGAGTGTATATTTCGCCCGGTCAACACCTCCCTTGTGAACGAGCCGGCCAGGGTCCTCCTCTACGTGCACGCGTGTAATCCTGACCCGTTTCTCCCCGTCATCCCCCTCAATATCAAGATGCCCTTTCACCGCGAGGGGTTTGTCATACTGGGTGATCTGGAACCCCTTGTTCAGGTCGGGGTAAAAGTAGTTTTTCCGGGAAAATTCTGACTCTTCGAGTATCGTGCAGTTGAGCGCCTTTCCAACCCTCAACGCATACTCGATCGCTTTTTTGTTCATCCGTGGAAGCGAGCCCGGCAGGCCAAGGCAGATCGGGCAGACATGGGTGTTCGGGCTGTCGTCCCGGTAATCTGTCGAGCAGCCACAGAAGAGTTTTGTCCTGGTATCCAGCTGGCAGTGGATCTCAAGGCCGATGATCACTTCATCATCGGAAAAGTCTCTGTTCATTCCGACATTCGCCGTTTCGGTGTGGTTTTGAATGTCAGTTCCTTTCTTTTCGGAAAAGGATATCCCATCCCCCGTTGGCCGTGAAACCTTCGTGGTATCAGTCATCGTGATACCCCCTGCTCGAACGCATAGCCCACGTCCACCACTCGCTCGTCCTCCATCCAGCGTCCCATAATCTGCAGGCCGACTGGCAGGCCCTCCACTCTCCCGCAGGGAACGGAGATCGCGGGGACGCCGGCCAGGTTTGCGGGGACTGTGAGGATGTCAGAGAGGTACATGGAGAGGGGATCGCTCTTCTCCCCGAATTTGAATGCCACCGTCGGCATGGTGGGACCGGCAAGCACGTCCACCTCCCTAAAGAGGCGTTCGAAATCAGCCCGCACCTGGTTCCGGGCAGCCTGGGCCTTTGCGTAATACTTCCCATAGTACCCGGAGGAGAGTGTAAACGTCCCGAGCATGATCCTCCTCCTCACCTCCTCGCCAAACCCATCCCTGCGCCGCTCCTGGAAGGACTCGTGCCATGTCTTTTTGGTATCCGCGGGAGGCCCGTAGCGGACCCCGTCGAAGCGGGCCAGGTTGGAACTGGCCTCACTCGTGCAGGTCACGTAGTAGGCGGCCAGGGCATACGCCATGCTCGGCATTCTGCAGGTGACGATCTCGGCGCCTTTCCGCTCGAGGAGGGAGATGCCTTCCCAGACGACCGACGCCACCCTGGGATCCACTCCCTCCCCGAAGAACTCTTCCGGCACCCCAATCCTCATCCCCCGTATCTCAGGGTCCGGGGTGTGCAGGTAGGGGAAGTCAAGGGAAGTGGAATCGCGGGGGTCGTGCCCGGCGATAACTCCCATAAGGAGGTTTGCGTCCGTGACGTTTGCCGCCATGGGTCCTATCTGTTCCAGGGAATTGGCGTAGGCGATCAGCCCGTACCTGGAGACACGACCGTAGGTGGGCTTGAGCCCGACAATCCCGCAGAACGCTGCCGGACAGCGGATGGAGCCCCCGGTGTCGGTCCCGAGCGCCAGGGGGACGAGCCCCGCAGCGATGGCCGCCGCACTCCCTCCGGACGACCCGCCCGGGACACGGGAGGGGTCCACCGGGTTCCTGGTGGGGCCGAATGCGGAGTTTTCGGTGGTCGTTCCCATACCGAACTCGTCCATGTTGGTCTTTCCGGCAATGGCCGCACCCTCGTTCTTAAGGCGCTCCACCACGGTGGCATCATACGGGGGGATATACCCCTCCAGAATCCGGGAGGCGCAGGTTGTCTCTATCCCTGCAGTAGATATGTTGTCCTTGACCGCGACCGGTATCCCCGAGAGTCTTCCTTCCCTGCAGGAGATCTCCCCAACCGTGCGGAGGAAGGCAAAGAACCTGTCTTCGGGATGAAACGAGACAGTGAATCCGGGCATATCACATCACCCGGGGAGCCCTGAAGAACCCTTCTTCTTTTTCTCGGGTATTTGCAAGTGCATCCTGCTGGGAGAGCGAGGGGATGACCTCGTCCTCGCGGAAGACATTACACTCTCTCCCCTCAATACTCTCCACCACCTCCACCTGGTCCAGAAGATCGAAGTATTCCAGGATCTCGTTGAAACGGGAGGTGAATGCGGCGAGCTCCTCCCGGTGTATAGCAATATCGGCAAGTTGCCCGATATGTTCTGTATCCCTCTCGGTGATCATCCCAATCTAGCCTCCCTGGCGGTGTGTCATCCCACGTAGGGTTAAGTAGTCTTGATATGGATTTTTATAACCATTGTTGTCTGCCCCGGATATCGTCTCATCACTGCTGCAGGATCCATATTTCGCATTTGTAAACACTAAAACGGAAAATAACAGATATCCGTCCTTTAATACGCTCCGCACAATCATCAGCTTCTCATGAAGGAATCAGATGATACGCGCAGAGAGATGATTGGCCCCGGGTAGTATACTATATAGATAGTGCAAGACTCCTGCTTCTGTTCTTCACTATATTCAGGGGATAAATGGAGTGACCAGCCATGAGTTCCTCATCTGGTAGTATCAGGTACGATAAATCGGGCAGAACAACCAGTACCTTGCTTGGAGGAAGATCACCACCATCAGTGCAGGGGCACTCCGGGTGGGAATGCAGGCTCACCCTGCAGCCCACGCAACTCTTTTTTACACTCCTCATCCTTCTGCCGATGTCGGGACGGAGAATATGATTGGTGATCCACACACCGATACTCTCTCATTCTCACGTAGCCTGTTGCCCGGAGGATCGCTGAAACGAAAAGGGTTATTGTGCATGGAACAGAGCCAGGTATTCGGTCACTCTTCCATATCCTCTCCTCCTTGCCAGCCGCTGGATCTCTTTTGAGATCCCGCTCCCGTACTGCATCGCCTTCTTCTCTCTCCACGCGAGGTCATGCGGCATATATCTCATGGCGACTTCCCGGAGAGCTATTTTCCGGAGGCCCCCTTTCACTTTCCTGTGTGCCGGAAGCGCTCTTGAAGCCCGGACGACACGGAGATCAAGATAGGGCATGGAGAGGAGGGAGCCGTGCAGGGCTGCCACCGCCTGGTCACGTTCCCCCTGATCCCTGAGCGAAGTAAAATCCATCACGAGTTGTGCCTCCACGTCCTCAACCAAGAGGTAACGGGCATAACCCCCGAAGAGTTCATCAGCCCCCTGGCCGGTGAGCACCCGCGAATGACCCATATCCCGGGCTGCACGGGTGATAAAATACTGTGTGGTGGCGATCGCGGCATCAACCGGGTTTTTATCCGGAATAACCCTGAGCACCTGCCTGAGTGCCTCTTCCACCTCACTGGACTGTATGGTGATCAGGGTACAATCAAGCGAAAGAACGTCGGCGGAGAAGGCTGCCCTCTGCAGGTCATGGGACCCTGCCATTCCCACAGCCAGGCATGGCAGTCCAGCCAGGGCGGCTATAAGTGCGGAGTCGACTCCACCGGAGAGCGCCACCACACCGTGGTCACTGCGAAGCCGCACCGCCTCCCGGATGGCGGATTCGAGATCGAGTGTGGGGATTTCCGGATTCACCTCCCCGATAATCTTGCCATGACATACGATCTTCCCGGCAGGGGATTCACCTGGGATGACCCCGAGTGCGTCCCTGGCAGTGCAGCCTTCGCAGGACAGGAAGAACTCCCCGCCAAAACTCGTGGCGGCAAGGGGGTCATCCTGGAAGAGGGATATGGCTTTTTCTCTTTGTAGTTTCTCTCCCCTGACCTCCACCCACCCGTTCAAAGATATGTGCACTGGTTCACCCTGTCTCTTCGGTGCAGGTGTATGGGCATGAGGAAGGGATGATTTCAGGGACTTTTGAGAAAGAGAGAGGCATGCTCACTTCTGGAGGCGCTTGGACCTTGGTTCATAGACTTTTGGGCGCTGAAGAAGGAGAAACCCTGCTGCTGCCGTGGCGATGAGCACGATCCCAAGGATGGTCCATATCGGGAGCGGGAGAGAGAAGGCTACCCCATGGACGGGGGTGTTCGCTGTACCGGTGGTTGATGGCGGTATATCTCCGGACGGAGGAGTATTGACGAGTATAGGAGCGTCATCGGGGGCTACGGCGAGGGCTCCCTGCACGAACAGGCTTGAGATGAGCACGATAAGGCAGAGAAGGGTGGCCGATCCTTTGGTCGTCATGGTGAACCCATCTGTGACGTTCTCATCTCTCCTGTATCCTCATCAATCTTTCAGAACACTTTTCACCGATCGCCGATGACACACTATGGAACGGTGAATCGATGAGAGCTGAGAATACAGGGCGAGATGGGGGAATGAGTGCCACGATCAGCACGATTCTCATGGTAGTGCTCGTCATCGGGATTGCCATGGTGCTGTGGTCCGTGTTGATGGGGTATCCCTCGATCCTGCACCATACTGTCTATATCGCGAGCGAGGCAAAGGCCGAGGAAGTCATCCAGCCCGGAGGTCTGCCCATGCAGGTGGTCGGGTTCACCATCAGGGAGGCAGAACCATTCCATTTTGTCGGGCAGACCCCACCTATCGCCGGGAAGGAGGTGTTGATCAAGGTGATCGGCCCTGACGGCCGGACCCTCTATCCCACGCCCTTCCTCTCCGGCGGGGCCATGGAGGGCCGGACCCTCTATATCTACCCGAACTCCACAGGGTATTCTGCGCACTGCGATTATATCGTCTCTGATACTGCCCCGCAGGGGAAGCTCAAACCATTCACCATTGGAACGTGGGTGATCCAGCTGATAGATACCGAGGCAAATCTCCTCATCTCAAGCGATGACCGTGCCAGGATCACCTCAGGGACCACCTCCTATGCCCTTGCCGGGGGCACCCCCGGTGGGGACGTCTGGCGGACGGACTGCTCGTCCCTTGGCTACACGGTGAATGGAAACCCGGTTGCTGGTTTTGCGGGGGCCCCGATGAACATGAGTTACCTCTCGTTCGACGGGAACGACTGGCTGGAATATGCCGACGATCCCACCCTGAAGTATACCGGGGACTTGACCATCTCGCTCTGGCTGAACCCCCTGCATGTGAACACCTGGAAGCAGGTGATAGGAAAAGGGCTCCAGACGCCCTCCGGCGGTGGGGTTATCGAGGACAAGAACTACGACCTCTACCTCATCAACCAGAAAGTCTATTTCGAATGGGATGACCGGGTGACCAATACTCATTACCATATCATGACCGATAACAATGTGGTGACTGCCAATAACTGGCAGTATGTGAACCTGGTCGTTGAGGGAGGAGACCCGAAGATCTACGTGAACGGAGTGTCACAATCGTTCTCTTATTACCAGTCCAACGTCCCTGGTAACAGCCTGATTACAAATCCCTCGCTGATACCAGATATCCGGTTGAAGGACAACCAGTATCCCCTGACCATGGGGAAGCAGGCGTCTGTCAGTTACCCGTTCCCCTATTCCGGGGATATCGGGTCCTTTGCCCTCTATAACAGAGGTCTCACTGAAGGCGAGATCACCGAGAATTACCAGACCTATAATGCATGATGAGAATTACCCATCCCATCCCCTGATTTATGAACAGGGGCAGGCATATCCCATCCGCATATATCGACTGCCTTACGCATCCGGACCCCTCTCTCCAGGAGCATTCAATGACCCAGTATTCTACGGGTGATGTGATCCTGGCCAGGATCCGGATCGGGGGCAAGGGTGAAATGAAAGCCCGTCCGGTGGTGGTAATCCATACCTCGGCCGAAGGAGACTACCTGGTCTATCCAATCTCACATACCCCGTCCTGGGACCAGCCATCCATATCCCTCACCCTCCACGATTTCACGGAGGGAGGCCTGGATATCCTGGATGAGAGTTACGTTCTCACCGGGCAGGCGCAAAAAATCAGCAGCTCCTCAGTGATCGGAAAGAAAGGCCGGCTCAGCAAAGAGACCATGGAAGCACTCTGCCCGGAACCTTGAACGATATGAGAGTGGGAAGGCCAAAGGCCTCTCAGCCTGAAACCGGTCTCTCCACTGGAACAGACATGTTGATACTGTGATCAGGGTAACTCTGTAGTACATGCGGACCAACCGGCACCAGTACTTCCTTGACCTGGCCTTCCGGTGCGCCCACCAGGGGACCTGCCTCCGGCGCAACTTCGGGGCCATCATCGTGGACGAATACCATACCATCGTCTCCACCGGGTACACCGGCGCTCCCCGGAAGCAGAGGGACTGCACCGAGATAGGGCGGTGCTGGAGGAAAGACCACCAGATCCCTTCAGGGTCCAACTACGAGCGGTGCCGGAGTGTACACGCAGAGATGAACGCCCTCCTGCAGGCAGGAAAGCTCGCCCGGGGCTGCACGCTCTACCTTGCAGGTTTTGACGTCGAGACAGAAGAACTGACCAGGATCTGGCCCTGCTTCCTCTGCTCCAAGATGATCGTGAACAGCGGGATACGGAAGGTGATCATGCGGACCGGAGAGGAGACGTTCCAGGAGATGGACCCAATTGCCCTTTACCAGATGCGAAGCACGGAGGCGCTCGGGGAGGAGGGGAGTTGAGGAGTGCGAAAGAGAACAGATGCGCTAGTCATATTCCCTGCAGGACAGATTCCTGGTAGAGCTCCTTGAGTATTCATTCCTTTTTAAGAACAGGATGCGGAGATAGGGGATATTACTTCACACCCTCCACCCGATGGCGACCTTCCACCCTGTGAAGTCTATGGTCCGGAAGATGGCCTGGCTGGGGGTGCCCTCGTCGCGATAGTCCACCCGTCCTTCCGGCATTCTACGCATCTGCATCAGGGCTGATTCGTCAAGGGAGACGATATGGTCCGGGATGGAGTCGAGGACCGGCATTCCCTCGCGGTCAAGAATAAAAAAGGAGTAGCCATCCTGCAGGGGGAATTCTCTGGCGAGGATTTCCGCGAGGGTATCACAATACACAGATGTACCGAGGATGCCATTCACCACGCTGTCATGATACACTGGTACTGCGATGATGGCAGTGTATCTCCCGGTCGATTTGCTCACCACCACAGTCCCGACAGAGGTCTCTCCTGCGAGCACCCCGGGGAAGTAGGAGCGGTCTTTCAAGTTGGCGCTCGTGAGATTGTCCACGGTGGTGTAATAGGAGCCGTCGGGCCGTGCAAACCAGAACCGTGCCTCAGGATACTCTCGTTCCAGCCTGATGAGGAGTGGCCGGATGCGCTCCCAGTCACCCGACTGCAGGTCTGACGTGAGGGCCAGCGATTCCATGGCTGCGGCTATTCCATGCATGCGGGCGGATATGAGGGATGAGAGTGCGGAAAGGACAGTGTCAACCGGCAGGCCATTTTCATTTTCCAGAGGTCGGGCCAGAGTGGCGGTATTTGTCCCTTTGCCAGTAACACGTGCGAAAGTCCCGTCAGCCTTCATGGCGTTGAGGGCATCCTGGTATGCCCTGATGGTCCCGGTCGCAGTCGCCTTGTTGAATGCGATGAAGAGCTCAGTCTTGAGGAGGGTGTAGGCCGGGACTGCCGTGCCCTCGGGGATGCCACTCCTGCGGAGGGTGTCAGGGGTAGTAGACGACGATCCCATCCAGAGGGAGACCGAGCGGTTCATGAGCGCCTCAAGGCACTCTGTGTCCGTGGAGAAGGCCACCACATTGCTGAAATGATTCGAACGCAGAAACTCTTCGCGGGCATCCCCCCTGACCACTGCAATCGACCCGGCCGTCCGGGCAGCCTCAAGACTCGGGAGCGTGATGCCCGAATCGTGCCTTGCATACAGCACATACTCAAATGAGGCGATGGGCCCTACCCATGCGAACATCGCTTCACGTTCCGGTGTCCTGGCGGCGGAGAAGACCGCATGTCCCGGATTGTGAAGAGCATTCAGGTAGGCATCATTCCAGGGAAGTACCTCGATCTCAACGCTGCAGTTCAGGCGCTTTGCAAGCTCCCGCACAACCTCTACAGACTCGCCGTGAATCGTCCCATCAGGCTCAAGGTAGTTGAAAGGATACAGGTCCTCGGTCAGAAAGAGGATGTTCTCCGACAGACAGGGCGACGTCTCCGGCGTGGTATTCTCTACGCAGGGTGGGGCGGGGGTCGCAGATGGTCCCATGCATCCTGTGGTGGTGGTGAGGATGATCAAAAGTGCACTCCCCAGTGCCAGAAGTACCCATGGGCTGGAGTGGTTCATTGAAGATCCTCCCTATAAGAGAAGTGCTCTCAGAATGGTGAAAAAATGATAGGTTTTGGTTGTATGGATAAGGGCATCCATGATTTTTTTACTGGCTGGATAAGCGAGAGATTCTGCCAGGCCTCATGAGGTGGCCTTAGGGGCCTTATTCAAGGGAAGTACTTTTTGTCACGTTCCGTACCAGCTGTTCCCTGACCTGGGCGGCGGGAAACGGTCCACCGTGCCCCGGGTAAATCATCCCGTCCTGGAACGCCAGTACCTTCCCAATACTGGTCCGTACCTCCTGGAGATCCTCGGCCCAGAAAGGCAACCCGGGTCTTCCGGTGGGGAACGAGGGGATGATGAGGTCCCCCACGATGGCATCCCCATTCCCAAGCAGGAGAGAGACCGATCCCAGGGTGTGGCCGGGCGTGGGGATCACCTCGCCCCTGATGCCGTATTCATGGAGATCAATGGTTCCATCGATGAGGATGTCCGGCTCCAGAGCGGGATATAAGGAGATTTCCTCTCTTCCAAATGCAAATCCGAGCAGGATACCCATCGCACCGGTGGGAACCAGTGTCCCCTGACGTCCTGCACGCAGCATGTGGGCGTCATTGTGGTGAATGGCAACAGGTGCTCCTGTCAGGTCTTTGAGCGCCAGGGCAGACCCTGCATGGTCGGGATGACCATGAGTGAGGAGGATAAGCCGGAGATTGTCTGGCGCGATCCTGGAATTTTCCATCTTTTCAAGTATCTTCCCTTCGCTTCCCGGGATGCCGGTGTCTACCAGAATCACCCCGTGCTGCCTTACTATGTAGGCCCGGGAGGTCATCCCGAGCGGCAGAGTGATGATCTCTATCCGCTGCTCCCCCTCATGTTCCATTGCATTTTTCCTCTCTGTGGTGATGATAGCCAGCGGGATATATGAAATTTCCTTCGCTTATTTCAACCCACATGAAACAGCGAAAAAGTTTAAAATTCGATATCCTCGTCCTTCACCTTCAGGCCGATATCCTTCGCATAGGGAAGGTCAGACCATAGGTATCCATCTTTTATCCGATAGCCATGGGTGAGCACCATCCTTGCCGGTGCCGGCACGAGGAACCGTTCCAGGGGTTCCCCGTGGCGGTATTCGTTCTCTAAAACCACGAGGAGGGAATGTCCCCCGTCGCGGGTGTAACAGTAGAAATCCCGCAGGCCTTCGGGGAGGGGACGGGGGTACTGCCTCCCGGGGAGCACCCAGCCCTCGAGCCCCGCCGCTTTTATCAAGTGAGCAGTGTCTGGCATTGCATGAAACTACCTCTCCCCGGAATATAAACCTGGTTTTCACCAGGGGGCATCAGTGTTGCCAATTCTCTCAGTGGTAATCCTGTTCTCACCTATCCGCTCTGAATATGGGACAACGACCCGGAATACAGCGAGTCCCGGGGAAGAGAGAACCTGCGCCATTTTCTGCACCTCCTGACAGGTGAGAAGTCTGCCGGATTATACCAGTGACCCCAGAACCAGGGAACCTGCGTACAGGAGCATGGCGATATGAAAGAGCGGCAGGACCTTCATGCCACCTTCAGGAGTAGGATTCCTGATGAGGGATACTACCGCAACAAGGAGAACAACCAGCCCGAGCAGAACGCCACCCACCGCTATCGCACCGAGACGGGTCAGGAAGATGAATGCGAGTATCACATGAAGAACAAAAAACCCGGCGATCCACCGGACAGTCCCCTGCATATCATAAAGGATTGGGATGGTCTGCATTCCCCTGGCCCGGTCATTTGCGATATCGACGAGATCATTGACTCCCAGGTGTGCCATGGCAAACGGGTAGAAGAAGAGAAAATAAAGGAGTGCGCTCTGGTCAGGGAACCCGCTGCAGAGGTACCCTGCCACCGGGAAGAGGGCGAAGTCTGTCCTTCCGACCAGCTGGGCCACGGGAAACGACTGGTTCCTCTTCTTCACCTGGTAGAAGGCCTCTGCCGCGTAGCAGTACACCAGGATGAGGGCAACAAAGAGTGAATGCGGGAACGGGAGTGTAGCAGTGAGGATGAGGGCACTTGCCGCCAGTATGAGGAAGAGCAAAAAGGCACTTCTGGGAGCGATGAGCCCGGCAGGGATGGGCCGGGTTCCAAAGATCCTCCAGTATTTGGTGAGCCTGCCGAACTCGGTATCCCGTTTATCGTACTCGCGGTCGATGTAGTCATTCAGGACAAGTCCTCCTTCGAACCCGAGGAGGCCGATGAGTGAGACCCGGCAGAGGTCCACCATTGAGAACGAACCATATGCAGTAGTGGCCAGGAGATACCCTGAGCAGAACAGGAGCGGCCAGGCGAAGAAAAAATGAAGCCTGAGAATATCTGCGTATGCCCTCAAGTGTACCATGGGTGTGAAAATATTGTCACACTCAATCTACATACAACCTCTGCTGCCCGGTTTTATGGGGGTCTTCACCAAGAGTTACCCTGCATAAGTATTTTCCCCATATGAGCCAATAAATAACTTCGTTTCAAAAAATACATACCTTTTGGAGACCTTTCATAAAGGAATGTCATCTGAACCCGAGCAGCTCCGATCACCCTCTGTGTGGTCTGTGCTTTTCAGGCATCCGGCTTTCCTGGGAGCGGTTATTGGCATCCTGGCAGCATTCTCCCAGGCTCTTCTGATAAGTGCCGGTGGTCCCGAGGCCTACGGGTTCTGTGTCGCCTGCCATACCCGTGACCTGGTGAACGGGATGACCAATATCGTCACCCATACCAACCTGGCCCTGGCTGCCATCTCGAAGAACGCAATACTCCCCGTGATGAGTGTGGTCGGCGTGCTCATCGGTGGTTATCTTGCCGCCCGGCAATACAGGGAGCATAAGATCAGGAAAGGGACCATAAGGGAGTATGCCATCTATTTCGTGGCCGGGATCCTGGTCCTGAATCTTGCTATGATATTTGGGGGATGCCCGTACCGGGCAGCGCTCAGGACAGGGTATGGTGATCTCAATGCCATTGCATTTATCGTTGCTATGGCAGCAGGGGTCATCCTGGGGGCATTCCTGATGCTCAAGAGGGCTGAGAAGGAGGATGGCTGATGGCAACCGGGATACTCCCCACGGAAGCGGCGGTCATCGCTGTTCCCATCGTGACCCTCCTCCTGGGCCTCCTCATCGGTTACCTGGCCCAGAGGTCAGGGTATTGTTCTATTGGAGGTTTCCGTGACTATTTCCTGTTCCGGCATACACGCCTCCTCTCAGGGTACCTCACCCTGATCGCTGCATCATTTACCGGGTATCTCCTCTTCTGGTTCTTCACTCCGGCCGCTATGGAGCACTTTTTCTGGGCGTTGTCCAGCGGACCGGCATACCCAATGCCGGGGGCTCCAGGGGGCCTGAATGCCGCTGCTTATCTCATATTTGCCATCATCCCCGGGTTTCTGGTCGGATTCATCGCGGTGCTCCTGGGGGGCTGCCCCATACGCCAGACGGTGATGGCGTCGGAGGGAAACTACAAGGCCGCGTGGTTCTTTGTGGGGATGTGCGTGGGTTCGATCCTGTTTGCTGCAATCGTCTCCGGCTGGGTCGTCTCACTCATGCGGGCTCTTGGATTTGGAGTGTGAGTGGAGCATGTGTGAGCAATTCCGGGGGATGAGATCGGTAGTATGACTTCGCGTTCATTCTTCTTCCTCTGCGGGGAGGTTCCACCCGAACGGGCACACTGGATCAGGGATGCGGCATCTCCCTTATCCGGGCAGGCAACGACTGGACCTGATCCCCCCTTCACTCTCTATCTCACCGGAGAAGCCCTGGTGAGCCTCGCGGACAGTCGGAGTGAGGAATACTGGCATTCAATAATGTATGAGACCGGAATGCGGGTAATCGTAGACAGTGACGAGCTCAGACTCCACGGGCTGCTCGGCACCATCAAGGAGAAATACCCGGGGATTCTCACCCCCGGTGATGTGAATGCCGGAGAGGAGTTGACATTCTGGCATTCCCTGGTGGCATACCTCAAAGGAGAGAACAAGGCCTGCGACAGAGCGGCCTTCCTCCTCTGCGAGGGGCCATATATGAGCCGAACCTCTGTGTATATGCTGCGGTTCCTGAAAATCATAGTGGAATTAGGAGGCCAGCCGGAACTGTATGCCTATCTCGACGGGGTTCATGCGGCTCATCTGGACCAGCACCCTTCCGAATTCGAGAATATCGGCGAGGGAGTGTCTGTCCTGGCCACGGTCACCGGGGAGGATGAGGGAGAGGGGTGGTTTGGGGCATGTTCACGGTGCGCCACCGCCCGCGGGTATTTCGTAAAGGATCAGGATACGGGTGCCTGCAGGCCCTCTTCCTGTATTCCCGCCGTCACCATCAGGCCACTGAAGGAGATCCTGGAGAGATTTGCGGGATCTCATCCCATCCTCGCTCAATGTTCCGGCGGTACGTTCCCGTCCCGGCCGGGGCAGGAGACGTTCCCCCCTGGTCTCAACATTCTGATCACCTACAGCCCCTATGTATCAGAATGGACCTTTGGAGGGCTCTCCCTGGCAGTCGCAGCTGCCATGGGAGGGTTAAAGACCCGTGTGCTCTTCATTGAGCAGGGTGTGTATGCATTGTGCGGAGACCATACCGTCCTCCCGGAGGATCGCGTCTTCAACGTACAGGAGATGGTCGAGGCGACCATGGATATCCCCCTGCTGCACTACGCTGTCTATTCCCCTTCACTTGAGGAGAGAGGCCTGGAGCTCACGGGGACCTTTTCCGGGATGGAGAGAGTTGATGCGGAGGGGATTGGTCAATTCCTCTTCAGTGAACAGGGGGAGGACACACTTCACCTGTCCAGGATAATATTTTTCTGACATGAACAGGAGAGAACACACATGAGTACCAAAGGAATTGCGGATTTCACTGACCTGACCTGTACCAACCTGATGATCAAGCTCAAGATTCTGCTGAAGAAGCAGGTCGATAGTGAACCACTTGAGTTCTATGCCACACGGGAGCAGGTGGACAACACCTGCTCCCAGTTTACCCATCAGCAGTACGAAGTGAACTGGGACCAATCGGGCGAGAACCAGTACCTGGTGAGTATGAAGAGATAATGGGTGAATCTCAACACTCGGGATTTATTGAGGTATACCTTTGAACTTCCTCACTAACGGGTGATTTCTTGTTTTTCATCGGCCAGGGAAATCCCATGATACTACCAAATAATTCATGAACGTGGAGAAGGATAGGTTCCTTCATGGAACCCGATCGTCCCTACTCTGTCCTGTATGTGGACGATGATCAGGATCTCCTGTACCTGGGAAAGACATTCCTGGAGAGGACAGGGAAATTTTCTGTCGATACCATTGATTCTGCACAGTGTGCCCTGGAGATGATTGAGCATACTCCCTTTGATGCGGTCATCTCTGATTACCAGATGCCATCCATGAACGGGATCGAATTTCTCAAGACCCTTCGTTCCAGGAAAAGCGAGGTTCCCTTCATTATCTTCACCGGGAAGGGCCGGGAAGAGGTGGTCATTGATGCCCTCAATGCCGGTGCAGATTTCTACCTCCAGAAGGGAGGGGATCCAAAAGTACAGTTTGCGGAACTCGCCCACAAGGTCAGCCAGGCAGTACAAAAGCGATGGGTGGAACAGTCGCTTATCCAATCAAAGAAACGTCTTGCTGACATCATTGACTTTCTTCCTGATGCGACCTTTGCCATTGATACTTCGGGTGCTGTGATCGCGTGGAATCGGGCGATGGAGGAGATGACTGGAACTGGAGCCGCCGCTGTACTGGGGAAGGACAAGTATCAATATAGCAAGGTGTTTTACGGGGAACCCCGCCCCATGCTCATCGATCTTGTCCTCTCCCCCGATGAATATTATGAACAGGAAAAATACCTCTATACTCGCCGGGATTCAACGACACTGACCGCGGAAACCGTCCTTCACAGGGAAAAAGGGAAGACCTCTCATTACTGGGGAAAGGCAAGCTGTCTCTACGATGAGAACGGACAGATATCGGGAGCAATCGAGTCTATCCGGGATATCACGGAGCGGGTAGCTGCAGAAAACGACCTTAAAGAGAAGACCCGCGAACTCGATCTCTTCTTCCAGAACGCGATCGACCTGCTCTGCATCGCAGATACCGGAGGATACTTCCGGAAGCTGAACCCTGAGTGGGAGCGGACACTCGGGTACACGCTGGATGAGCTGGAAGGGAACTCATTCCTCGACTTCGTGCACCCCGATGACCATACTTCCACAATGAGAGCAGTGGAACAGCTTGCCAGGGGAGAGGCCATACCCAACTTCGTGAACCGTTACAGGGCAAAGGATGGAACATATCGATGGATAGAATGGCGATCCTTCCCCCATGGAGATATTATCTATGCTATTGCCAGGGATATCACTCATCGTCTCCATTCAGAAAATGCCCTGAGGGAGAGTGAGGAGAAATACCGTACGCTGGTGGAGGAGATCAGGGACGGGTTCTTCATAGTCGACACCCAGGGAGTGGTAACCTATGCCAACCGGAGAGTTGCCGAGATGTTTGGTGTTCAATCTGCTGAAGAGATCACGGGCACTCATTTCTCACTGTATTTTCCCCCTCCAGAGAAGGAGATGGTCCTTGCCCTCCTTACCGAGTTCCTGAAGAACGGGGATATTCCAGATATGCCGTTGGAGATCGAAGCTCTCAGGAAAGATGGAAGTCGATTCCTGCTTGAGATGAAAGCGTTTCCGATAACAGAGGGTCTTCGCGTAACAGGTATACGGGGTGTGATAAGGGATATTACAGCACGAAAAGAGGCAAATGAGCAACTACGCATCCTGGCCCAGCTTGTGGATATCGCCCCGGCGTCGATCACCATCCATGACTTTGAGGGAAATTTCCTGTATGCCAACCAGAAAACGTTCGATCTCCACGGTTATACCAGGGAGGAGTTCTTCTCCCTGAACCTGCATCATCTGGATGCACCCGAAAGTGAAGCACTGATACAATCCCGGATCCAGAGTCTCATGAAGACGGGAGAAGGGGATTTCGACGTTCGGCACTTCAAAAAAGACGGAACACTGATCCCCCTCCATGTGATGAGCAGTCTTACCAAATGGCATGGGAAGATGGTCCTGATGAGCATTGCAACGGACCTGACCGAGCGTTTACTTGCTGAGCAGGAACGCAGGGAGAGCGAAGAGAAGTACCGCCGCATCGTGGATACCGCCCACGAGGGCATCTGGGCAATGGATGAGAACTTCATCACCTCGTATGTGAATACCCCCCTGGCAGAGACCCTCGGGTATACCCCGGATGAGATGATCGGCCGGTCTATCGAATCTTTCATGGCAAAAGAAGAGAAGGCTGACAACCGGGTACAACTGCTGGAGCGCATGAAGGGTCGGCCGGGAAGTTACGAGCGAACATTCCTCCACAGGGACGGCTCCATCCGGATCATGAATGTCTCCGCCACCCCTATTGTGGATGCCGAAGGGGTATTCAGGGGTTCCTTTGCCATGCTCACTGACATCACCGAGGAGAGACGGGTGGAAAAAGAATTCCGAAAGGAGCATGACGAACTGATCGCCTCCTACGAACAGCTCGCTGCCACGGAAGAGGAACTACGCCAGATGCTGGACGACCTCCGGGATCACCAGGAAGCCCTCGCCGAGAGCGAAGAGCGCTACCGCAGGCTGATGGCCACAACGTTCGATGCCATGGCCATCCACCGAGAGGGGAAGATAATCTTCGTGAATGAGGTGGCTGCCCGGCTCATGGGGGCTTCGAACCGTGCGGAGATCGAGGGAAAGGATACTCTTGACCTGGTGCACCCTGACTCAAGAAACGAGGTAGTGGAACGCATCGCCAGGATGACAAGTGACCCTGACGGGGTCATGCCTCCGATTGAAGAGAAGTTCATCCGGCTTGACGGACAGGTGATCGATGCGGAAGTCATCGCGACCAGTGTCATTGAGAAGGGTGAGCGGGCGTTCCTCGTGATATTCCGGGATATCTCCGAGCGAAAACGTGTCCAGGAGGCGCTTGTTCAGGCTAACCGCAAGCTCAACCTCCTCAACAGCATCACCCGCCATGATATCAGGAACAAGATGTCCGTTCTTGCCGGCCACATTACGCTCGCGAAGAGCATTACACAGGATGACTGCCTGGTTCGATGCATGGACCGGCAGATGAGTGCGGTCGGGGCTGTCCAGCAAATCCTTGAGTTCACCCGGGATTACCAGGATCTGGGCCTCAAGGAGCCTCAGTGGCATTCCTTTGAAGGTACCTTTGCCCGGGTCAGAGGCCAGGTTGATACAGGGCAGGTCGATCTCAAGGTAGATAAGTGCCAGTTCGAGGTCTTTGCCGATCCTCTCCTGGAGAAGGTCTTTTACACCATCCTTGACAATGCCATCAGGTATGGGGAACACCTCACCAGGATTCTCGTCGGATGCACGGAGAGGGGGGATGAACTGGTCGTTTCGTTCGAAGACGACGGCGTGGGGATTCCGGACCAGGAGAAAGAAAAGATTTTTGAGAAGGGATATGGAAAAGGGACAGGTCTTGGGCTCTTTCTTGCCCGGGAGATACTCTCAATCACCGGCATGGCAATCAGGGAGACGGGGACGTCCGGGGAAGGTGCAAGGTTCGAGATCACCATTCCGAAGGGGATGTGGCGATAGGAGACCGCCACCTGGTATGGAAATTTTTGGAGACTATCGAGAGAGGAATGAGGAATGTGGTTCTCCAGGAGAGACGTCCTTTCATGGTGCACATTCGCGCCTTTGTATTCATCAAAGCGACCCGTTGAGGCACTCGTCAACGCAGGGTCCCCGGGGTCTCCCGATAACTGGGAGTAAGCGGGCGGTTATTGTGTTCTCTCCTCCCTTCCTCCCCCCTCGCTCTCCCTCTTGAAATAATTGGTGAAGAAGACCGCCGCGATTGCGGCGAGGACTATGCAGAAGGTCTTATCAATGACTTCCACTACCAGGTTGACCAGCAGATGGGCCACCCAGGAATTTCCGGAGAGATTCTGTACGAGCCGGAAAAAATCAAGTATACCCTCATAAGAGGGCAGGCCTAGGGCGATTGTGAGTGAGAAGGTAAAAAGGGCGTTGACTAGACCTGTAAGGGCCCCGGCAGCAATGAGGTTGCCCGGTCTCCTCACATCCACCCATCCCCTCCTCCAGAATATATAGGTCAGGGCGGCCACGAGCACGCTGCTCCCCGCGAACATCAACGAAGTTGGCTCCCATATGGTAAAGGCCATCAGAAGATTGTAGAGAACACCGGCCAGGGCTCCCACCGGGAACCCGGACATGATCACCGCAAATGAGGTCCCCCATGTATCTAAAAAGAGGGGAACCCCAAAGACCACCATCACCATGGAAGACGCCATGTTCAGCATCACCGCGATAGCCAGGATGGTGAGAGGACCCCCCGATGAGAGGAAGGGGACACGAAACCTCATGATCGGCCCTGTCCCCTCCTCTCTCCACTCTCCACGGGGTTTCGAGTACTTTGCAGAATAGTGGGCATTCACCAGGAACCCGATCAGGACAGCCATGTACATGACCCCAATGAGAAGCTCGATTGTCACCAGGGATCGGGCAATGGGGGCTACCGCAGTGATATCCCCGAACCCTGAGGTAGAAAGGGCTACAAAGGAGAAGTAGATGAGTGATTCGGGGTCATGGATCCCGGAACTGAAGTGAAATGAATGTGGGACAAGTATCTCCAGAATGAGGTACAGAAGCCCGAATGCCAGCCCGATCATCATATAGATTATCACTGCCCGGAAGAGCTCGACAAGGGTCACCTCACGGGCTTTGACGACCCGCCTGAGCACGACCGAGAGGATATACACCAGGAATACGATCAGGGAGATGACGAGCGCGATCCATATCTCCATTGAGGGGACCACCATGTATGTCCAGGAGCAGAGAAGGGTGGGTATACAGAGAAGGAACCCCACAGCGACCTGGGTGGGCCGATCACTCACAGAGTAGAGTGCCGAGAGAAGGAGTCCGGTGATCAATAATACCAGGATGAGTACGCCGAGCCGGGATTCATCAAGGTAGGGGATGGCAAGTATGATGGCAATCAGCCAGAGGAGGGTAAATAAGTCCCGGTTACGCTGGAGAAGTGTTCTCAGCTCGTGAAACATGGGAAAGATGCCACCCGGGTGCGCCCCCGTCATGCTGGGCAGTGCGTATACGGTGTGATGTCAACGATGATGATATTAGTGTTTTTCCCTTGAGAACCGGCTTTCAGCCGGTCTAAACGTATACCAGGGGATCCGCTGCATCCTCCAGGCATCCTCCCAAGATGAGAACACAGTCGGTTGCATGGGTGAAAGGGTGAATGAATGTTGTCATTGACCTTTCCGTTCCTCGGCACAGGGGATGCAGAGGAGTGTTCCACCTACCCGCCGTGTCTTTGCATCCGCCACCGACTCCCCGCAATGGTCGCAGGTGACAGAGGTGAATATGCGGGCCTTCGGAGGGCTTTTCATATTGACTTCCCGGATCGTCAGTATATCACTGGCCGGCGCATTGAGAATACGCCCGATGTTCTTCTGCTTCAGTTCCTCGAAACGCTTCTCCTCGGCAGGCGTGGCCTGGCCGGAGAACACCTTTTCCCGTAAGGTGTCAAATTCCTCGCAGTCAGGCTCCTCCCGCCGGGGGAAGGTGATGCGCACTGCTCTGCCATTCTTCCTGTTGAGGAAAGAAAAAACGTGCTTTCCGTAGTCATTGATGACCAGGTTGCCTTTCCCCGCAGTCGTCCCGGCCACCACCTGGATAGCATCCACTCCGCAGGCATCGGTCTCGCAGATGGCCACCAGTTCCTCGTCCTCTGGCCTCTCAACACCCAGGGCCTCCATGGCGGCGATAGCAGCCCTGAATCCAAGGGCCAGCCCGGGGCAGGAGTGGCCATGGAAGCTGATGCAGTCGGAGAATGTTCTTTTCTCTGTTGCCGGATGAGCATTCATTCCAATCTCACTTCCTATATTGTGCGGGGAAGTATGAGAACGCAATGGATCTCCCAGCGAATGATTCCCTTTCGGGGGAGTTCTGAAGTCTGAATCTCCAGGAACTCTTTCCAATCAGAGAGCATTCAGGGGGGAGCAATTCCGGTTCCTTCATTATCCTGCCCCTCCTCTGGCACGAGGATCCAGGCTGCGATGTATACGATCACCCCAATTCCAACCGAGAGGAGGGTGAGGACCACCCACAGGATCCGGATGATGACGGGATCGATCTCAAAATACTTCCCGATACCTCCGCACACACCACCGAGCAGTTTCCCTTCCTTCATCCGCAAGAGCCTTTTCATTGACAATACACCGCTTCCCTGACGGAAAAATGTTCCTCCCGTCCCAAACCTGCATATCCCCGAAAGGAGAAGGTACCTGTAGATGTCCTATTTCTGCCAGCAGTGCGGGGAATGCTGCAGCGTGATGGGGCAGGTCTTTGCCATCATCCAACAACTGGACCCGTTCCGGTTCCGCCTGCGAAACCAGTATACAGGGGATACCCGGGAGGTGGAGGTAGCCATCTCAATGCGACAGCTCTTTACGGAGTCTGCAATCCCCGCCTCCTGGCAGGACCCCTGCCCTTTCCTCCGCCTGGACGCTTCCCTGGGGTTGGCATTCTGCACAGTGCACCAGACCCGGCCGGAGGTGTGCCGGGAATACCAGTGCTGGCGTATCCTTGTCCTGGATTGCGAGGGGAGAAGGGTGGCACGGGTCATGGACCAGCGCTACCTCTGCCTTGAGGACGAGCGTCTCAGGGAACCATGGGAAGAATTCCGCGAGAACCTGGATTCTCTTTGCACGCATGAATGGGATAATGAGGTAATCCGGTTCTTCAGGGAACGGGGATATACCGTGCGGGTTTGACCGGGGTGTTGGCTCCAGGTCAGGGAGTCCCCGGGCATACCATTGTGCCTGCCTCTCCCACGATCGAAAGAGAGATGTCCGGAAAGGGATCGGGAAGTATTTTATTCATTTTCCCTTCTTTCTTATCCCCCGGCTGGCTTTCCCCTGTGCCAGTGTCTTTATGTACAATTACTGACGAGATGTGATCAGAGAACAGGAGCGTGTCATCCCATTGGAGGAGAATGACCTTTCACCAGACCTGAACGAAGATCAAAAGGATAGTTGCATGGGCATCAAATCACGCAAAAGTGCCCTGGTCGGTCCCGGGAGCAAATTAGTCTTCCTCCTTGCAGTCCTCGGATCAGCGCTCCTCGCCATCACGTTATTTATTTATGGCTTTCTTATCACCATTTTCAGCATTACGCACTCCGCCACCCATTTCTCCCCTGATATTAATGCCATGAAGGAGGTAATGGCCTTCTCGATCGAGATCATCGACCTGTTTCTTGTGGCCACTGTCTTCTACATCATCGCCCTGGGTTTCTACGAGCTCTTCATTGCGAAGGCACCCCTTCCTGGCTGGCTGAAGATATGCGACCTCGACGATCTCAAGGACAAGCTCCTAGGCCTTGTCGTGATCGCCCTCGCAGTCCTCTTCCTCGGGGAGGCACTGACCTGGACTGGGAATACCGATATCATGGCGTATGGCGTTGGCACTGCCGCGACCATCATCGCCATCTCCCTGTACTTCTGGGCAAAGCATTGATCCCTGGTGTTGCCCCTCCCCGATGAGGGGGAGCGTCACACCCCCGCGAGGGGGTCTGGTTCAGGCCGATCCCACCTTTCCCTCATCCGGATTCCGGGGACCTCATACTCTCTTTTCCATTGCCACCAGGCGTGAGATGAAGAACCTGGCCCAGAGGTACGCCACACCGCTTCCCAGGATATTTCCGAGCACTATTCCCGCCCAGACGCCGGTTTCGCCATATCCCAGGAGGACGCCCAGGATGAGGACACCGACCGCCACAAAAGCCACGTTCCTGAGAATGTTGATGACAAGCGAGGTCATCCCCCTGCCGGTTCCCTGGAAGACCGAGAGGGACATCATCCCGGCAGGGATAAAGATGAGCAGGAGGGAGATCACCTGCAGGAAGAGTGCGATCCGGGGTGCGATATAGGCCGTGCTCTCGGTATATGCGAATAAATAGGCGAGTTGATTCGCGAAGATAAAGATGACAATGGCCATTCCCCCCGCGATGATGGTCCCGAGACGTATCGCATATCGGTGAGCGATCTCCAGGTTCGGGAAATTCCGGCCACCGTATGCAGATCCAATCACTGAAATGAGAGTGGTGCTGATGGCAATATCCGGGATGACGGCAAACATCACCAGCCTCCAGCCTGACGTATACACCGCGACCGCATCGGTCCCGGCGACCAGGACCAGCACTCCATTGACCAGGATGCCGATGATGGCCATCAGGAGATACTCGACGCTGGCCGGGAGCCCCACTCTCAGAATATCTCTGGTGGTTTCTCTTTCCGGGATGAATATCCGTGGCGATATGGCAAGATAGGTATCTTTCTTGACGAAGAACCAGTAGAGGATGACCACTGATACGAGAGCCATGGAGATGACGGTCGCGATCGCAGCCCCTGCTATACCGAGACCCGCGCCATAAATGAGCAGGGGGTCGAGGATTACGTTCAGGAGAGATGAGGCCCCCATCGCATACATGGTCCGCCTGGTATCCCCCTCGCCCCTGAGAATGGCATAGGCGATAGTGTTGAAGAGGATGAACACGGTCCCCGAGAAGACTATCCGCCCGTATTCGGCGGTGAGCGACGTCACCTCGCCCGCTCCCAGGAGTGCGGCCACGGGTTCGGCGAACAGGACCAGCGGAACGGTCATTACGGCCGAGATGATCAGTGAGATGATGAGGCCATGGCACGCGGCGTTGTCTGCGCCGGCCCTGTCACCTGACCCAATATGGCGGGCGACCGCTGATGAGACCCCTGCACCGATGCCATTCCCAAGGCCGATGAAGATCATGAAGAGAGGAGTGATGAACCCCACGGCCGCGAGCGCACCTGCTCCCATTCCCGCCACCCAGACGGCATCCGCCAGGTTGTAGAGGGACATAAGGAGCATGGCCACCATCATGTGCCCGGAGAGCTTCCAGATGGCGGTCTTCGGGTCCCCGGTGAGGAGCGAGACGCCCCTGGTGATGGCCCTGGTGTGCGGCTTTTCGGCCTCCGGGGGGAGGGGATCGACAGGCCCGCTTCTGCGCACTTCAGGATGCGTATCGGGAATGGATATCACCGTGATATATGGTGGGGGCATATCCCTGCCCCCGGGAGGAGAACAATGCTCATATATCGGGTTTCGTAAGGCTAATAACTGCCGATGAAAGAAGAGGGCGCTGGTAATACTGTGCTGGTGTGCGAGAGAAGATGCGTACTACCCGGAATATGACGCCATCGCCTGGTTCTCTCCACGATGAATGGGTGCACTGTGCCTATGAATGACCGTGAACTTCATCAGATCATCCCTCCACCAGATGATCATGCGTGTCGTGGCGTTCAATGGCAGCCCGAGGAAGGGAGGGAACACCGAGCACCTGCTCCGGCATGTCCTCTCCGTGCTTGAAGACAAAGGCGTAAAGACCGAGCTCGTGCAGGTCGGGGGAGAGAAGGTGCACGGGTGCACTGCCTGCGGGAAATGTTTCGTGAACCAGGACAAAAAATGCGTCTTTGATGATGACATCATCAATGACTGCATCGGGAAAATGGTAGCTGCCGATGGGATTCTCATCGGTTCGCCCACCTACTTTGCCGATGTCTCCACCGAGACGAAAGCCCTCATCGATCGTGCGGGATTCGTGGCGATGGCAAACGAGGGCTTCCTCTCACGGAAGGCGGGTGCGGCGGTGGTGGCTGCCAGGAGGGCTGGTGCGGTCCATGCGTTCGATACCATAAACCACTTCTTCGGTATCAGCGGGATGTACACGGTGGGATCGATCTACTGGAACCTTGGTCTCGGCATGAATCCCGGCGACGTGGAGAAGGATAGCGAAGGCATCAGGACCATGCAGGCCCTGGGGGAGAACATGGCCTGGATACTGAAGAAGATGAAATCGAGATGAACGGGCTCCTCATGTCCCTTCCAATGCTCTGGAGGAGAGCCTCCATTTACGATGAAGATCCATCATTCTCCGCCGGTATGCCGGACCCGGGGTGCATGTGCCGATGAAAAGGTATTATACTATCCCCGTCCTCCTCCTCACCATCAGCGTCCTCCTTTCAGGATGCCTCACGGGTGAGAGACCCGTCCCGGAACCGGTATGCCCTGATTTCCTGGAGCCGGCGATCAGGGAAGACCTGCAGCGGTATACCGTTGTTATGTCGTCGTCCCCTGGCATCCCCTTCGGCCCGGACCTTGGTTGGGTCAATGCCTCTGCCTGCAGCTACCGCTACCGCTGGAAAGCTTCAGATGGTCTCTTCCTCGATTGGGAACCTCCGGGATTCCAGGTGCAGGAAGTGGGGGCAACATTCACCCGCGAGTATGGGAAAGTCTACTGGACATGGAAGGATCAGGGGATACAGGGAAAGAATGTGACGATCACCCTGGAAGTGCTCGACCCTGCAGGGGTGCGTGTGCTCGGAAGGGCCGAGCGGGAGATATCCTGGGATGGTGAGTATGCGATAGTCCAGCCGAACGAGAATGCCATTGGAGAGTGCAGGTTCTCACCTTTCGGAGAGGAAAAGAAGACAATGGAGTGAGGAATCCTTAATGGTGTCCGGGTGAGGAGACCGGCGGGGCCGATGTGCGTGCTGAGAACAGCATCTCTTTGAGGCGCTCGAAATCCCCGTCTTCTGCATCCACCTCAATCAGCATCGGTCCGAAGCACGGTTTTACAAAGGGCATCAGGATCTTCTTCTTCTTCCGCTTAAATCCCATTGTTGCGGGGCCTGGAAGAAGTATGGTGATCCCCCTGAACTCAAAATCCGGTGGGATCTCATACCATTCGGAACACGCATCCCGGACATACTCATTGACCTTCTCCATGGTTGTATCTTTGAGGAGGATCTTTGCCACCAGCTTGTTGATGCACCGTGCCGAGGCTGCCATGCCAGATCGGTGAACCCGAACAGATAATAAAATCAACGAAGGGGGAACAGACCTTCGGACCACCGCATTCGAACCATACACGGTCCAGGGTTCGCCCTCTCAATGCCCTGGGAGAGGGATGATGAATATGAAAATCTCAAAGGCGATCAGGAGAATCACAATCCACTCCAGGAAATGGGCATGCTGTACATTCACCTCTTCATAGAGCATGCGGTAGGTCTCCCTGATGGTGCCGAGCTTCCGGTTGACACTGTCGGTCCACTGGCCGCTGCGAAGTACCTGGAGTGCAGCAGCATAGACCCGTGCGTAGTATACGTCCTCGGTGACCTTGATGAAGTTGTTGATACCCTCGATGATCTCTGAGACCTCCGCCTGTTCGCTCATCAGCTGCTTCATCAGTGCCCGGTACTGGAAGGTCCGGGAGATCCACCACTGTCGTTCTGCATTCTCGATATCATCGTACATCTTCTCCATCTGACGCGAGAGTTCCCGTTCATAAAAACGCAGTTCCAGGACCTGGACGGCAGCGAACTCGGTCAGCTCGATGAGGTCAAGGGGCGGTTCGGGGGAGAAGAGTATGGCTCCACTCCAGGAGAGTATGGCCTTCTCGTCCAGATAGTAACTGAAGGTATGGCGGAGTGTCTCTTTCCGTATGTCAGGGGAGAATTCAGCCTGCTCCCCGAGGAGGATTGCCACCTGATCGATCCCCGGGTCCTGCCGGTCGGCGAGGTAGAGCGTATAGTCGTCATAGAACCTGCAATCCAGTGGACGGACCCCGATATGAGGGGTCACGATGCCCAGGAGTTCGGCAAGAGTGTTCTCAAAATGGGGAGAGAGCCCCTCATGGCCGGCAAAAAAGAGCGCCATCTCCTCAAGTGCCGATGCCGGCGCGTCCATCTCCTCCAGGCGGAGACATATGCTTACCGCTCCAAAGTCAAAGACCCTGGCCATGGCCGCGAGGGGGAGGGTGCCCCGCGGCGTCAGTGCCTCTGCACCCTGGAGCCGGATAAGGAGAGGAGGCTCTTCGATGGTGATAGAAGTGGGCCGGACCCGGTGGAACCGTGAACGCGAGGTCGGCATCCCCGCTGCCAGGTTTCGTTCCAGGGACCGGAGGTCGATCTCTTCCCCGATATCATACATCCGGTAGAAACGGATGGCGTACATGGCAAAGCGTGCTCCCTGTCAGGAGAGTGTGCACTGCGAAAGACGATAAGGGTTTGTCGCACCATACACCCGGGCAGAGCGGAGTGGTTGTTTCAATGTTTCCTCCAATGTTCGGTGCAGGATGCACATGTCATGAGTTCCGAAAAAAATCATATGATCTCTTCGGGAAACAGGTATACACACTCATGAAACGCACATGAGACTGTCGGGTCACATGCCCACCTGACGAAAACCGCGGATGCGGTATTCATACCAACACACTATGAACTCCTTTCAGGATTTCGGACATACATCATGAAAATGTCGACGCCATTTTCATTAGAAAATGGCAAAGCAGTTTCATATCAAAATGAGACTGGCACCTCATGCGCTGGCAGATCCCTGCCATGACAATGACGGATGGGATCTCTCTTCAGGATACGGTTCTTCCTGTTATGGATACTGTATCATTTTTGAGATCAACTGCGAAACCTTCTGTAATGGCAGCTTACTGCGTCATGTGCACCACGAAATCATGGAAGTATCCCCTTGCAGCAGGAACTCTCTCAATCCTCCTCGGGGTGCTCCTCTTCCTCGAGCCTGCGCTTTCTCTCCGGCTATTTCTCTACTCCCTCGGGATCATCGCCGTGGTGATTGCAGCGGTCATCCTTGCCGGGGCTGCATTCTTCTCCCGGGGGAGTGGCCCGCTCGCCCCACTGCTGCTGGTGATTGGCATCCTGGTGCTTGCTATGGGAGTGACAGCTTTCATCAACCCGGGTCTCCTTGGGGGGGTCATGGCAGTAATTGCCGCGGCAGTCCTGATCGTGGGAGGGCTCGGGATGGCATGCACAGGGGTGTTCCAGGGCGAGACTCTCCCCCGCAGGTTACTGATGGCGCTCGGGGGTATTATCCTCGCCATCCTCGGATTCATGGTCCTCTTCCATACCGCGTTCACCACGGTCCTGATCGTGCGGCTGCTCGGGCTCTTTTTCCTGGTTGCAGGCGTAGTATCAGTGGCAGGGGCGGTGGTGCTCTGGTGGCAGGGAAGGTCGTGCCAGCCCGGATGGATAGATGCAGAACTCGTGGAGAAATAAACCTGCACAGATGATGGACATACTCCTGTTTCCATACCCTCAGAGCGGGCACACCTTGATGCACATCCCGCACCGGAGACCCCCGAGCTCCCGGAACATGTAGTCGGCGCATGCCTCCCGGTTGATGGTGCCGTCATCTGAAAGTGCCTTCGCAGGGCAGATGTCGATACATTTTTTGCACCCCTTACAGGATGGGTGGTGGAAACCGGATGCATGGGGATTTCCAGCTTCAAGCGGTGCATCGGTGAGGATGCCGGTCATCCGCAGCCGGGCACCGAAGTCAGGGTGTATTAGAAGGTGGTTATGCCCAAACGATCCAAGCCCGGCGTGATATGCGGCATACTTGAGGGAGAGATCGGCCTTCAGGGTTTCCCGGTCTGCATACCAGTACCCGAATTCGCTTCCCTCCGTCGGTACGATGGAGGCCAGGTACCCCTCTCTCTCTATCTGCCGGGCCAGTGAGAAGGCGATTACCCGCAGGGTCGCAGTCCCGGCCATCAGGGTGTTGGTGTACTCTCCCCTCCCCCCGGGCAGGGTGGCAAAGGCACCGCGAGGGATGGATACCCCGAGGAGGAGGACTACAGAGATTTCAGGCATGATCTCCTGGGGGCGGTTCCCCGTGTAGTCAGGTCGGAGAAAACAGGATGCATCAGCCACCCCAAAGAGATCCGTGCCTTTTTGGAAGGCTGCATCCCT
Organism: Methanolinea sp.; assembly: GCA_025453675.1. GTDB lineage: Archaea > Halobacteriota > Methanomicrobia > Methanomicrobiales > Methanospirillaceae > Methanolinea_A. The sequence goes on from JALOPW010000006.1 coordinate 61,705, forward strand.
CAGGTTTCCGGTCAGGGAGTACCTGCTCATATGCAGAAGAGCATGGTATCCAGGAGGTATTAGGGTGTTCGGAACGTGGGAGCGCGCATGAGGGGCAATGGGCATTCTATTCCACCCGTTCAATCCGGCACTCTCCCGGAGCCAGAATAGCGTTCTCTCCCTGTCTCGTGTTCAGCTCCTTCTCAACAGCCTTCGGGCACCATTCGAGACCAGAAATGCCGAGCCGAGGACCCAGACGCCAAAGAAGTCTTTCACCACAAAAAAGAGGGTCTTGTCGGGAAACTGGGCGTCCCGAACATTTCGGAGGGAGAAGAACGCAAGGAACAACCAGACGACCGCGACAAACGACTGTGCAATAACGGAGATCCAGAGGCCAAGCGACGCAAAGATGGAACTGATGCAGAACAGGAGTACGCTTGTCAAGCTTGCGGAAAAGAAATTGACCACGGCGCCACGGTTCATCGTATCCAGCAGCTGCGGGATGAGCAGCACCCCTGCGAGGAATATGAAGCTCGTGAGTGCCAGGTCCTGCCAGTTCATGCGTAACCACCCCGTGGGGATTCCTCCAGGGATACCCCATTCTGCTGGAGATAATCGACGGCAATGCATATGAAAAGATACATCCATCTACCCCCATCCGGGAGAATATGCCACACGATCGCAGCGCTGGGAGCGGTCGGAACCCCATCACCTCCCCCATCCGGGAGGACGGTCGATCAGAGGTGCCGCGGGATTTTTATCAGGCACTATGCCATTGACCAGGCATCCCTCCCCTGACAGGTTGAAAAGGTTTAGGCATACCAGGTAATGGACAACTGCCTGGCTTTTTGAATACCGGGAAGAAAAGGCGATGAATGTCCCTATGGCTCCCATTCACCTCAGCTGCTCTCGAAAAGGCGGAGAATGGCCCGGTCGTTCTCCTCTGAAGAGTACAGTCAACGGTTTTTGATGTATGAGAAAAAGAATGATTCCGGAATTGATAAGTTCCACTCCCGGATCACCCTTGAATTTCACATGCTGCAGGTATCATTCTGATCGACTACCTTATGCCTGAATATGAATACATTGTTTAGGGCCATATCTAAAGCGAGGGTATCTAAGCCAGGCCAAAAGAGCCGGACTTAAGAT
>JALOPW010000028.1 GCA_025453675.1 Methanolinea sp.
TTTTTCGAGTGCTGAAGGGAGGGTTGAAGTATTTCCTACATACGACCAGGGCCTGGAAGGACTGGAGGGATTCTCCCATATTTTCCTGATCTACCACATCCATCAGGCAGAGCCCGGTTCCCTGCGGGAGACACCCTTCCTCGATGGGGAGAGGCCAAGGGGTATTTTTTCATACGTCATTACAACCAGCCAAATCCTATCGGCATATCCATCGTGGAACTGGAGAAGGTCGAATCGAATGTCCTGTTCGTCAAGGGAATCGATGTCCTCGACGGCACACCCCTTATCGACATCAAACCCTACGTGGCACGTTTTGACCATCGTGGTGGCGCCCGAAGCGGATGGGTGGATAAGAAGCACATCGGGAATATCAAAGGCAGGGATGCGACACCAGGAAGATTACAGGATGGGAAGAAGGATAATTGAGAAAGGGGTACGATACCCACACATATATGCTCATATGAGTAAAAATAGATCGATATGTTCGTATGTGTAACCGCAAAAGGCCCGGGGCCTGAAGACCTCGCGGAAGAAAGGTTCGGAAGATCCCCATATTTTCTCTTTAAATCTACTGAAGGAGGAGAGTGGGAAGCGGTCCCGAACAAGTTCGCAGACGCTGCGGGCGGTGTCGGACCGAGAGCCGCTCAGGTGTTGATTGACAAGGGTGCCCGGGTGCTGATTACCGGGAACATCGGGGGGAACGCCCTTGCGGTCATCCAGGCAGCAGGGATAGAGATATACCAGTACAGGGAGAGCGGGACTGCCGGGGACGCATTCCAGAAATTCACCGGTGGGCAGCTCAAGAAATTTGCATAAGGGTATCCATGAGACTGGTGGTGGCCAGCGGCAAGGGGGGGACGGGAAAGACCCTTGTGGCCGCAAACCTGGCAGCAGTAATCTCCCTGGAGAGGGAGGTTGTGCTGGCGGACTGCGATGTGGAGGAGCCAAACCTCCACCTGTTCTTCCCGGCGGGAGAAAAGACTCTCCCGGTAATGACGGATGTCCCTGTATTTGATAGCTCACGGTGCACCCATTGCGGAAAATGTGCCGATTTTTGCCAGTACGGAGCCATTGTAGTCCTCAAGGAGCGTTTCATGTTCTTCCCCGAGATGTGCCACGGGTGCGGGGGCTGTGAGCTGGTCTGCCCGGAAGGTGCGATTATCCTGCAGAAGAGACCCCTGGGACATGTGGCTTTTTCGAGGCCCCGCCCGGGTGTGATTCTTATCAGTGGTGTCATGAACGAACGCGAGGTAATGAGCCCCCATGTCATCAGGGAGACACTCAATTACACGTCCGGCCATCCCGTGGTCATCTGTGACGCACCGCCCGGCACGGCCTGCCCCCTCGTTGAGACCCTCGAGGGAGCAGATGCCTGCATTTTTGTGACCGAGCCCACGCCATTCGGGCGTCACGACCTTGCACTCGCCGCCGGCGTGGCAGAGGTGCTGGGTGTGCCTGCAGGGGTGGTCATCAACCGGAGCATGGGAGAAGACGAGATCATCCTTGATTTCTGCCGATCCCGAAATCTCCCGGTTTTCATGACCATTCCCTTTGACAGGGGTATTGCAGAAACAGCGAACGGCGGGCAGCTGGTCACAGATGGGATGCCTGAACTGAGCGCGCAGTTCAAAGAACTTTTTGGGAAAGTATGCTATCTTGCGGGGGTGAAGTGATGCTCCAGGTAGCGGTACTCTCGGGGAAGGGGGGCACTGGAAAGACCGTGGTGACTGCTGCACTGGCAGATGTCCTTCCCGGCGCAAAGGCCTTCGCAGACTGTGACGTGGAGGCCGCGAATCTGGCGCTCCTCCTCTCCCCTAAAGAGAGGGGGAGAATCCCCTTCTTTGGGATGAAAAAGGCAGAAATTCGCCGGGAGGCGTGTGTGGCATGCGGCCTCTGCCGGGAAGCATGCCATTTCCATGCCATTGGCAAGGATACAGTGGGGCACTATCATGTGGACCGGGTTCGGTGTGAAGGATGTGCCGTCTGCAGGGAGGTCTGCCCTGAGAGGGCAATCAACCTTGTTGAACACCAGGATGGAGAGATAATACTCGCAGACACGGCGCAGGGGCCTCTGGTGTACGCAGAGCTCTATCCCGGCTCAGGGAATTCCGGCCTCCTGGTCCATGAGGTGAAGAAGGCTGCCCTGAAAGAGTCAGGGAACCGGGACCTCCTGCTTATTGACGGCCCCCCGGGGATAGGGTGCCCGGTCATCTCCACACTGAGCGGCATCAATGCGGCAGTTCTGGTCACAGAGCCGGGCATTGCCGCCCTGCATGACCTGCGGAGGCTCGTCACCGTGTCATCCGGGTTCTCACTCTCCCACTGGGTGGTGATCAACAGGGCAGACCTGCACCCCGGATATACCAGGAAGATAGAATCCTACTGTGCCGGCCTGGGAATCCCCGTGATAGGGAAGATTCCTTTTGACCCCGTGGTGATAAGTGCAGTGCGGGATGGGCTCCCTGTGACACGTCGCGAATGTGCGGCATCCAGGGAATTGCAGAGCATCGGGATGCGGCTTATGGAGGGGCTTTCCCTTTGAACCCCGGTGAACAGGATGAGACCTCCCACAGAGGGAGGCCGAGGATCCGCAGAAAATTCGGAAAGAGAATTGCGGGGAGGTGTTTTGAACCCTGCAGTGTGATGGGCGCACCTGTCGAAGAGATTATCCTCCGCCAGGACGAGCTCGAGATTTTACGGCTGATCGACATTGAGGGATTCTCTCAGGAGGAGGCTGCAGAGGTGATGGGGATCTCACGCAGGACACTCTGGAGGGATCTCCAGGAGACCCGGAAGAAATGCGCGGAGGCATTGATTTACGGGAAGAAGATCACCCTGGACAGATGTGCCGGTGATGCCCGGGGATGGTGCCACAGGAGGGGACCTGATGCGTCAGCGGACTACCTCCAGGAGCAGGGGAAGGGGGAATGATCAGGAGAGGAGATCGAGAGCTTCCTTTCCGGTCATCCCCACCACGATACCCTCTCTCTTCGCCCCCTCGTTCGCCTCCTTCACCAATCCTGCCAGCAGATCGGCAACCGTGGAGATCGACGGGCCGCTCACCGGCCTGACCCGGGCAGCGGGATAGCTGAACTTCTCGAGGGCTGCCACATCTATTGCACCGCATCCAACCAGGCCGCGGGCAGTAACCACCCCCACCAGGTTCACCGGCCCCAGTGGGATCATAAACCCCCTGCCCTCCGAATTCCGGAGTATTACTCGTTCTTCGTGCATAGAGTGAGATCTGGCTGGCCACTGACATGAATGCCATGGTGTGGGGTTTTATATTCCTGACGGCACCACTCTGTCAGAGGATCCATGTCAAATAGTAGCATGGTTGTGCAGCCCGCCCTCTCAGGAAGGGGCCTGCAATTATTGCTCGACGATGTGAGGGGAGGGCATCGCATGACCCTCGAGGAAGCTGTATCACTCTCAAATGTCAGGGGGAGGGATGTGTGGCGGGTTGCAGGAGCTGCAGACGAACAGCGGGCGAGTATCGTGGGGGATGCAGTCACCTACGTGCGCAACCAGAACATCAATGTCACCAACCTCTGCATCAACTCATGCGGGTTCTGTGGATTCTCGCGAAAACCCGGGGATTCCGATGCGTATTACTATCCACCCGATGTGGTGAGGGAGAAGGCCGCGCAGGCCCTCTCCCGGGGGGTCACGGAGATCTGCACGGTCTCCGGCCTCCATCCCGATTTTGATGCCGGTTCTTACCTGGAGATACTCTCCTGCCTGCGGGATGGAGCACCGGGTGTGCACATCCATGCCAGCAACCCCATGGAAGTGGCGTATGGAGCACGGAGGAGTGGCATCTCCACATTGGAGATGCTTGGGCTGATGAAGGAAGCGGGCCTTGGATCCCTGTGCGGGACCGCGGCAGAGATCCTGGTCGACGAAGTACGGAAGGTCATCTGCCCCGGGAAGATATCCACGGCAGAATGGGAGCGGATCATAAGGGAAGCGCACTCCCTGGGTATCCGGTCCACTGCCACGATCATGTACGGGCATTGCGAAACCGTGGAGGACCGGGTCAGGCACCTGGCCATCATCAGGGAGATCCAGGATGGGACCGGGGGATTCACCGAGTTCGTCCCGCTCAGTTTTATCCACCGCGAGACTCCCCTTTACCGTAAAGGTCTGGCCCGGGCAGGGGCAACGGGGAGAGAGGATCTTTTGATGACCGCCGTGTCCCGGCTTTTCCTTGATAATATTCCACATATCCAGGTCTCGTGGGTAAAACTGGGGCTCAAGATGGCACAGATGTGCCTCCTTGCAGGAGGAGACGACCTCGGCGGGACCATGTTTGAAGAGAGCATCTCCAAGGGGGCGGGGGCCGTGAATACCGACTACCTGGACCCTGAGGAGATGCGGCGCATAGCGCATGACATCGGGCGCACCCTTCACCAGAGGACCACCCTGTATACCCCCGCAGGGCATTCCTGATCGAGGGGTCACAATGCATTTGTGAGAAGAGTGCGTTCTCTCTACTCCTGTATCCCGCATGGCTTTCCAAAAACTGCATCAGGCAGGATATGCCCTGGTGGCAGCAGTCCTCTTTGGAATCAGCACGCCCCTGGCCAAGATCCTGGTCCCCGGTCTCCACCCCCTGGTACTCGGCGGGTGGATTTACCTGGGGATGGGGACCTTCATGGTCATACTCTGGGTGTTCTCCCGGTCAGGAAAGCGAAGACGTGAGGAGGCGCGCCTACGGAGAGGGGACATACCGTGGCTGGGCTGCACAGTCCTTGCGGGGGGAGTGCTGGCTCCCGTCCTGCTGTTGACGGGCCTTTCTGACACACCGGCGTCCACGGCAGCACTCCTCCTCAATTTCGAGGCCGTAGCCACCACACTCATCGCATTCGGTGTCTTTCGGGAGCACGTAGGAACCAGGGTAGCAGGAGCCGTCATCGTGATCACCGCCGCCACCGTTCTCCTCTCCGTGAATCTTTCAGGCACGTTCGGGCTCTCAGTGGGTGCCCTGGCAGTGGTAGCATCCTGTGCATTCTGGGGCCTGGACAACAATTGCACGAGGGTCGTATCGCTGCGCGACCCTACCGCGATTGGAAGTGTGAAGGGGATCTGTGCGGCCATCATCTCCCTCACCGTGGCATTCGTGCTAAAGGCGGCTTCTCCTGACATCCACCTGATTGCAGGCGCATTTTTACTCGGATTCACCTGTTTTGGCATCTCAAGTTACTGCTTCATTCTCTCTCTTCGGAACCTGGGGGCCGCGCGCACAGGTGCGTATTTCGGGGCAGCACCGTTCATCGGGGTGCTTGCCTCGTTCTTCGTATTCAGGGAGCTACCGAACCTGCAGTTTTTGGCCGCGCTACCCCTGATGGCCGCCGGAGCCTGGCTTCTCGTATCGGAAGTCCACGTGCACCTGCATACCCATGAGTACATGGAGCACGAGCACCGGCACCGGCATGACGATGGTCACCACCTTCACGACCATGGCCCGGCATTTGAGAAGGAGCATACTCATCTCCATGTCCACGAGGAGATGGAGCACTCTCACCCCCACGCGCCGGATATCCACCACCGGCACTGAAAGGTGATACAGGACCTGAGCATCTTTCTGGCCCGGCAGAAATGAAAAAAAATTAATCGTGGGGTTTCAGGAGTTGCACAATCTTATCCCCGATCTCCTGGGCTCTCTTCAAGGCCTTCTGGTCTTTCCCCACATCTCCTTCAAGGTAGCCCTTGCCCCGCACCCACCCCAGGTAGGCAAACTCATGGGCGTTGAGGAAGCCTTCGAGAGTCTCGATGGTCCGGGCGCCACCCTTGTTGGCGCAGACTGCTACTGCAACTGCCTTCCTGCCGGCAAGCTTTCGCCGGTGATAGAGTGAGTAGCTGCGATCGATGAAGTTCTTCAGGTGACCGCATACGTCGAAGTAGTAGGTGGGGGAACCGATGACCAGCACTTCGCACTCCAGCACCTTCTCCATGATCTCTCCCCAGTCATCGTTCCTGATCACGCACCAGTCCTTCTCCTTGCACTTCTCGCACCCAAGGCAGGGCTTGACCTCCTTTCCTGCAAGTGAGATGAACTCTGTCTTGATTCCTGCATCTTCACAACGCTCCAGCACGGCCTTGACCAGCAGGGAGGTGTTGCCATCCTTTCGCATGCTCCCCGAAATACCCAGCACGCTCATAGACTAACACTCCACCTCCTACGTTTTGATTGTTTTGCTATGAGCAGAAAGGCCAAGCAACGCTCCGGCCCGGTCAAGATGCGCACGTGGATGTGCTCCAAGTGAAAAGAGGTGAGAGGGGCAGCGGCAGTCGCTGCTCCCAAAGCCCGGAATACGCCGTCCCGGTATGATGGATGCCAGCCGGCATTCCAGTCGTTCTTCTGTTTCGAGGCAGTACACACTCTCGAGCGTGAATGCACCAGATACAAGGAGGTAATCGATGTGCCAGCGCGGCTTTTCCAGCCCTTCTCTGGCACATCGTATGTGCCGGGCAACCCGCGCCAGGCCCCCTGGGCCGAGGGCGGAGCCGACATAGACATGGAACCCCCCGCGAAACGTGATTGGCCCAAGCGCACCCACACTTATCGTGCAGGGGGAATTCCGCAGGACCAGGCAGTAAATCCCTTTATGCATACGTGATTCGCAGCAATTCCTGCGCTGCAAGGATATGCCGTCTTCCGCCCTTCTCGACAGGGGACCCGTGGCCGGGATAGAGCCCCTCTATCTCCAGCAGGGATAGCCGTTCCAGGGAATGCACAAGATCTGCCCTGCTCCCTCCCGGGAAATCGAATCGGCCGAATCCCCCGTCGGTAAACACAGTGTCCCCGGAGAGGAGGGCCCGTTCATCCTCGTGAAGGAGACATATGCTCCCCGGGGTGTGACCGGGAGTGTGGAGGACCAGGAGATCGCCCACCCTGTCTCCCTCCTCGAGGAGACGGTCAGGAGTATGGCCGGGCGCGCTTGCCCCAAAGTGCAGGGAGAGTGATTGGGTATCGCTCGAGAGGCCGGGGGCGTCCAGGCGATGGATGTGGACGGGGGCGTCGCAGATACGGGCGATCTCATGTACGTAAGCGATATGGTCAAAGTGGCAATGCGTGAGCACGATCTCCTGGATCTGGTCCCGGTATCTCTCCACCGCAGTGGGGAGAATGCCCGCATCGACGAGCACCCCCCCTACGAGGTAGGCGTTGCCGAGAAATCCTCCTCCTGGTATCCACCGGACAGGCATGGTAGAATAATTAGGTTTGCACACCAAAATGTCTGTTATGCCCAGCCTCATCCATGAATGCCTGACCGGGATCCCTTCCATCGTGGATGCCATGGCCAGGATTGAGGGGATCAACCCCCGTATGGCCGCCCGCTCGGTCGCCAGGGGCAGGCTCGTGATCCCTTCAAACCCCGCAAGGACCCACCGGCCGTGTGGCATCGGGGAAGGATGCAGGGTGAAAGTCAACGTGAATGTCGGCACCTCCGGGGAGCGGTGCGACCTCGCGCTCGAGGAAGCCAAGGCCCGGGCAGCCCTTGAAAACGGGGCTGACACCCTGATGGATCTCTCTACGGGTGGAGACCTCCCTGCCATGAGGAGGATGGTCCTTTCAATGGATGCGCCGGTCGGCACCGTCCCCATCTACGAAGCGATCCGCCGGGCAGGGAGCGCGGCCGAAGTCGATGCCGACCTCCTGTTCTCGGTGATAAGAGACCACTGCCGCGACGGCGTCGACTTCCTCACCCTCCATTGCGGAGTGAACCGGGAGGCCTTGTCGGCACTCCGGTCTGACCCCCGGATCATGCCAGTGGTCTCGAGGGGAGGGGCCTTTCACGTGGCCATGATGGTGCAGCGGGGGGAGGAGAACCCCCTCTTTGCCGAGTATGAGTATCTCCTGGAGATCCTCACCGAGTACGGTGTAGTAGCGAGCCTTGGGGACGGGATGCGTCCCGGCTGCCTGCAGGACGCCGACCGCCACGCCAAGACCGTGGAGTACCTGACCCTCGGCCGGCTGGCCAGCCGGGCCCTTGATGCGGGGGTACAGCGGATGATCGAGGGGCCGGGGCATATACCCCTGGAGCAGGTGGGATACAATGTCCAGGTGATAAAGGAGCTCTCAAACGACGCCCCACTCTACCTGCTTGGCCCCCTGGTCACCGATATCGCACCCGGGTATGACCACCTGGTCTCAGCCATCGGGGGGGCGGTTGCCGCCATGCACGGCGCAGATTTCCTGTGCATGGTCTCACCGAGCGAGCACCTGGCCCTCCCGGATGTGAGCGACATCGTGGAGGGGACCCGGACGGCGAAGATAGCGGCGCACATCGGGGATATCTCCCGTACCAGGGAGGGATACAAGCACCCGCGTGAAATCCAGATGGCGAATGCCCGCCGACAGCTGGACTGGGAGTCCCAGTTCTCGCTGGCCCTCTCCGGGGATCATGCACGGTCCATTCATCTCCGGGACGGAGATCTCGAGACCTGCTCCATGTGCGGGGATCTCTGTGCCGTGAAGATGGTCCGCGAGGTATTTGAAAAGGAGATGGGGGAGAAACGGGAGTAGGTCCCTGTTCTTTTTTTCCTTCTCATCAGGATTCAGCACCCCGATTTTAATTCCCGTTGATCGAATCCGGCCATCAGGACTGGCGTTATTTTCTCGCGCGGAGTTCCTCCTCCATCCGAAGCAGCACTGCCTGTGCCTCCTCCTCGTTCATGCCTGGATCTTTGAACCGGGTGAACCGCTCGCACATCAGGTCCGGGCACCTGCCGCAGTGCGGGAGCATCCGGTCGATGACACAGCATTCATACACCGGGCATGTGTCAATATCAACAAAATTCGTCCAGAATGGTTTTCCCCGTGTGCTACCGCATCCCCTGCATTCATTGCCATGGTGGTCGCAGTCGCTGCATGAGTAGCCGCATACAGTCTCGATCCTTTTTCCGGCCATAGGTACCGGTGCAGTTTCCGCGGAATAAAAAACAAGGCTGAGCGAAGTGAAAGTGGGGGTGGATCAGGCCATTTTCTGCCGACCCCTATTCAAGGAGATTCAGCGCCCGGGGTCACGCGTATTCAGGCGACCCTGCGCGTCCTGCCGCGAGCGTAGGATGCCCAGATTCCGATGAGGCCGAGGACAAAGAAGACCGAGAATGCCAGGCTGACGCTCTGCTGCAGCTCCGGGTATACTGCGGGGGAGATCTGCACGGTCCCGATCACCGCGGAGAAGACCAGCATGGCGATGGCGAGGCTGAGCATCTGTCCGATGGCCCGCATGGTGGAGACCATCCCTGAGGCAATGCCCAGGTGATGCACCCCTACAGAGCTCATGATGGCATTGGTGTTCGGAGAGGAGAAGAGGCCGTATCCCAGGCCCAGGATGACAAGGCCGGCCATGATCACGACAAGCGGCGTTGAGGGAGAGAGCAGCGCCAGGATACCCAGCCCAGCGGTAGTGAATGCCATCCCGGCCGTTGCCAGGATTCTGGGCTCGATGGAATCGGAGAGGTGGCCTGCAGCAGGGGACACCAGGGTCTGCACTACCGGTTGCGCCACGAGGAGGATCCCGGCTGTCTGTGGGTCCAGGCCCCGGTTGAACTGGAGGTAAAGGGAGAGGAGGAATCCCACGGCAAATACCACCGCGTAGTTGATCAGGGCTGCCAGGTTTGAGTACAGGAAGACGGGATTCCGTGAGAAGAGTGCGGGGTCAAGAACCGGGTGGGATGAACGCCGCTCCCACCACCAGAACACGCAGAGGAGTACCATACCAGTGCCCAGCCAGAGAAGACCCGAAACCGACGGCAGGAGGGTGAGCCCGTAGATGCACCCGATCAGCATCAGCCCATACATGAGCGCACCGGGGAGATCGAATATCCTCTCCCCTGCATCTGCCCACTCCCCCGGGATCCAGAGGAGGGTGAGGGCTATGACGAGGAGACCAAGAGGCACGTTCACCAGGAAGATGCTCTGCCAGCCGGCATGCTGCGTGAGGATCCCCCCGATGAAAGGTCCGAGGGAAAGCCCCGCATACACCGTGGCAGTTACGATTCCGATGGCCCGTCCCCGCTCTCCCGACGGGAAGACCGCCGTGATGATGGCTATCGACGTGGAGAAGACCATTGCCCCGCCAAGGCCCTGGACAATACGGGCGCCGATGAGGGCATACCCAGCCCAGGAAATCGCCGCAAAGAAGGACCCTATCACAAAGAGGAGGTTTCCCAGCAGGAAGAATCGTTTTCTCCCGTGCATATCTGCAAGTTTCCCGAAAGGGACGATACAGACAGCCGCGGTGAGCATGTATACCGAGGTGACCCATCCAAGGGTGACAGCGTCCAGTGAAAAATCTCCTGCTATGGCAGGCAATGCGACGTTCAACGATGAAACCGTGTAGGGAACAAGGAATGACGCCAGCGAGGAGACCAATAAAAGGACCTTCTTCCCCTCATTCCCTGTCATGAAAGGAGAGGTTGAGTGGGAGAGAAGATGAGGATAGTGCCGGGATGGTTGACCGAACGGCGATGAAAGTCCCCATTGTTCGGGGAAGATCAAATGGGGGAAAGAATGAGAAGGCAGAGGTCTATAACAGTTTCAGTATTCGGACCGCCAGAAGGGCCGCGTTCTCCCCGTTGTCGACTCCCACGCAGGCCACCGGGACGCCTTTTGGCATCTGCACGATGGAGAGGAGTGCATCGAGGCCCCCCATCACCTTCCCGCTCACCGGGACCCCGATGACAGGCTTCTCTGTCCTGGAGGCGATGACCCCCGGGAGGGCAGCTGAGAGACCGGCGATGGCGATATAGACTCTGCAATTACTCGCCTTAATATACTCGTCCAACCGGTCGGGCTCACGGTGGGCGGAGATGACCCTTGCATCATACGTGATACCGTTCTTCGCAAGGACTGCCGCGGTCTTCTCCACAATGGCCGCATCTGAGGCCGATCCGCTGAGAATGGCTACGTCGACCATTGGATTCGCCATCCACACTTATATGCCGGGGTTATAAAAATACTATGGGCTGGTTTTGATGGAAAAGGAACCTCTCCTGATGCTGCCAGGCCCGGTACCCATGCCGGAACGGGTGCGGGCGGCGATGATGCGACAGGCGATCAACCACCGCGGGAAGGAGTTCTCCGGGGTCTACGCCGACTGCGTGCGTATCCTGAAGACCGCGTTTGGGACGGAGAACGACCTCTTCGTGATAAGCGGGTCGGGAACCGCGTCCATGGAAGCGGCGGTGGGGAACTTCGGCCGGGGGAGGAAGATCGCCTGCCTGGTGAACGGAAAGTTCGGGGAACGGCTCTATAAGATATCGCAGCGCTACGGGGCTGCGAGTGAGATCGGGTCTGAATGGGGGACGCCGCTTGACCTGGCGAGGCTGGAGCAGGAGCTCGCGGCCGGGGCAGAGATGGTCACCCTGGTACACAATGAGACCTCTGCAGGGATCAAGAACCCGGCTGAGAAGATCGGAAAGCTGGCCCGGAAGTATGACGCCCTGCTGGTGATGGATGGTATCACCTCCATCGGGGGGGACACTGTCCGGGCGGATGCCTGGGGTGCCGATGTGGTGGTGGTGGGCTCCCAGAAGTGCCTGGCCGCTCCTGCCGGCCTCTCGGCCATCTCGGTGAGCAGCAGGGCCTGGGAGCGGATGACCGAACCGCGTCCCTACTACCTGGACCTGGCAGCCTACAAAAAGAGCGCCTCGGCGAAACTGATGGAGACCCCCTATACCCCCGCGGTGCCGCTCTTCATGGCGCTCCGGGAGGCATGCCTGATCATGGAAGAGGAGGGCCTTTCAGAGCGCATCGCACGCCACCGACGCATGGCCGACGCGGTCCGGGCAGCGGCCAAAACCTGGGGGCTTCCCCTCTTCCCGAAGATTGATGCCGATCACTCGTATTCCAACACCGCCACCGCGATCACCCTCCCACCGGGAGTGGACGATGCCGAGTTCCGGGGGACCATCAAGAAGATGGGCATCGAGATCGCCGGGGGGCAGGATCACCTCAAGGGGAAGATCTTCCGAATCGGGAGCATGGGTGCGGTGAGTGCCCCGGAGATCCTGGCCACCCTGGCAGCGGTCCAGTTCGCCCTCAATAAGCACGGGTGTGCGGTAAAGGGCGACGGGGTGATGGCGGCCGCCGGGGTGCTGGGATGAGGGTAGGGGTTGCCGACACCACCTTTGCCCGGGTGAACATGGGCGGCTTTGCCGTCGACGAAATCAAAAAGCACGCCAGCGTGAGCATCGAAAGGGTCACCGTTCCGGGCATCAAGGACCTTCCGGTGGCCTGCAAGAAATTGATTGAGGAGAGGAGGTGCGATATCGTGATGGCGCTCGGGATGCCGGGTGGGAAAGAGAAGGATCGCATGTGCGCCCACGAGGCTTCCATGGGCCTGATCACCTGCCAGCTGATGACCAACACACATATCGTGGAGGTCTTCGTGCACGAGGATGAGGCAAAGGACGACCGGGAACTGGCATGGCTGGCGGAGTCGCGCACCAGGGAGCATGCGGAAAACGCCATTAAAATGGTGCTACACCCAAAAGAGCTCACCAGGGAGGCGGGGACAGGGCAGCGGCAGGGGTTTCCGGATGCCGGCCCTGCCCGATGAGACTGCCGGGATATGGTTATGAGTCTGCAGTGAGGAGAATATTATCAGGAGGACATGATGGCAATCAAGCTCGGGTTTGTCGTCTCGGAGTTCAACCGGGACATCACCTACATGATGGAAGTGGAAGGTCGGGAGCACGCTGCATTCCTGGGTGCTGAAGTGACGGAGTGCATGTATGTGCCAGGGGCTTACGATATGCCCCTGGCCATCAAGAGGATGCTCAAGAGAGGAAAGGTCGATGCCGTGGTGACCATCGGATGTGTCATAGAAGGTGCCACCCAGCACGATGAGATCGTGGTGCAGCACGCGGCAAGGAAGATCATCGATCTCTCGCTCGAATTTGACAAGCCGGTGAGTCTGGGCATATCAGGGCCGGGAATGACACGGCTCGAGGCCAACGAACGGATCGATTATGCCCGCAGGGCTGTCGAGTCTGCAGTCAAGATGGTCCAGCGATCCAAATGAGGGAGCTCTCCCGCAAGGTAGCCGGGATCGCGGCCTCGGCCACCATCGAGATCTCCAATATGGCCAGGCAGATGGAGAGAAAGGGTCTCCCGGTGATCAGTCTCTCCATAGGAGAACCAGATTTCGATACCCCGCAGCATATCAAGGACGCCTGCATCCAGGCGCTTAAAGCAGGACAGACCCATTATGCACCGAGCAATGGCATCCCGGAGCTCCTGAATGCGATCTCGGAGAAGATCAACCGGGAAAACGGCTTTTCCTGCACCCCCGAGCAGGTGATGGTCACCTGCGGGGCCAAGGACGCCATCTATGACGCCATGGAGGCGGTACTGAACCCCGGTGAAGAGGTGATCATCCTGGACCCGGCATGGGTCTCTTATGAACCGTGTGTCCAGGTGGCAGGGGGAAAGCCGGTCCACCACCCTCTCAATGCAAAAACGTTCCAGCTGGATGAGGGGGTCTTGGACCGGATCACTCCGCGCACCAAGATGGTGGTGATCAACTCACCCTCAAACCCGTCCGGTGCGATCCTTGACGGTGCATCCATGAGGCTCATCTCGGACATGTGCGTGGACTATGACCTCTTCGCACTTTCGGATGAGATTTATGAGAAACTGGTCTACGGGAAAGAGCCGCGGTCCCTCGCGTCCATCGGGGACATGGCCGACCGGACGATCACGGTCAACGGGTTCTCCAAGGCCTATGCAATGACCGGCTGGCGCCTTGGCTATGCGGTAGCCCCCCTGCCCATCATCCGTCAGATGTCGAAGATACAGCAGCATTCCATCAGCCACCCCACCACCTTTGCCATGTACGGCGGGGTTGCGGCCCTCTCCTGCGATCAGGCCTGCGTCGAGGTTATGCGAAAGGAGTTCAACCGGCGGAGAGATTTCCTGGTCCAGGAGCTCCTGCTGATGGGATTCGAGGTCGCTCCGGCAGACGGCGCCTTTTATGCCTACGTAAAGGTGGAAGGGGACGACATGGAGATCGCCCGCCGGTGGCTGGAGGAGGCGAACGTGGCAGTGACCCCGGGATCCGCGTTCCACACCCCGGGATGGGAACGGATCTCCTATGCCACCTCCATTGAGAACCTTCGGGAGGCAGTCCTCCGCATCCGGCGTTGCCGGTGAGGAGACCCCTGCCCCCATCCAGTCACCCCGGTATGACCACGATGATCCTGTTTGTCTGCTCCCGGAATGCCGGCCGTTCGCAGATGGCGGAAGGGATTGCCCAAACGCTCCTCCCAGGAACCTGCCAGATATTCAGTGCGGGGGAGAGACCCTCTGTCCTGAGCGCCATGGCGGTGAGGGTGATGTCGGAGAAGTGTGTCGATATATCCCGGCAGCATTCAAAAGGGCTCCCGGATCTCCCATTCCGGGAGTATGATGTACTGGTGGTCCTTGGAGAATGGAAGGATCCCTCCTCTCTTCCCACAGCCCCTCGGGTGAAAAGGGAGACAATCCCTGACCCTGCAGGCATGAAGGGGGGTGAAGCAGAGGTCCTGGACAGATTCCGGGAAATCCGCGATGTTCTGTATGACCGCATCTCGTCCTGGGATCGGGAGGGGCTTTTCCTCCCGGAACAGGGAGAGATCTGGGGACGAGGTGTATGTGGGAGATGACTGAAGAGGGCATGCTCCAAAAGTGGATGGATTGCGCAGTTGCTGAGGCCAGGGTGGGGCTCAAAGAAGGTGGAATCCCTATCGGATCCGTGCTGGTCCAGAACGGCCATCTGGTTGGCCGCGGGCATAACCGCCGTGTACAGCAGGGAAACCCCATCCTCCACGCGGAGATCGACTGCCTGCGGAATGCCGGAAGGCTTGGTAGTTATCGCGGCTGCGTGCTCTATTCCACGCTGATGCCCTGTTACCTCTGTGCAGGCGCCGCGGTCCAGTTTGGCATCCCCCTGGTGGTGGCCGGCGAGTCCGAGAACTTTACCGGTGCCAGGAAATTTCTGGAAACCATGGGCGTGCAGGTGATTGACCTGCACAGGGAAGATTGCATCTCCATGATGCAGGAGTTCATCTCCCGCCACCCCTCACTCTGGAATGAAGATATCGGCGAACTCTGACTCTTCATATCAGCTGATTCCACCAGTGTGGCATATCTGCCGAACATCGCCTCAGATGAGAACAGGACATTTTTTAGTGTATGCGAGCCTGGCATGGAGTGGGACAGATGGCAGGGGTGACATAATTGGAGGAAGAGGTGAGATACGTGAATACAATGAGGCCTGGACACCCACCAGATAGGGGGAATGCATGGTTATGAATCATGCGTGGAATACAGGGATGAATAGGATTACAGGGAGTGAATCCTGAATGCGTGATATCGTGGCACTCGTTCTCTGTGCCGTTTGTCTGGCAGGAGGATTCTCGGGAGGGCTCTGGCTCGCAGGTGAGTCCCGGGAAGAGGTGGACCAGGATGTACTCTACCAGGTCTCGACCATCGATGCCCTTCTTCAGGGGGCTTGCGAGGGTTTTGTCTTGTTTGGAGAGTTGAAGAAACATGGGGATTTCGGTATTGCCACCTTTGACAGCCTTGACGGGGAGATGATCGCATTTGAGGGGGATTTTTACCAGATCAGGGCTGATGGACAGGTAGTTCCCGTGACGGATGACATGACGACTCCATTTGGGACTGTCACCTACTTCTCTCCGGATCACACCTTCCTCATCAGGAATGCCGCCAATTTCAGTGATTTCTCGCAGCAGGCAGAGGCATTCCTGCCCTCAAGAAATCACATGTATGCAGTGACTATTCGCGGGGATTTCCCATATATCAAGGCCAGGAGCATCCCCCGCCAGGAGAACCCCAATGCACGGCTTGTAGACGCGGCTGCAAACCAGTCCGTGTTCGAGTTTTTTAATACCCGGGGTACAGTTGTGGGATTCTGGACCCCTGACCTTGCTGAAGGTTTGAATGTGCCTGGTTTCCACCTCCATTACCTTAATGAGGACCGGGATGCAGGAGGGCACATCCTTGATTTCATCCTGGAAAATGCCAGCATCGAGATGGATATCACGCCGCGGTTTACCATGGTGCTCCCCACCGGGGGGAGCTTTGCCGGGGTCGACCTGTCAGGCGACCTGAGCAGGGAACTGGCTACGGCGGAACAGGGCAGCACCTGATCTGATACAATTCCTCCAATCCAGCCTTTTTTTAGGCAGAAGATCGAAAGGTATTTTGCGTATCCGGGAAAACGACCAGATCTGGGTATATTCGGACAGTTGGACTGTATGAAGGGGGGAACTCGCAGGTTTCGTCTTCCTTACCCTGAACCTTCATGATCCTTCCAGCGGCCCGGTGGCAGGTGGGCGGGAATGATAACCATTTACAAAGGCGGAACAGAAGGGTTGGAGCGGATCACCACCTACGAGAGCGGCGCCTGGGTGAACGTGGTGAGCCCCACTCCCCGGGAGATAGAAGAACTGGTCTCCTGGTTCAATATCCCCTCGGACTTCCTCACCGATCCCCTGGATGCCGATGAGCGGGCACGTATCGAGCGCGAGGAGGGGTGCATCCTCATCCTGCTCCGAAGCCCACGAAGGGTGGTTCCTGAAGCTGATATCCCCTACACCACCCTCCCCATCGGGATTATCTTCACCCAGAACGTGCTCATTACCGTCTCGCTCAATGAATCGGACGTTATCCAGGAGTTCATCACGGGGAGAGTGAAGCACTTCTCGACAGACCAGCAGACCCGGTTCGTACTCCTCCTTTTCCTGCGCAGCACGCTCCTTTTCATGCGGTACCTGAAAGAGATCAACAAGATGACGACAAGCGTGGAGCAATCCCTCTACAAGGCCCTGAAAAATGAGCAACTGATACGGCTCCTGAACCTGGAGAAGAGCCTTGTCTTCTTCGTCACATCGCTTCGTTCCAATGCCCTGATGATGGAGAAGTTCCACACCACGACCTGCATGAAGATGAGCGAGGAGGACAGGGATCTCTTCGAGGACTTAATCATCGAGAACAAGCAGGCTATCGAGATGGCCAACATCTACAGCAGTATCCTCTCTGATATGATGGATGCCTTTGCCTCTGTTATATCCAACAATTTGAACGTCGTATTAAAACTCCTGACCACGGTGACTATCATCCTCATGATTCCCACCCTCGTGGCAAGTATCTACGGGATGAACGTAGAGCTCCCTTACCAGCATACCCCCTATGCCTTCCTTTTCACCGTTGCGATATCCATGGCGCTTTCAGCGGTAGGAATCATCATATTCTGGAGGAAAGAGTTCTTCTAATCCGGATGAATGCTCGCTGACTCTGGATAGAAGGTATCAGGCTGTTCACCTTCAGGCGCCAGCTAGGGGCTCTGAACATTCATTAAGTTCATAATATTCTGAATACATTGAACAATGCGTACAATGGACCTGCACGAAGAGGAAGACCTCTTTATCGAGAAAATTTCCCTGCTCTTCCAGCAGTACACCTTACTACCGCATGTTGCAGGTCGGATATTCGGGTACCTGCTTATCTGCGATCCGCCGTACCAGACTGCATCACAGTTGGTGGACCGGCTCTCCATTGCCAGGAGTTCGGTGAGTACTATGATGAGACCACTTATCCAGACGGGATTTGTGGAGGAATTTACCCTTCCAGGAGAGCGATCGCGGATATACCGAGCCAGTGAGGCAGGATGGGAGGAGCAGTTCCTCAAAAAACTCGCCGGCCTTTCGAAGATGAGGGCACTGATGGAAGAGGGAAAACGGATCCTGAAAGACAGACCGGGCGCGCTGTCAAATCGTATTGACGAGATGCACTCAATGTACGCATTCTTTGAGAGAGAGATTCCGATCCTGGTAGAGCGATGGAAGAGAGAGAAAAGTGTTGTTGAAGGAATTGTGATGAAGAAAGGCCATATACCAGTCATGGAAGATGATGTGCTATGATCAACCTGCTGGACCTCCTAATCCACCCCGAACGTTTTTTTTCAGCCCAGGCGGGTAATGAACCGGATCTGAAGATACCATCTGCCATTGCCATCGCAGGGGCAATCATCGCCGCCGTTGCAGGGTACTCCCTGTCAGGGCTTTACACAGAGTTGTTTGCGGGTGCGGGAGGAGGAATAGGAGCATTCATGGGAATCATGGGCGCAGTCGGCGCGTTCATCGGGTTCCTCATCATGTGGTGGCTGGTGATGGCTGGAATTTTCCATGTCATCAGCGTGTTCTTCAAGGGGAGCGGGAAGTTCAACCGGACCCTGGCCAATACCGGCTATGGGCTTATACCCCTCATCATCGGGAGCATAGTCACCACGCTCATACTCTTCACCTACCTCCCCAGGATCACGGTTCCAGTCATCCGGGATATGCAGGACACTACGGCGCTCCAGAAAGCCATGCAGGAGCTGATGCAGGACCCCTTCATGAGAGAATATACACAGGTCTCCATGATCGTCTCCATCCTTTTCCTCATATGGAGTGTGAACATCTGGATATTCGGGGTCAGGCAGGCCCGCGGGATCACCTTGCGCCAGGCCTGTATCACCGTGATTATCCCCGTGGCAGTCTACATCATCTACATGGTGTATACACTGATAACCGGCGTTTCCATCCCGGGAGGAGCATAAGATGAAATCTTCCAGCTTACTTCTCGTTTTCGTTGCAGCAATGGTCCTTTTCCCGCCCGTATTTGCGTTTGAACAGCAGAGTGCGGCTGCACAGGTCATGGTCACCAATGTATCGATGGACCCGCAGGCATTCATGGTCGATGATACCGGGACCGTAACCGTGGAGGTGATCAACAGCGGGGCCCAGAGCGTCGCTATCAGCAGGGTCACGATGTATGATGAGAAAATAAAGATTGAGTCCCGTGCCTATGATACCACGATGTACCTGGGGGCAGGAAACCGTATGACCTTCACCTTCACCGTGAGCGCGTTTGTCCCCGATGGCATCTATTACCCGGTCTTTTCAATGGACTTCCGGGACGCAGGATACCTCCGGTACCCCGTGAAACTGCAGGTACAGAACAAGCCACTGAAAGTCTCTATCCTCTCCAAACCCGATGTATTTACCGGTGGAAAGAAAGAGAAGATGGAAGTGCTGATTGGGAACCCAAGGGACAATGCAGTCTCCGGGGTCATCGTATACCCGTCGGGAGAGGGGATAGAGGCCAGCCCGTCGAGTATATTCATTGGCATGATCGCCCCAGACCAGTCACAGAAGGTCTCTTTCTCGATTACCCCACACCAGTCAACCGACCTCGAGATTCACGTTGACTATATGAATGGCATCAATGCGCACACAGAGGTGATCCGACTGCCCATTGACCTTGGAAAGAGCAAGACCAGGGCCGATCCCATCCTCTCCAATATTCTGATTGAGAAGTCAGGGGCCGTATACTCCCTCACGGGTGATGTAAACAATGCAGGCCTTGAGGTCGCGAATGCAGTGGTCATTACTACCGGCGACGGGGTGACCCCAATGGACCCCTACCGGCGATACGTGGTAGGGACACTGCAGCCGGATGACTTCTCCAGTTTCGAGGTTACTTTTTCCACGGAAGAGACGAACATCGTGCCGGTGGAAGTCAGCTACAAGGACAATGACGGGAACCTCTACACTTCCACCACCCTGATAGACATACCGCTTACAAAATCCGGCGATCAGAAGACTGACGGGGTTCCCATGGAGATGATTGCGGTGATCCTGGTGTGTGCGGCGGTTATCGGGGGTATAGTCTGGTATTCGTGGAGAAAGAGATGAATGAGTCGCCGGGGGGGGAGGTGGTCATCCAGTTCCAGGAAGTGACCAAGATTTACCCCCTCCCCGGAGGGGACGTGGTAGCCCTGGACCATGTGAGCCTGGAGATCAGGCAGGGGGATTTCATCGCCATCATGGGCCCCTCCGGATCTGGAAAGTCCACGCTCCTGAATCTCATGGGGTGTCTGGATACCCCTACCGCCGGTCAGCTCTTCATCAAGGGGAGAGACGTTGGCAGCATGAGCGATGATGAGCTCACAGGCCTCCGGCGGGACCATATCGGGTTCATTTTCCAGCAGTTCAACCTCATTCCCCTCCTCACCGCACTCGAGAACGTGCAGTATCCCCTCATTCTGAAGACGGGAGAACGTTCCTGCACGGAGAGGTGCCATGACGTCCTGAAGTCGATGGATCTCGATGAGCAGCTCTACTCGCATAAGCCAAGCGAACTTTCGGGTGGACAGCAACAGAGGGTGGCAATTGCCCGGGCGCTCGTAAACGACCCCGAGATACTCCTTGCAGACGAACCGACCGGGAATCTGGATACCAGAACCGGCTCGGCCATCATGGATCTTTTGAAGGACCTGAACGAGCAGAAGGGAAAGACCATTATCATGGTGACCCACGATCCAAACATTGCCGGTTTCGCCAACCGCACTATCCGGATTGTTGATGGAAAAATCACATGATCTTTCTTGACCTGGCAAAAAAGAACCTGAAAATTCACTGGATACGTTCATTTCTTGCAATTCTTGGAATCATCATCGGCGTGCTGGCAATAGCCACCATGGGGATACTCGGTCACAGCATCAGCCTGCTGGTGGCGAACCTTATCAGCGATGTGGGAGACACCGTCATCATCACCCCGCACGTGGCCGCCGGGCAGGGATTTGTGGGAGACCCGCGGGTTGCGGTCAGGGCGAAAATTCCCGAATCAGACGTGGAAGCGATCAGGAAGGCTGCAGGCCAGAACAGGGTTATCCCCGTGCTCCGCCGTGCAGAGGAGATGACGTTCGGCGACGATACGGGGTATGTGACCCTTCTTGGGCTTCCTGCCGAAGAGATACCTATTCTCCTCCAGGTTGAGAAGGGCCAGTATCTCCGGGAGAATACCCCCGGTTGCCTGTCCGGATACTTCCTGGCAAGGGAATTTGGCATCAGTCCCGGGAGCAGGATCGGAATCGGGAACCAGAGTCAGCGTGTTTCGGGAATAATGAGTGAGAGGGGTTATGCCATTGATATCAATCCGGATTATGCGGTCGTGGTCACAGACCATTGGTTCTTCGAGACGTTCGGCAATGAGAGGGAGTACGACCAGGTGATTGTGAAAGTCGGCGACATCTCCCAGATCGACCAGGTCAAGAGGGATATCGACCAGCGGCTCAACCGGAGGGAAACAGTGGTGGATATTACCGATTCACGGGACCTTCTGAAGCAGTATGACCAGATCTATGACCAGATCACGGTATTTCTCCTGGGTATCGGGGCAATCTCCCTGATTGTAGCCGCGGTGAGCATCCTGAACGTGATGATAATCTCCGTTACCGAGCGAATCCACGAGGTGGGAATCCTCCGGAGCATCGGAGCATCCAGGAGAGAAATTCTCTGGATGTTCCTCTATGAAGCCATGATCCTTGGCGTCATAGGCAGCAGTATAGGGGGCGCCCTCTCCATGCTTGGGGGATATTTCATCAGCCGGGTGGCCATTGAAGTCATGACTGCCGGTACCACCTTTGGAGAAAATGCATCCGTTTTCGGGCCGGGTACCCTTCTTTTTATCGCCGGCGGGATATTGTTCGGAGTGATCGTGAGCACACTCTCGGGCCTCTACCCGGCATGGCAGGCCTCACGGATGACACCTATAGACGCCTTGCGCCACGAGTGAGGTGGTGATGACCGGCATGATCTTCTCCCTGGCGGCGCGGAACCTGCAGCGGCACTGGGTGCGCTCACTCCTTGCGGCGCTGGGGATCATGATCGGGGTGTTTGCAATCGCATCCCTTGGCCTGTTGGGCAACAGCCTCGTCATCCTCTTCTCGGGCATGGTCACCGATGTCGGAGATACATTTGTCATCACACCCCACCTGGCCGCCGCCAGCGGGGATCCGTTCGATCCGCGATCAGCGGTGGGTGCCGCCATCCCGGAGCGGGACCTGATCCGCATCACGAGAGCAGCTGGACCAAACCAGGTCATCCCGGTGGTCGAGGCAGCCGAGCGGCTGGAGATGAGGGATAAAGGGGGGTATATCATCCTGCTTGCATTGGAATCCCAGCACCTCCCACTCCTGCTCACTGTCCGGGACGGGGCGTTTCCCCGGGAGACCGGCGCAGGGGTGCTGGTGGGGGCGCTCCTGGCAGAGGAATACGGCATCGCTCCCGGGCACATAATCACCCTTGGAGGCGAGCCCGTGAGGGTTGCGGGTATCATTGAAGAAAGGGGTATGGCCATCGATATCAACCCGGATTATGCCGTGGTGGTCACACACGGCTGGTATGTTGACCACTACCATGATCCTGACTATACCCGGGTCCTGGTGAAGGTCAGGGATATCGGGACCATGGCCACAGTAAAGGCCAATATCGATTCACAGATGAACCGCCAGAGACAGAGGATGGATATCCTGGATAGCAGGGAGATCCTTGACCTTTATTATGCCACCTACGATGCCATCACCCTCTTCCTGCTCGGTATAGGCGGAGTGGCATTGCTGGTGTCAGGAGTGAGCATCCTGAACGTGATGATCATCTCCGTGACAGAGAGGACAAAGGAGATCGGCATCCTCAGAAGCATCGGCACCAGCAGGGGACAGGTGATGCGCATGTTTCTCTATGAAGCGCTGGTGCTTGGGTCTCTCGGGAGCCTGGCAGGAGGGGTACTCTCCATCGCCGGGGGGTATTACATGAGCACGGTGGTGGCAACGACGCTCTTCTCCTCCTTCAGTGCCATCCCGGAGGTGAGGGTCTTTGATCTGCTGGGGATCGGGTATATCATCCTCGGTATCCTCTTCGGCATCCTGGTCAGCTGTCTCTCGGGGGTCTACCCTGCCTTGAGGGCGGTTCGCATCAGGCCTATCGAGGCGCTTCACTATGAATGAGAATGATATAGCACGGAGAACATACTTTCATCAGGAAAAGAGATCAAACAAGGGGCAAGACCGGTGGTAAAGCATGCAGAGAAGGTTATTTTTTGATTTTGCGGTCAGAAACGTCCGGCTTCACTGGTTTCGCTCACTGCTTGCGGTAATCGGGATCGTCATCGGCGTGGTCGCCATCGCCTCCATGGGGATCCTTGGCAACAGCCTGGTGCTGGCGATCTCTGATAGTCTCTCCACAGTGGGCGACAGCATCATCGTCACCCCCCATGCAGGGGGTGGTATGGGCCCGGCCATGGCGGGTACCAGCGAGCTGATCACCGAGCGGAAAGTCGAGCAGATCCGGAGAACCGTGGCCCCGGACCTCACCATTCCGGTCTACTCGGGGACCGCAAGGATGAGAGTGGGGACGGAGGATACGGTGGGGGTGGTATATGCCCTGAAACCGGACGATATCCCCGTCCTCCTTGAGCTCGAGGAGGGGGCATTTCTGCGGGGGAGCTCGGGGGCCATGGCAGGAGCGAAGTTTGCCGACGAGAACAACCTGAAGGTGGGGTCCCGCATCACCATCCGGGACAAGGGCTCGCTCAGGGTCGTCGGGATCCTCAAGGAGCGGGGGATGGGCTTTGATATCAACCCGGACTATGGGATAGTGGTGGAGGACAAGTGGTACCAGCAGGCATACGACCAGAGCGACTATGACATGGTCATCGTGAAGGTCAAAGACCTCTCACGCATCGAACAGACAAAGGAGGCCATCGAGAAGCAGCTGAACCGGCGGGAGACAGAGGTGGACGTGATTGATACCAAGGCCATTCTTGAGACCATCCTGGATACGTTCGGACGGATATCCACCTTCACCACCGCGATCGGAGGGATCTCCCTGATTGTCGCCGGCGTGAGCATCCTTAATATCATGATGATGTCAGTCACAGAGCGGATCAAGGAGATTGGGGTGCTGCGGAGCATCGGAACCCTGCGCCAGGAAGTGCGCAGCATGTTCCTCTTCGAGGCCCTCATTCTGGGTCTGATAGGGAGTGTCATCGGGGGGGTCATGAGCATCTTTGGCGGGTACGTGGTGAGCCTGGTGATGCTGGAGAGCACCGAGTACCTCTTTGTCCCGTCGAGCATGATTTATGTCTTCTATGGCATGGCGTTCGGGATCGGGACAAGCCTCCTTTCGGGTCTTTATCCTGCCTGGAAAGCGTCGAAGGGGGTCGAGGGGCGGAGCCCTCGGTGGGGTAAGAGGGGCGGAGCCCACGCCATATGTAAGGGATCGGGACAAGCCTCCTTTCGGGTCTTTATCCTGCCTGGAAAGCGTCGAATCTGAAT
>JALOPW010000029.1 GCA_025453675.1 Methanolinea sp.
GGCCGGTCAGCGTGAAGGTTCTGGGCGCCGAAGGGAGGGTTCATGACCACGGTATCGCAGGGGCCAAGGTCAGAGGGGAGATCCGGATCCCGGAGATCCCCCTGGATGAAACGCGGAGAGGTCCCCAGGATCCCCGCATTCTCGACAGCAACCGCGAGGGCCTCGCAGTCGAACTCCACACCGACCACCTCTGCCGCCCCAAGGAGCGCCGCACCGATGGCAAGGATACCGGTCCCGGACCCGAGATCGCAGACCCGTCTCCCCTCGATATCCCCCCGCATGTGGGCATGAAAGAGGAGGCGGGCGGCAAGGTCCGGAGGGGTGAGATACTGTTCATGCAGGGCCGATGGCGCGGGAAACCCCCTCACCCTTGAGAGGAGCATCTCAAGTCGTTTCAGTCGGATTCCGGTCATTCCATCTCGTCGATAGCGTAGTCGGCAAAATCCTTCTCCCCGAGAAGGATCAGAAATTCCTGCGGGGTGAGGACCGGGACCGGGAACCTGATCTGGTCATCGTAGGCAAGCCTCGGGCAGGCAAAGTTCACGTACGCGGGAAATCCGAGGTTCAGGAGTTCATCAGGGGAGATCTCTCTCATGAGGACGAGTATAGCCCTGCTGCACCTCGAGGCCATATCCCGGGCCAGTGCGTACCGCTCCTGGCCAGTCTTCGTGCTCACCAGGAGGCCGATGCGCTCCGCGGACCTGGCCTTCCCGATCAGGGCATGACGGCGCCGGAGGAACTTCTCTGCACTCACCTCCTCCACCTCCCCGGTGAAGGGGTCGAGTGCAACTACCCGGAGGCCGGTCGCCAGCTGCACCCCAAGGGGGTGGAACACCCCGGTGCCCACAAAGAGGATCTCCTGTACCCCGGGGACCCGTGCAGCTCCGAACGCACACCCGAGCACCTGGCCCTCCGCACAGCCCCTGCTCCCCCTGGTGGTTATTGCCTCAATCCCGGATGTGGAGAGTTGCGCCTTTACCTCTCCCAGAAGGTGGACATGCTGGGCCGTGGTGACCAGCCCGATCCTGGCACTCTTTAAAGAAGGTATAACGTTCTGTATGACAGCCGGGTCGAAATCGATTCTAAAGGGTTCGAAGATGACCCTGGGATCGGGATCCTCGAGGGGAGTGTGACCGAAGTGAACCAGGACGTCAGCGTACCCGAGTGTCTCACGCGCAACGTCGCAGGCCCCGTAACAGGGATCACCGCTCACGATCACCTCGAAGCCATGATCCTTCAAAAATTGTGCAATCTCCCCGGCCTTTCTCTTCAGCCCTGCCGGGAACTGCAGGGCCACCACCCTGGCTCCCCGCCCCTTCAGGCGGGCGGCAAGGTCAGAATATCCGGTCAACGACACGCACCCTGTCCGTAACCTCCACGCTCACCAGGGTCTTGTAGGGCCTCCCGATATCAGGGGACCCCCTCCTGATCACAAAACAGATGTCTTTCACCTCGGCACCCACCTGGTCCAGCGCCCAGAGGAGTGCTCTCGTGGTCCCCCCTGTGCTGATCACGTCATCGACGATCACCACGCGGTCACCGCGGTTCACCCCGTTCAGGAAGAGCTGCCCCTTGGAGTACCCGGTGGCCTGGTGTACTGCAACTTCACCCGGGATCTGGTACTCCCTCTTGCGGACGATGTTCATTGGCAGGTCTGTCGCGAGGGAGAGGACAGCACCGACGGGGATGCCCATGGCCTCTGCAACCAGGATGCGGTCAACGCCTTCCAGGTCCAGGACCTTGATCATGGCCATGCATACCTCGCGCAGGAGGTGGGGATCCACCTCCGGCACCCCGTCGGTGATGGGATGGATGAAGTAGTTATACTCCCCGCGCCTGACCATAGGGCAGGACTCAAGGGATGCAACAAGTCGTTCAAGCATTGTGTTCACCAATGTCCTTCAGGAATGATTCCACCACTCCGGCATGTACATGGGGCATGCAGACCAGGCGGAGATGCCCTCTCCTCGTCCAGGAGACCTTCCAGGGGGGAGGGATCCTGGCCGGTCCGAACGTGGCCACGTTCACGTCAGGGATGACTGCCCGGGAGATGCCATAGGTCTCCATGCCGTCAATGAGCCGATAGGTATTCTTCATGCAACCAGCCACGATATCCCGCATACCCTCCATCCCCAGGAATTCGAGCACCGCCAGCGCCCCCACGGCAGATGCCCCGGGCCGGGTGCCTGAGAGGGTGAACTCCTGCTTGACTGTGAGGTAGGGGGTATCCACCGACAGGGAGCAGAGGGACTCTCTCTCCCTGACAAGGAGTACTCCGGCAGGGATGGTGCTCATTCCCATCTTGTGTGGGTCCACCGCAAGGCTGCTCACCCCGGGGAGGGAAAAGTCAAAGACGGGTGAATGTTTCAGGAATGGAAGGACCATGCCCCCAAAGGCGGCATCGACGTGAAAGAAGACACCAAGGTCTTTTGCAATCCCCGAAAGTTCACTGATGGGGTCCACCACCCCGTACTCGGTTGTGCCGGCAATTCCCACCATGCAGCAGGTGTTGCGGTCGATCAACTCCCTGGCCGACTGGGGATCCATGCGGAACCCGCTGTCCAGAGCGACCGTCCTCATCTCCAGGCACAGGATATCGCAGGCCTTCTGAAACGAGAAATGAGCGGATTCGGGGATGACCACGTTCGGTCTCTCCACCCCCGCCAGTTGCCTGGCCATCCGGAGAGCCTGGATGTTCGATTCGGTCCCCCCGGAGGTGGCATAACCGCAGGCAGAAGGGAGAGAGAAGAGAGCCCCCAGGCGTTCGACCAGGAGACGCTCGAGGGACGTGGTCCCCGGGAAGAGGCCGGGATCCCCCAGGTTCGTCTCCATGAACTGGAGATGGGCCCTGACTGCCACGGGATGTGGAATCGTGCACATGGAGCTCAGGATGTGAGCGTGATCGATGTCCTCCTTTTTCTTGGAGAGGAGGAAGGAAAAGAGTGTATCCTCGGAGAGTCCCTTCTCACGCATTCCGGGATCTCGCGTTCTCGAGGATAATCTGCTGCTCAGTCCTGGCCACAGTCTCGCGTATTTTTGCGATAGCGTCAATATTTGCCGAGACACTGGTGATCCCGTGCTCCACCAGCCACTTGACCATGGGAGGCTCTGAACCCGCCTGTCCGCAGATGGATACTTCTACCCCGTGCTCCCGGCAGCATTGAATGGCCGAGTCGATCAATGCCAGGACTGCAGGGTGCTTGGGCTGGTACATACCCGCGACATGCTCGTTGTTGCGGTCGATGGCGAGGGTATACTGGATGAGGTCGTTCGTGCCAAACGATGCAAAATCAATGCCGGCATGGATGAAGTCCTCAATCAGGATGGCGCTGCTCGGGATCTCTATCATCACCCCGAGTGTGGCCTTCTCCACGTCCACCCCCCACTGCCGCATCATCTCGCGGGCCCCGATAAATTCAGAGGGATGGGAGACCATCGGGAACATGATGCCCAGGTTGTCATACCCCTGCTCCCAGAGCCTCTTGAAAGTCTCCACCTGGAGGCGGAACTGGTCAGGGGACTGCAGGTCCCTGCGTATGCCCCTCCACCCAAGCATAGGGTTGTGCTCGATCGGCTCATGCTCACCGCCGGCCATGTTCCGGAACTCGTCGGTCGGGGCATCAAGGGTCCTGACCCAGACGGATTTCCCATAGAATGCATCAAGGACGGTCTTAATTCCCTTGTAGAGCTCCTGGATGAACTCTTCTTCCCGGTTGTTGGCGATGAACCACCCGGGAGTCTTGTTCAGCCCGAGTATCAGATGCTCTATCCGAAGGAGTCCGACCCCGTCGGCCCCGGTCGCCGCTGCACGGGCCGCAGCTTCAGGCATGGAGACGTTGACCTTGACACTGGTGGCGGTGATGAGAGGAGCGGCAACGCTCGCCGCTGCCTGAGCCTTTTCCCGTGGGATCTCTATTGTTCCCTCGTAGATGAACCCTTTCTCCCCGTCCACGGTCACGGTCTGTCCCGTTTTCAGTACCTGGGTGGCAGTCTTCGTACCCACCACGGCCGGAGTCCCGAGCTCCCTGCTCACGATGGCAGCATGGCAGGTCAGTCCTCCCTCATCGGTGACAATAGCCGCCACCTTCCGCATGGCTGGGACCATGTCAGGGTTGGTCATCTGGGTGACCAGGATATCTCCCTCCCTGACCTTGCCCGTGTCTTTGACGTCCCTTATGACCACAACGTTTCCGCTGGCGATTCCCGGGGAAGCCCCCTGTCCCTGCAGGAGGATCTTTGCAGTACCGGTGTCACGGGAGGGCGATGCTGACGCGGATGATTTGATAGTAGTAATGGGACGCGACTGCAGGATGTAGATATTCTCCCCCACAATTCCCCATTCCACGTCCTGCGGGACCCCGTAATGGGTCTCCGCGATCTTTCCGAAGGTGGCCAGTTTCCGCACTTCGTCGTCCGAGAGCAGGGCCACGTCCTGCTGGTCGCGCGGCACCTCGACGGTCTTTGTCCCGTGATCCTTCTCAGAGATGATCTGGTAACGCTTGTTGGCGATGAGCCGGTCAATGACCTTCTCGCTCCGCTGGTCATACACGTACTTGTCAGGGGAGACCGAGCCTGAGACGACCGATTCGCCGAGCCCCCATGACCCCTCGATGATACTGAGAGGCTCCCCTGTGACAGGGTGGGAGGTGAACATGACCCCTGCCTTCTCAGACTGCACGAGCTGCTGTATCACCACCGCGATATTCACACTCTGGTGATCGAACCCCTGCTTGGCCCGGTAATAGATGGCCCTGGCCCCGTAGAGGGAGGCCCAGCATTTCTGCATAGCGAGAAGCAGGTCCTTTTCACCCCTGATATTCAGGAATGTCTCCTGCTGGCCGGCAAAACTGGCGTCAGGCAGGTCTTCAGCGGTCGCACTGGACCGGACCGCGACCACCATGCGACCGCTCTCCATATGCTGGTAGGCCTCCCGCACTTTCTGCTTCAGGGACGCAGGGACCCTGGCCTTCATCACTGCATCCTTGGCCTTTTTTGCAGCCTTCTCCAGTTCTTCGCTGTCTTCCACATCCAGGTTTGCAAATCCCGGGAAGAGGGTTTTTTCAAGACCGCTCTCGATCAGGAACTGGCGGAAGGCGTGGCTGGTGACCACAAAGGCCCTTGGGACAGGGAGCCCGATGGCAGACATCTCCCCCAGGGATGCACCTTTCCCCCCCACTGCTGAAATATCCTCTTTCCGTATCTCCTCAAGCCAGAGAATATCGGGCATCTCTTTCATTCACGCACCACTATTATCTCTGGCCCCCCCCGTTTAAAACATTCTCATATCCATGCTGCAAAGATCCGCGGTGCCATGAAGGGATGGGCAAAAACCCGGGGACAAAAACCCTCAATAGCTAGGATGCAGATATAATGTGGGTTTTATGGTGAGTTTCAGAATACTGGTCAGCGACCCCCTGGCAGAGGAAGGACTGGAGATTCTGCGCAGGGAATGTACCGTTGACGTAAAGACGGATTTAAAAGAGGACCAGCTGGTGGCCATCATCGGTGACTTTGATGCCCTGCTGGTACGGAGCGGGACCGAGGTCACCGCAAGGGTGATAGACGCGGGGAAGAACCTTCGATTTATCGGGAGGGCCGGTGCAGGCGTCGACAATATCGATATGGATGCCGCCACCCGCAAGGGGATTATCGTGGCCAATGCACCGGAAGGAAATACCCTGGCCGCCACCGAACACACCATGGCAATGATGCTCTCCCTGGCCCGGAGCATCCCTCAGGCCAATTCCTCGCTCAAAAAGAAGGAGTGGAAGCGCTCCAGGTTCATGGGGGTGGAGCTGAACGAGAAGACACTCGGGATCGTGGGGCTGGGAAGGATCGGCAGGGAGGTGGCCAAGCGGGCCCAGGCCATGGGTATGCACATCGTAGGCTACGATCCCTTCATCAGCAAGGACCGGGCCTCGCAGATGGGTGTGGAGGCGCTCACCCTCGAGGAGCTCTTTAAAGTTGCCGATTTCATCACTGTGCACACTCCCCTGATCAAGGAGACCAAGCATATCGTCAACCCGAGGACCATCGCCACCATGAAGGACGGGGTGAGGATCATCAACTGCGCCCGTGGAGGGATCATCGACGAGAGAGCTCTTTACGAGGGGATCAAGTCAGGGAAGATCGCCGGGGCCGCCCTGGACGTCTTCGAGGAGGAACCACCACTCAGCTCTCCACTGCTGGATCTCGACCAGGTGATCACCACGCCGCACCTGGGTGCAAGTACCGTGGAGGCCCAGCAGAACGTGGCAGTCTCTATCGCCAGGCAATGCCTCTCAGTGCTGAAGGGGGGATCGGCCCGGTATATCGTCAATGCACCCATCGTCCCGGCAGAGCATGCGGACACGATCGAGCCGTTCGCCATCCTGGCACACAAGATGGGAAGATTCCTCACGCAGATGGTGGGAGGGAGGATGGAGAAGGTGGAGCTGACCTACAGCGGGGAGCTGGCAATGCTCGGGAACAACACGCGGTTTATCACCCTCATGGCCCTGAAGGGTCTCCTTGACCCCATCCTGCAGGTCCCGATCAACATCGTGAACGCCGAGTTCATCGCCAAGGAGCGCGGGATAAGCGTCTCTGAGACCATGACCCCTGATTCAGGGGGTTTCAAGAGCCTTGTCACCATCAGGGTAAAGACCGATACCATGGAGGAGACCATGAGCGGGACGGTCTTTTACAAGGGCAGGTCCAGGATCGTATCCATCGGGGGCTACACGATGGATATGATCCCGGAGGGGTACGTGATCGTCTCCCGTCATCTGGACAGGCCGGGGGTCATCGGCCGGGCCTCCACTATCCTCGGGAAGGGCAACGTGAACATCGCCGGCATGCAGGTCGGGAGGATCAAGCCCGGCGAGGAGGCCATCATGGTCCTGAACGTGGACAGCGACGTCACGGCGGACATGATGGACGAG
The DNA here is from genome assembly GCA_025453675.1 of Methanolinea sp. Lineage (GTDB taxonomy): Archaea > Halobacteriota > Methanomicrobia > Methanomicrobiales > Methanospirillaceae > Methanolinea_A. The sequence goes on from JALOPW010000029.1 coordinate 6,924, forward strand.
ATCCGGTCCATGCCCGGTATATTCACGGCGGTATTCGCCAAGATTTCAGATACCCTGATCTGATCATATCCCTACTCTTTCTCAGCCCGTCTCCTCGAAGATCCTGACCGCATCAGGAAGAATGGCCGGGCGCCGGTCCGTCATCAAATACATGTACGGCATCCGGTGGACCATGTACTCGAGGTACCCCCTGGCAAAATCCGAGAGGCTCCGTGACCTTCTGCCCAGGATGAGGACATGAAACCACTGTATGAAGAGGCAGATGAAGGCCAGGAGCCCGTATACCCATGCTACCACTCCGATAGCAATCCAGTAGAGGATCCGGACCAGGAGCTCAAGCCGCCGGGCATCGTGTTCATAGGTAAAGAGTTGGGTTGGGTTGGGATCGGTCATAGTACTCACTTCCGTATCTCCTCCCAATATACCTGCTCACCCTTCAATATTCTCCTGGCTGAAACATGAAAAGAGAATAATTTTATACTGTGTTCACCCACATTTCTCCGCACATTTCAGAGAAAATTGCGGGCTCGTGGTCTAGCTGGTTATGACGTCGCCTTGACATGGCGGAGGTCAGGAGTTCGAATCTCCTCGAGCCCATTTCTCTTTTTCTAGAGATTTTTTATGAAAATCCAGGAGGGATAAGGACATTCAACATCGAATCAAGGTATGGTATTACCGGAAAATGCCAAGATGTAATCATTTAAATAGAAATGATCTGTGATGAACTTCCAGAAACTGTTCAGAAGGACCCTACAATCCAGTAAGTTGAGCCGTCGATTAGCCACGAAATTAATAATACAACCTCGTTTGGCACTATTAGGTGTTCCTATCATCGCCATCACAGGAACAAATGGGAAAACTACGATCGTTCGCCTCCTGACCCGAATATACCGGAATGCTGGCTACAATGTAGGGACATGCAGCACCTATGGAGTCACTCACAACGAGAAGATCATCTCCAATCTCGATGAGGCCTGGGCCCCCGGTGCTTGGAAGGCAGCCCAATGTCCAAATGTAGATTTACTAATCTTGGAAGTAGCCCGGGGAGGTCTAATCCAGTATGGACTTGGTTTCAGAAAATGTCAGGTCGGGATTGTGACCAACGTGTATGAAGATCACGTGGGCTACGAAGGAATTTATACGTTGGAACAAATGGCAGATCTGAAATCTGAGGTTCCGAGAGCAACGGAAAAGGGCGGTACGATCATTCTCAATATTGATGATCCTCTCGTTAGAGAGATGGCCGGAAAAAGTAAAGCCACACCCATCTATTTTGGGATGAATGTGGGGAATAAGGATTTCAATAACATTTTTTACCTAAAGGGGAACTCCATCTGGAAGAAAATTGGATCGGTTGAGGAATCTGTTATCGATATAAAAGAGATAGCCCTCACTCGGTATGAGGAGCAGAGATTCAATCTAGCTAATATTATGGCCATACTGGCCGCTGTGGAAGGTGCATATAAATTTATTCCCGTTGAAAATGGGGTGATAACAAAGACACTCAGGGAATTCGGTATAAGACCCCATGACAATTTTGGGACATTCCATATAATCACTCTCCAAGGTGAGCGGGTTGTCCTTTGTAATGCGAAGAATCCTGCAAGCTTTAATTTCGAAATCGAAGTAATCAAGGAAATCAAGGAAAAAGAAGGATTCGACTACATTGCTGGGATACTCTCAGCACCTGGCAACAGAAACAAGCAGTACTATCAAGATATGTCCGACATAGCATCGCATGCTTGCGATCTGATGCTTATTTCTCCACCGAAGAACAATTATTTAAGAGGAAGACCTCCGGAAGAAATCGTGATCCTCCTTTCGAACAGTATACCACAAAACAAACTTATCGATGATGATAATTTTACGCTTTCTCAATGGATTTCATTATGCAAGAGCAAACTTAAAGGAAGGATTCTATTTGTTATTTATAGCCCAATAACCTCAACCAAGATCGATCTCAATACTATTACATTTAAAAACGAAGAATGTAAAAAATGGGATGTAGCTGAATTTTAACCACCAACCTCGTAACCAAACCAGGAGAAGAGAAGGGCCAAAATTCATTCTCTAAAATGCAGGTCGAAGAAAATGTACCTGCTCGGAACCGGAAAGAGGCGATGTGCCCGCAGCCAGCCGTTATGATTTTACACCCCACCGTCTTCCATTGCCTCTAACCCTGGACCAATGGAAAGAGAGTATCGAATGGTTCTTCCTGGACGATGTCTAAATTCACAATCGGATAGATTAAGCCATGAAGTGGCGCCAATCCAACTTTCAAGGGCTTTTCGTCTTTTTGAAAGGTGACATGGCGGAGGTCAGGAGTTCAAATCTCCTCGAGCCCATTCCTGTTTTCCTGGTTTTTCACTTTTTTTCAGGTTTCTTCTTTCGCTTAGGGAGATCATTCAGCCAGGGGGTGTGACTGGTTCGGGATACGCCCGAACTTTGGTAATTATCCATCCTCCTGACAGTTCACGGCACTCATGTCGGCCTTGTGGTAGGAGAGGTAGGGGTTGGGATGGTGGTCTGGTTGAAGGGAGTGGACGGAATTGAAGGTGTGGTGAGCGGAGTCGGGGCGATTGTCCCCGGGGAGGGGAGTGGAAGTGTCGGCGTAGGGGAGATGGCGGGGGTGGTGGGTACCAGCACGGAGGGGGGAACCATTGTAGTGCCGGGAAGTGCCGGTGGTGATGGGATTGGAATACTGACTGGAACCAGTGGCTGGACAGGAGTGGACGATACTGCAGGAGTGGACGATACCGTGGGAGGGGTTGCTGGAACGGTTGCCATGGTGCCCGGGGTCAGGGTGAGAGGTGGTCCTTGAGGGAGCGGGGTAATATTAGGTGTATATCCGGTGCCTGTACCTGCAGATGCATTCCCGCGGTCAATAAGTGGACTGGTCCCTGCAGGGGATGCAGGTGTCCCTGACTGGTTCATCACCTGTGGTGCGGGGGTTGCCTCTGGCAGGGGGGAAGGCTGCTCCTCGACGGTTGCGTGTGCGGGAACTTCCGGTGATTTCATCACGGGAGAGGTGCACCCCGCAGAAAAAAGAGAGATCAGCACCATCACCACAACGAGAACGCTCTTCATTTGAAAGCATCCTTCTCATCAGGATCTCTTTAAGTTTTTGTGGGTTTTTGAGAGAGAGGCACGGGCCATTTTTCGGACAGGGGGTTTTGCTTTGCATTGCTGGTCCTATTCACCTCCTTCTCCATGGAGGAGACCGGCGGGAGGGAAGTCTGGCACGGTGAATACCTCCATCGTTCCTGGTAAATAGAAATGAACAGGATATGAGAGGAAAGCCCGGAAACTGATCAGAGAGTGGTGAAGATAAAATCATGCATTTTTTATCTCCCAAGGGAGAGAATCAATGGTGGGGGTGAGCGGATTGTATGATATCCGTGCTGTACGTGGATGACGAGCCAGATCTCCTGGACCTGGGGAAGGTGTTTTTACAGCGGGAAAAGGATTTTTCCGTTGATACATTCCAATCCGCACCCCAGGCGCTGGACCGCATCAGCACGCACACCTACGATGCCATCGTCTCTGATTACCTGATGCCTGGGATGGATGGACTCACCCTGCTGAAGAAGATCCGCGGGTCAGGGAACCCGGTGCCCTTCATCATGTTCACCGGGCGGGGCAGGGAAGAGGTGGTGGTCGAAGCCTTCACCAGCGGGGCCAGTTTCTACCTGCAGAAGGGAGGGAATCCCGTGGTCCAGTTCGCCGAACTCTCGCACAAGATCAGGCAGGCAGTAGAGAAGAGGAGGGCAGAAGAGAGAGTCCGGCAGATGCAGTGGGAGTGGGAGCACATCTTCAATGCGGTCGAAAATCCCATTACCGTCCTTGCACCGGACCACCGCATCATTGCTGCAAACCGGGCTACCCTGGAAGCATTGGGCCTCGCTGAAGCTGAAGTGCTCCAATCCAAGTGCTATCAGCTATTCCATCACCAGGAGAGCCCTCCCCCGGGCTGTCCCCTGGAGACGATGATCGCCACAAAACAGTACCAGGCAATGCAGATGGAGGTTGAGGCAATGGGGGGCCGTTACCTGGTCTCCTGCACTCCGGAACTTGACGAGTCCGGCAACCTGGTTAAGGTCATCCATATCTGTACGCGGATCTCCGGATAAGACGGGAAAAAAGTGCGATCTCAGGGATACTACTTATTTTGCCAGCAATTTGTAGACAAGCGTAATCAGCACCACGGCCAGGAACGCGACACCTGCCCACCAGAAGCTGGAGGTCATGAGATACACCAGCAATGCAACGACTGCCGCCGGGACAAGTGACCATACCAGTTTTATCAGGAAGAGTACCAGGGCTATTCCTACGATCACAAGGGCCAGGAACCCCACCAGCGAGATGATATCCATATCTTTTCCTAGGAGGATATTGATCGCACCACTATTTGGTGGTTTTCACCAGGAGATAGCGGGGTATATTGCTCAAAGCAATAGATCCGGGATACATTCCAACAGGAATTCGCGTTCAGCCCTCACACACAGAAGGGAATCCTTTAATTGAGGCCTCAATCCATGGCTACTATGGATGTTCCTGCCCTTAAAAAGCGTGTATACAGGGTGCTTGAACCTGCATATGATCGAAATAAAGCCAGTGTATCCTTTGATATTTTCATCACACTGGTCATCCTCATCTCCATCACCGTCATGGTCCTCTCGTCGGTCCATTCCCTGTGGACCCGCTATTCGAGCCTGTTCAATGTGGTGTTCCTCTTCACCACCGTGGTATTCTCAATAGAATACCCCCTCAGGTTGTGGTCGTGTACCGCTGATTCCAGGTACACATCCCCTCTCCGGGGGAGACTGGCCTGGGCGCTCACCCCCTATGCCCTGATAGATCTCATCGTGGTGTTTCCCTTCTACCTGGACCTCTTCGTGGGGATCAACGTGACGGCGCTGGTGGTGCTGAGAGTATTCCGTGTATTCAAGCTCATCCGGTATTCTGACCCCATCAACATGATCATCAGGGTGGTGAAAGCCCAGAAGGATATGCTGATCACCGCCTACATGGTCCTCTTCATCGCGCTGATCTCGGCGTCGACCCTCATGTTCCAGATAGAGCACCCGGGCCAGCCGGATACCTTCTCGAGCATTCCTGCCACCATGTGGTGGGGGGTGGTCACCCTGACCACGGTGGGATACGGCGATATGGTCCCGTTGACGACAGCAGGCCGGATCCTTGGGGGGTGCATCACGCTGCTCGGGATCGGCATCTTTGCATTACCGGCCGGTATTCTGGCGTCGGGGTTCACCCAGGAGTTGCAGAGGCGGATGTCTTTAAAGACGAGGGGGCACACCGGACACCATGGAGAGGTCTATCTGTGTCCCCATTGCAAATCGGAGATACACGAGAGTGAATTATGGAGGAAGAAATGAAGAATACGCTGGGAGAAGAGAAAGATCGGGAACCCGGACCCTCTCTCAACATCCCGGTTCAGGACAACCAGTGGATATGCAGAGCATGATAGGGCAGTATTTCCGTGGATATGGGCGCACACTCCCTCGTGCCCACTTCTCCACCAGGTTACCTGTGAGGAGTGAGAAAGTATCCTGATGGGGTTTTGCGGTATGTATGACGAATCTGTGTTCCGCCGGTGGATGAGCCTTGAGATGGGGAAGATCAATGACGGGGTAGTGACAGGAAGGATCCGTCTCTCAGTCCTCATGACCATGGAGAAGCCCATTGCAGTTACCAGGGGAGGCAGGGAGCACCTCTTTGATAAGGGAGTGATCCGGCAGATGAGTATGGCCCTCCCCGAACACCTGCGGCAGTCGCTTCGGCTCCCCATTCTCTTCTTCTTTGATATGGAGGTTGCTGACAGCTGTGTACTCGTGGATGAGACCGCGCTTGCCGCTCTCCAGGAGATGGGAGATCTCTCCAGGGGGAGGCAGATGGAAGAAGGGAGAGTCTGGGTGGGGAGGGCGCTTGTCTTTGCCCTGTTGCGGAAATATCCTACCGCCATACAGATAATGATGCGGTAGCCGCGTGTCCGGCACATCCCAATCATTAAATTCCTCCACGGGTAAAGGTTTGATGAACACCTATCTTCCCTCGGTGATCGGTTCTTGATTGAGGTTCTCCTGGTTGACGACGAAGCATCCCTCCTGGATGTGACAAAGATATTCCTGGAAAAAGGCGGGATGATGAAGATCACGACCTCACTTTGTGCACGTGAAGCCCTGGATATTCTAAAGACCCGTGATTTCGACGTGATTGTATCCGATTACGAGATGCCCCAGATGAACGGGATTGAATTCCTGCGGGTGATCAAGGAGACCTATCCCCACATCCCCTTCATCATCTTCACCGGCAGGGGCAGGGAGCACGTGGCAATCGAAGCCCTGAACCTTGGAGCAGCCTTTTACCTCCAGAAGGGAGGTCATCCCCGCTCCCAGTTCGCAGAGCTCCGGAACATGGCCGAGCAGGCGGTCAGCCGAAAAAGGGCAGAACTGGCCCTTCAAAGGTCTGAACAGAGGCTGTCTGACATCATCAATTTCCTCCCTGATGCAACGTTTGCCATCGACAGGGAAGGCCGCGTGATCGCCTGGAACTACTCCATCGAGGAGATGACCGGGGTCCCCGCACTTAAGGTGCTGGGCAAGGGGAACTACGAGTACGCGATTCCCTTCTACGGTGAGAGGCGCCCCATCCTCATTGACCTCATCTTCGAATCCTCCGAAGATATTGCCAAGCGATATTATGGGGTTGTCCATAAGAAAGGGGATCTCCTTATAGGGGAGACCGATCTACCCCGCCTGAAAGGCCAGAAGGCCATACTCTGGGGAAAGGCCTCCCCGCTCTATGATCACGAGGGGCACATTATCGGGGCTATTGAATCAATCAGGGATGTGACAGAGCGTCGCAGGATAGAAGAAGCCCTTCGGGAGAGCGAAGCCCGGTACAAAGGTATTGTGGACACCCAGGAGGATCTCATCTGCCGGACGCTCCCCGATGGGACGCACATCTTCGTGAATCCGGCATATTGCCGGTATTATGAAAAACCCTGCCACGAGATCATTGGAAGCAGGTTCCGCCCCCGCATCCCCCCTGAAGAGAGAGATCTGCTCAGGAAACATTTTGCGTCCCTCTCCAAGAAGAACCCGGCAGGGTATATCCAGCACCGCATCATACTCCCCGGTGGAGAAGTGCGATGGCAGAGCTGGACCGACCAGGCTATCTTTGATGAAAAGGGAGAGATAAAGGAATACCAGTCCGTAGGGAGGGACATCACCGATATCGTCCAGGCTGAGGAGGCGGTGCAGATGGCAAATAGGAAACTCAGCCTCCTCTACGGTATCACCAGGCACGACATCCTCAACCAGGTCACCGCCCTCATGCTCTACCTTGAGATGGCAAAGGAGAGATCAAATAATCCGGTAATGGTTGATTTCATACAGAAGATAGAGCTGGTGGGTCAGAATATCGAGCGCCAGATTGAGTTTACGAAAGAGTATGAGGACATAGGTGTGCATGCTCCTCTTTGGCAGAATGTACAAGAGGTCATGCAGAGAGCCATGCAGGGGCTCGACCTTTCGAAGATAGACCTGCAGTGTCATACTGGGGACCTCGAGGTCTATGCTGATCCCCTCCTTGAGCGGGTGTTCTACAATATTGTGGAGAACGCATTGAAACATGGCCAGAGGGTCACCACACTCTCCATTGGTATCACCATGAGTTCCTACGGATTGATCCTGCATTTTGAAGATGACGGGGCAGGCATTCCGTATGAAGAGAAAGAGAAGATCTTCGAGAAGGGGTATGGAAAGAGCAGTGGTTTTGGACTGTTCCTGGCACGGGAGATCCTCGACATCACCGGTATATCCATTCTTGAGAACGGGGAGCCGGGGGTGGGTGCACGGTTTGAGATATTCTTCCCTCACGGGACTTACAGGAATCAGCAAGCACCAGACTGTCCTCCATGAGAGGGTCTTCATATGCATCAGGTTAATAAATCCTGAGATGGTAGCTACTCTCATCAGGAGGAGACACAGGGAGGAGAACCAGAATGACGAATTCCATATTCATCGTTGAGGATGATCCCGTGATCAGCCAGCTCATCTCCTGGCGGCTCCAGAAACTCGGGTACAGGGTGAGCGGGACTGCCCAGACTGCTGAAGATGCCCTCAGCCACCTGAACTCAGATACGCCGGATCTTATACTGATTGATGTCATGCTGCAGGGAGAGAAGGATGGAACAGAGCTTGCCCGCCAGATCAGAAAAGAGCACGGGATCCCTTTCATCTTCCTCACTGGGCATTCTGACAACGAGACCATCTCCAGGGTGATCGATACCGGGCCCAGTGGGTTTCTTTTGAAGCCCTTCAAGGACGAAGAGCTCAAAGTAGCCATTGAACTGGCATTAAAACATATTCAGAGCGGGTGACCTCCGGAGGGATACCGGGTCTTGAAGAGGCCTTCCCCCATAGATCCCGGAATGTATTGAAACACATATGAGACCATTCGGTCATACGCTCCCCCTGATGAAACGCACATGAGTCTGTCGGGTCACACGGCCCCCTGATGAAAACCGCGAATGCGGTTTTCATGCCAAAATTTCCTGATTCCCGGCTGATATAGGTGAATACCATTTTTTCTGCTCTTTTCATTACCTTTAAATCCAGGATTGGCAGAGGGTCATGTATATGAGATGGTCTCTCCTGCTGGCAGCTCTGTTCTGGATCGTCCTCCTGGCCATCCAGACCGCTCCGGTATACGCAGATGATTGCGGATGCGGTGGAGGTTCGGGTTCAGGTGACGATGGATCCTCCCCAGGGGACACCGGAGATACTTCCGGGGGGAGCGGGTCGTCTGGGTACGGTTCTGCAGGGGACCCTGCAGCCATTGCTGCGAAAGCCAGGGATCTCTACGTAAAAGGGCAGTTGGAAGAATCACTCCAGTCCTACAACGACTCCCTTGCCCTGGAACCCTACAACGCCCTCACACTGATGGGGAAAGGGGAGGTACTCTTCACCATGCAGCGGTATCCTGAAGCTGTTCAGGTATATGAAGAAATAGTGGCCATCAACCCCACCCATGACGGAGCATTCAACTGCCTGGGAAATACTTACCTCGTAATGAGGGAGTACGAGGCGGCTGCAGATGCCTACGAGCGATCACTCTCTCTCCGTCCCGGAAATCCTCTTGCTGAACAGAATCTCCAGGTGGCCCGCAACCTCGTGGAAGGAGGGACGACCGCTGCCACCACCATGGCCCCTGAACCCGGAGCCACCAGGGAGCCGGAAGCTGCCCTCACTCACATGCCACCGATATCCGCACCGATCACCGTCCCTTCCACTCCGCACCCTGCACCCCTCCTCAACGGGATGATTGGCGCGCTCACCGTTTCCCTCTCCCTCATGGTCCCCCTCATGGGAAGACACAAAGACTGAACCCTCCCCTTCCAGGTGAAGATGTGCATTGACCCGCCAGTTCCAGGATTGAATATTCTTATCACCGGTGTCCCCGGATGCGGGAAGACCACTCTCATAATGGAACTGGCGCGGAGACTGGCTCCTTACCGTCCGGCAGGTTTTTTTACACGGGAGTTCCGGGAGAAGGGAGAGAGATTCGGGTTTGAACTGGTCTCCCTCGGGGGGCAGACCGGCATTCTTGCAGATGCCCGGATGCGGTCAGGATGCCGCGTGGGAAAATACGGAGTGGATATACCGGCATTTGAATCTTTTCTCGGAGAAATCTTGTTTTTCGGTGCTCCACTGGTGATCATTGACGAGATCGGGAAGATGGAGTGCTTCTCTCCCCTGTTTCGAACCCTTATTCCGGATCTTTTGGATTCCCCGTCAGTGGTGCTGGCCACTATCGCGCTCCGAGGGACACCATTCATTGAATCATTCAAGAGCCGGAGGGACGTGGAGATCTGTCTCCTTGACCGCCAGAACCGGGTGCATATCGCAGATCTGGTGGAGGTGCGGGTGCGTGAGGTGTTGGAGAAGTATGATTGCCCGGTGTAAGTATTCCAGACCAGATCCTGGAGGGGAGATCCTCCTCCTGTACAGTGGGGAGAACCGGGCAGCACCTGCCGTCTTCAGCAACCGCGCAATGCGGTTTCACCCCGTTCATTCAGGCAGAGATTCAATCCTGAACATGCGGGAACGGGCAATAATGCCTGGCTGTTGTGCCAGCAGGTCAAACCTCCGGCATGTCGGCCGGGTGATGAAGATGCAAGCGCAGAGGGTGTTGGGGAAACCATAAGTGGGAAAAGGTCCAAAATGGGAGATGACCCTATGGAATCCATCAAATCTGTGATCCTTGCGGGTGGGGTGGGCACCCGCCTGTGGCCCCTCTCACGCACCTACAATCCCAAGCAGTTCCTGAAGGTGGACGGCACCTCGCTCTTCCAGGACACGTACCAGAGGGCCCTGCAGATATCAGGCCCTGAAGAGGTGTACGTGGTCACGAACGAGATCCACCAGTACCTGGTCAGTAACCAGCTGGAGGAGATCGGGATCCGGATCGCAGACGAGAGGGTCCTGAAAGAGCCGGTGGGGAGGAATACTCTGCCTGCCATCACCTGGGCCATGCGAAGGGCGGAGGAGGAGTACGGCGAGTCTGTGGTGGCAGTCTTTCCGAGTGACCATCACCTTGGGGAAGGGGCAATGGGGGAGATCGCCGCGGCCAGGAGCATATCCGACCAGTACCTGGTCACATTCGGTATCCATCCCACCCACCCGCATACCGGGTATGGGTATATCGACCCCGGGGATCTCCTCCCGGTGGGGGCGATGGTGAGGAAATTCCGGGAAAAACCCGACTGGGAGACCGCCAGGGTCTACGTGGAGGCCGGTTTTCTCTGGAACAGCGGGATGTTCCTCTTCTCCACCTCCACGTTCTTTGAGGAACTGGCGAAATATCAGCCTGAGATATATTCGCGGTTCAGGGAGGGAATCACTGAGTATGCGAGCCTCCCCTCACTCTCTATTGACTACGGGCTCCTCGAGAATTCGAAAAAGGTGGCCGTGGTGCCGCTCAAAGCCAAATGGACTGACCTGGGTACTTTCCGTGCCTGGTACGACTACAAGCCGCATGACCGGGAAGGGAATGCAGGCCATGCGGAACTGCTGGATTCTTCGCATAATTTTGTCTATGCCCCGGGAAAACGTGCAGCGCTGATTGGGGTGCATGACCTGGTGCTGGTGGACACCGGGGATGCACTGCTGGCCTGCCACATGGACGCAACAGAGAGGGTGAGCGAACTGGTGAAGCGGTTCCGGGACCTTGGCGATACCATCACTGATTACCACCTCCAGGTGCACAGGCCCTGGGGATCCTACACCGAGCTCGAGCGGTCCCGGTTCTTCCGCATCAAGAGGGTGACAGTGAAACCCGGGAAAAAACTCTCGTTGCAGATGCATCACCACCGGAGCGAGCACTGGATCGTGGTGAGTGGCATGGCCGATGTCATCCTCGGGGATCGCACCATCCACCTCCGCCAGGGTGAGAGCACCTTTGTGCCTGCTGCAACCAGGCACCGCCTGGCCAATACCGGCAAGATTCCGCTGGAGGTCATCGAGGTCCAGATAGGGGAGTACCTCGAGGAAGATGACATCACCCGGTTCTCCGATGACTACCACCGGGTCTAGGGGAAAGTGTGATCCATGCCAATAGGCCGGATGCAGCGATCAGATATGAGAAAGATTCACGCCACCCCGTCCCCTATAGGAGTTGACAGGACATACGTGCCATGAATCCTATCGATCATCTCCAGAATGGCTGGATGAAATCCAATGGCGGAACCTGCACTCAGGTCCACGAACATGGCGAGTCCCTCTCCAGGAGACGAACGGCTCCCGCCGACATCCGGCAGATGGTGATGGTCCTGCACGGGCCCGAGATCTTTGATTCGGGGAAGGCAGAGTGGCTTTCACGGGTGCTCTCCCCCAGGAGGATCCTCGTGGCAGGGGTCATGGCCAGGGCAGCGGCAGAGGAATCCGGGCTTCCGTGTGAATACATGAGTGTCCCCCCGAGTGTGGCAATACGGGCTCTTTGCGAGCCATGCTACCTGGCAGAAGAGGGAAAAACCCCCGAATCAGGGCGGATATTCGGGGAGATCGTAGCCTCCCGGCTGGGGCAATCCGGTCTCATTCAGGTGGAGTGTGCAAGCGGGGAGGTCATCTGCTGGAACAGGGAACCTGACGGGGTTGTGTCCGAGATCTCCCTTCGGACCGGGTACCCAGTACTCGAAAGATATGCGCCTGCGAACACCATTCAGGAAGGTCATCGGATCATAAGGGGGTGTATCCCGGGGGAGGCGGTGTTTGTGAACGGGACGGTTATAGGATATGCCACAGGAAAGGAGGTCCGCCTGCGTATCGAGGGTTCAACATTTCTCCCTGTATCAGGTCTCCGTGTCAAGGACCATGGGCTCGAGAAACTGCAGAGAGCAGGTCCCGTGGATATCGCCCGGGCGTGGTGCAAGAGCGGGACTCTCAGGTCGAGGGTTCCCCTGCCTCGTGCATGCCAGACAGAGTGTGGACGTGTGCTCTTCGTGGACCATTGCGGTCACCACCTCTACCGGCTGATGGGTGAGGGAAACATCTGCGGGATAGTGAGCGTGGGAGATGACACCACCGCGGTCTGCGGGCATATTGGGGCACACCTGGGGATCCCGGTATTCGGTATCGTGGATGGAGACAGCGATCAAATCGTCCCTCCCCGGTACGCCCCGGGCTCTCTCCTGGCGGTCGCAGAGGGGATCTCGGATGATGAACTTGGCAGGGAAGTCTCCCGCATCGTTCCCGAAGGGACGGTCTCGTGGGGGGAGTACGTGACACGCCTCGTTGCCTTTATCGGTGACCGGGCCCGGTTCAGCAGGCCGAAATAACCTTGAAATGTCTTTTTTATGCATTTTCGCTACCTTGTGCGGATGAGGGTGATAATGATAGCATGGTATGTGGGGGCTGTCGCCTCCATGCCCCCACGCGATACATGCCGCCGCCCCCGAAATTGCCGCGAAGGTTCCACCAATCGACCCCGGAGGCGGCACTTCGGCCGCCAATGGTGCCTTTGATACTACGATACTGGTTTCAGAACCATACAATGGAATGTGGGGACGGCGGCGGTTCAGTGACTATTCACAGTAGCCATAAAGAACGAAGTAACCATGTAACCCACATGAATCAGCGAGAAGGGCATTTTTCCAGGTCCGGGGATTGTTACGCCCAGTGAGCAGTACCTGGTGAACACCGTGTCCGGAGCCACGATCTCCCTGGCAGGGAGTAGTGAGGAAGTGACCTTTGGTATCCTTCGGGCGGGAACAGGGAAGTGCATGAGAAGTGAGAAGAGAACCACTCCTCACTTCTGCTGCTGCTGATAGCGCTCCCTGATCCCCGCAACGGTCTCGATATCCGAGATGGCCTTATCGTCCCTGATGCGGATAAACCGGGGGAACCGGAGCGCATATCCGCAGTCATAGTTGGGGCTCTCCTGTATCTCGGAGTACCCCACCTCAAACACGAGAAAAGGCTCAATTTGGACCTCTTTTCCTGATTCCGAAAGGACATGATCCTTGAAGAGGTCATAGAGACCCGAAAGCTGCTCGTCCGAGAACCCGGTGGCCACCTTGGAGAGCGCTCTCAATTCACCTTGGTCCTGGCATGCCAGCAGGAAAGAACCAAAGACATGCGCCCTCTTCCCCTCCCCCCACTCGGCCCCGATGACGGCGAGATCCAGGGTATCGACCGTGGGCTTGATCTTCAGCCAGTTCTTTCCCCTGATCCCGGGAGTATAGGGAGAAGAGAGAACCTTGAGCATCAGTCCCTCGTGACCTGCAGCAAGGCTCTCATGGTAAATCCTCTCTATTTCCTCCGTGTCACCGCTCACCGTCTGGGGAGTGACGTGGGCAGACACCACCGCTTCAAGGCGCGATCTCCTCTCCTGGAAGGAAAGATCGATGAGCGTCTCCCCGTCGAGGTAGAGGATATCAAAGACGAACGGGCGCATCATCACCTCCTTCTGCATGGCTTCGACCCCGTATTTTCTCCGGAACCTGCGCAGCACGGTCTGGAAAGGGAGGGGTTTTCCATCCCTGATCGCGATCACCTCCCCGTCAAGGATCACATCATGGGTGGTCGCCCCTTCCAGCGCCTCCAGGATATCAGGGAGGGCATCGGTCACATCCTCGAGCTTCCGGGAGTAGATCCTGCTCTCTGTTCCGGACTTGTGAAACTGGAACCTGCTGCCATCGTACTTGAACTCGGCGGCCATGGCTCCATTCTCCCCAATGGCCCCGGGAATCGTTCCCTGCTGGGCAAGCATCATCTTCACCGGGTGGAAAGGCAGAATACGCACGTCCCTGAGCGCCATCTCCCCGCTCCTCGCACGCATAGCCACCTCCCCGAGGTCGTTCCTGGCCTGGTACGCATGCTCCACGAGCGAAGAGTCCACAGAGAATGCCCTGGCAATGGCATCCCTCATCGTGCCCTCGCCCACCCCGATGCGCAGGTCTTCCATGAGGAGACGGGCAAGGTACCTCCCCTCCAGGGGGGAGGCATTCTGAAAGAGGTTCTGGATAAGGGCCAATTTCTCCTGCTGCGAGGCGCGTCCTCCCTGGCGGGCGATCTCCTCGAGGTCAGAAAAGACTCCTGCCAGGTCCAGTTCCCGGGAGAAGAGGGGGGTCTGGATGGTCGCGGTCTGGGACGACCTGCGGGATATCTTCCCCTTCCCAAGTATGGCCTGGACGGCAAGACCCACGTCCCCCTGCCGGTTGATCTCCCCTATCACATCAGATCTCGTCCCATCGACGATGAGGGTGATGGCATCGAAGAGGAGGTTGGGGCCGATGCCCAGCTTGAGCGGGCTCCAGTCAGGGAAGATCTTTCCTGTCACGAACTGGACAAAGAGGGGGAGATCCTGTGCATCAAGCCCCGGGAGGATACGGGATATGGTCTCGACCATCTCCAGGCGCCCAGGTATACCCTCGATCTCCTCACAGATCCGGGCAAATTCAGCAAATTTCATGGCGCTGTAGTATGGAGGATGGTCAGCGTAGGCGAGGATAAGGGTTCCCTTCCGAAAGCCTGTTCATTTTTGAGGATAACTACAGGATCTCCTTCCTGACACAGGTTCAGGATGGATACACATGGCGGAGATATGTACCTATCACCCTCGTATGAACCCGTTTCCGGGCGACAGCATAGTCCATGAAAATCGCGAATGCGATTTTGCGAAGTGAAGAACCGGTACCTGGAGTTGTACTTCGTATCAAGGTTCTTATATTCTCACAGGAAATTCCTGTACATAATGCCGGAGGAGTGGATCCCGGATGCTCTCATCGAGCAGAAGATGGGACAGACCAAGCGGGAGATGATGGAGTATATCGAGAAGAACTCCGAGAAGATAGACTCGAACCTCCCTATCTTCTTCGGCCACGTGGTCTCCATCATTGAGAAGAACTTCCCCGACATCCCGGATCAGGCTTATGACAGGTTCATCGATGACGTGACTGTAAAAGTCCTTGAAGACAGCAAGCGATCCACCGATATCGAGTACATCGAGAAGCTCTTCAGGCATGCGACCCGGGTGAAGCGGAAGTATACCGGGAGGGCCATATTTGACATCGTACTTGGCATCAAGCTGATCGATATCGGCAAATATACCGACGCCATCGAGGTGCTGAAGAAGTACCGCACTGTTGATGCCATGGTGTGCACCGCGATTGCCTTCTGCTATTACGAGCTCTCATCGCTGGAACTTCCCCCGGATAAAAAACCTGACAAGGCCACCACGAGTGCGATGGCGCTCAATTCCAGGGAGCAGATGATCGAGCTGGTCCGCCTTCGCCCCCCTGTGAACCGGATCAGGTTCCCACAGGTGGTCCAGGAGCTGCGGGTGAACAAGATATTCTGGTTCATGATCAAGCTCGCCATCGACTGGTTCTCGAACGAACCGGAATATATCAAAATTGGTCTCGAGAAGGCCAAGAAGGATGGCAACCGCGATATGAGGGGAGAGCTCCTGAAAATTGCCTCTGAACGATACTATAACGACATGTTCTTCCTGCGCGACCTCTACCACTTCAAACTGGAAGGAAGGGATGCCGGTGGAGCCACTGCGGTGGTGCGGCAGATGATGCAGCAGCACCCTGAAGAGCTCGAACCCCTCTATTACGGCCTGCAGCTCTCCATCATCTCGTCCCAGGAATCCGCCTACCAGAAGTTCCGGAGCACCGCGATCTCCAAGAAGATGCCTGCACATATCATCCTCATGCTCGATCTCTCCTTCATGATCATCAGCGGCAGGAAGACCGATGCGGAGGTGATGCTCGACGATTTAAAAAAGAAACTCCCGGCACTTGGGTACTACCTGGGGGTCCTCGAGTACCTCATGGGCGATATCTTCTCAGAAGACGAGAAGCGTTCCAAGACCGCGAAAAAACTCTTCCTTGATTCGATAGACATGTACAGCCTCAAGCTGCTGAAGTACAGCCTCAAGCTGCTGAAGATGAAGGAAGGGTGAATCTCCCTTTCTCACCTTCACGGAGAGTCCGGCATTTTCGAATGAAAATGGCTTCGCCATTTTCATAATGTATGTCCAAAATCCTGAAAGGAGTTCATAGTGTGTTGGTATGAAAACCGCATCCGCGGTTTTCATAAGGGGGGCCTTGTGACCCGACAGTCTCATGTTCGTTTTATTCCTAATATTGGCTGCCCCGGTGTTATGTATTATTTAAGATCCAGTGCATTGGGATGCCCACTGTTCCGAGTTTCGGGACAATAAAGCCCACGCAGGTGCATTCCTTTTACAGCCTGATGCCATGGGGCCAGCCCGGGCCCGAGCAGGGGTTCGTGGCAACGGTGATCTCGAGATCGGAGGAGAAGAGCCCGGCACTCTGTCTGGCGGTGGCCAGTGCCTTTTCCGGGGTATTGTTCATCTCGCTCAGGTGCGCGAGCATGATCATGTGCACCTGCGTGCAGAGCTCGTTGACACACTGTGCAGCGTCTGGATTGGAGAGGTGACCCCTGCGGGATCGGATCCTCCGCTTCAGGACCTCGGGGTAGGGGCCGTTCTTCAGCATCTCGGGGCAGTGGTTGCTCTCCAGGACCAGGGCATCGCACCTGCAGAAGCAGTCCATCATATTGCTGTTCACCATCCCGGTGTCGGTGCAGCACCCGATGGTGAGGTCTCCCTCCCTTACGAGGAACCCGCAGGGCTCCCTGGCATCATGGGAGATCTCGAAGGCCTCCACGGAGAAGTCCCCGACAGTGAACTGCTCCCCGTAATCGACCCTCACCGCCCGGATGGGGTTTCTCCGGACAGGCTTTGAATCAAGGAGGTCGAGGAGGGTCCCACCGGTTGCATAGACCGGGATGGAGAGGTGGCGGGCCAGGGCCTCCACCGAGGCGATATGGTCGATATGTTCGTGGGTGACCAGGATCGCAGAGAGGTGCTCCGTGGACCCGCCGGCGGCATGCAGCCGTGCCAGTATCTCACGCCTGGAGAGGCCTGCATCGATAAGGATCGAGGATGAACTCCCCTCGATGTAGAGGCAGTTGCCTTTGCTGCCGCTCGCAAGAGCGATGCACCGCATTGCATCAGGTATTGGCAGGCATTCTAGAAAGGGATGCCGATGCGGTGTATATGTGGGATTGTCTTCATATGCTTATTCCGAAGATATCACGCGGGGCATTCCCACGTGGATGGCACTGGCTTTGAATGATACAGAGACCCGGGCACCCGCAAAAAGAGCAAGATCTTCGCACGAGCGCCTGGTGATCACGGCGATCAGCGGGATTCCCGCATCAACCTTCACTCTCACGTTTGGCCCGATGGGGGTGACACGGGATATGGTTCCTTCAATTTCGTTTCGGGCACTGCTCATCCCCTCCTTCCCAACCCGCAACAGGAGTTCTTCGGGCCGTATGTATGCCGTCACCTGTGACCCTGGTGGGGATGCACATATCGCACTTATCGTGATACCGCTGATGTCTATACTGGCCAGCCCACCATCATTGGAAGTAACGGTGCCATCGAACACGTTCTCCACTCCCACCATGCGGGCTATCTCCCTGCTTTCCGGTTTATAGAATATCTCCAGGGCATCCCCCACCTGGCCGAGTCTCTTGTTGAGAATGACCCCGATACGGGTGGCCAGGCGCTGGCCCTGGACCATGTCATGGGTGGAGAGGACAATCGTGGTCCCGAACCGCTCGTTCAGGGAGAGAATGAGGTTCTCGATTCGCTCGGTGGACACCGGGTCTAAGTTTGCCGTGGGTTCATCAAGCAGCAGTATCTCTGGCCTGCTCACAAGTGCCCGGGCAATGGCCACCCGCTGCAGCTCCCCCCCCGAGAGAGTGGTCGCTATCCTCTCCTCGTATCCTTCAAGTCCGACAAGGTGCAGTGCTTCCGCGACCCGCACGCGTATCTCGTCGGGAGCAGTGCCACGAAATTTCAACCCAAGGGATACATTTTCATACACGCTCCCACGGAAAGCGGCAGGCTTCTGGAAGACCACGCTCATCCGCCTTCGCAGATCCACCCGCTCCCGTTCAGAGACCTTCGTAGCCTGCCTGTCGATGAGAATGGACCCCGAGGTGGGGTTCTCCAGAAGGTTGATCAGGCGCAGGATGGTGGTCTTTCCCGTGCCGCTCGGCCCGATGAAGGTGAAGATCTCCCCCTTCTCAACCCTGAAGCTGAGGTCCTTTAAAACCTCCTTCTCCCCGAAACTTTTGTCTACGTGCAAAAACTCGATCATCTTACTGCTCCTGCACCAGGAAGAGGGCGATGGTGACCACCATGGCAATCGCAAGGAGGATCATACCAAGCGCGATCGAGAACGCGATGTTGCCCATCGAGGTCTCAAGTGCAATGGCGGTAGTAAGCACCCGGGTATATCCCCGGATGTTCCCCCCGATGATCATGGCCGCACCCACTTCAGAGATGGCCCGTCCGAACCCCAGGATTACCCCGCCCAGGATGGCGAACCTGGACTCCTTCACAATCGTCAGGATGGCCTGGGACGAGGTTGCCCCTAGCGAGATCACCTCGTCCTGGAGGGACTTCTTCACCCCGGAGAGTGCAATGAGGGTCATCCCCACCATCAGGGGGATAATCAGCACGGTCTGGCCGATAATCATCCCTGTCGGGGTGAAGAGGAGGCCCAGGAACCCAAACGGCCCCACCCGGGAGAGGATCAGGAAGACGAAGAGCCCTGCAATGACCGTCGGGAGGGCATACAGGGTCTGGATGATGGTGATGAGGCCGCGTTTCCCCCCGAACTCCCTGAAGTGGATGAAGCCGCCGATAGGGATGGCGATCAGGGATGCAATGACTGTCGCGGTGAGGGAGATGAGGAGCGATCTCGCGGTGATCTCCAGGACTTCAGGGTCAAGGCTGAGAATGAGTTCCCCTGCCTGGACAAAGCCATCGATGATCTCGTTCATGGACTCACCCGGTTTGTGTTCTTTGAAGGAAAAGATCGTGCATATTGCGGGGACATATCAGCGCAGGTATGGTTCAATTCGATATCCCTTTATGATTGTTTTCGGAGAATGTCATCCGGGACAAGACCCTGCTTGACCCGGACCATCTCTTTCACTCCAAAGGACCAACACCCATGTATTAAGACAAAGATGAGGGGCTCACAATAACCGCAGGACTCGTGCAGTCGCAGTTGAACCGGCTGCAATTCTCACTCATTGGTGAGAAGAGGTTCTTGCCGTATTTCTCCTTTCCAAACTCACCGATTGCAGCCTGGATCTCGAGGGAGGTGAGGAAGTTTGAGAAGTTGTTGGCCATTGCGATCTTGCCTGCGGGTTGTGTCGGGGTATAGACAGTAATGACACTGTAGACGTTCAGGAGGATATCCCCCTCCTCGATGACCGGGACCAGGGCCAGGTTCCCCTTGTAGGCAAGGTAGGTGCCCTCGTCGGTGAGGGTATATGCCTGCTTCTCGGATGCAAGCTGCAGGGTCTCTCCCATGCCCCGCCCGGCCTCGATGTACCAGTTCCCGGATTTCTGGACGTCCGTGGTATAATTGTATCCTGCAGCCTTCCAGATAGTCTTCTCTGCGGAATGAGTCCCGGAATTGTCCCCGCGGGAGACGAATGATACCCCTGCGGGGTTATCCTTGCCCATTGTCATCAATGTCTTGAAGGCATCCTCTGGCTTCATCCCCTTGATGCCCGCCGGGTCATTCGCGGGTCCCACAATGATGAAGTAATTATAGGCAAAGCAGCGGTGGTTAATCCCGTGGCCACCATCTAAAAAGGCTTTCTCCTGGCTTGGAGAATGCACGGCCAGAATATCGCAGTCACCGCGTGTGGCGACCTCGATGGCCTTTCCCGTTCCCTGTGAGGTAATCAGCAGGTCAACGTTATACTTCTCTTCGAATATGGGCTCCAGGTAATCAAGGAGCCCGGTGTCGTACAGGCTGGTGGTGGTAGCCAGCAATACTTTCGTCTTCTCGGCTGACGGGGTTGGGGTCGGAGTTCCCTGGGGTTGGGGTGTGGTTGTCGTACAACCTGCAAAAAAAGCACCGCCGATAACGAAGGCACTGAGTAGAAGGAGTACAGGCACTGTCCTGAATGTCAGAGTCATAGGTCTCACTGGTAGTTCTTATGCAAGAGTATAGGTGAAAATCTCTCTTTAATTACTGCGTTAAATTAACCAATTGCATTACCTATTGAATATATCAGATGGTTCACTCAAAAGAACCTTTAACACTCTCCCGGTCGTAGTGTTTCCCCATGTGGAAGGCCGTAACGCTCGAGAATTGGATGGAGAACCGTGTCTCGGAACTCTCCTC
>JALOPW010000030.1 GCA_025453675.1 Methanolinea sp.
GAGTTCATGAACCGGTTCTTAAAGGAACTCGTCAAGGAGAACGGTCTCGCTGCATACGGGGAGGAGAGCGTGAGGAAGAACCTGGACATCGGTTCCGTGGATATCCTCCTCCTCTCAGCATCCCTCCGGAAGTCCAGGGTCAGCATCAGGTGCCAGGCCTGTGGACACGCGGAGGAGCGGACCATCTCACTTGCGCCCGGGAAGACGGTGGAGGATATCCTGGCCACCCAGACCTGCAGGAAGTGCAACGGGCCCCTTGTGGTAGATCAGGAGGTGGACATCATCGAGGAACTGACCCGGCTCGCCGACCAGACCAGTACAAGGGTGGAGATCATCTCCGATGACTTCGAGGAGGGTTCGATCCTCTTTTCTGCCTTTGGAGGAGTGGCTGCCATCCTCCGTTACCGGACGGGATACTGACCATGTTGTGCACACTCTACCATACCATAGAAACCACCCTGCGGGAGGTGACCGGCCAGGATGAGGTATTCCTTGGCGAAGGCGGTGAACACGCGGATCTTGCGAGCACGGTTGCATTTGGGCTGGCAAAGATCAGAAAGAAGGCCCCTGCCGAGATCGCCCGGGAATTGGCCGCATCCCTTGCAACGAGGGAGGAGATGAGGGAGATCAACGTCGAAGCCCTGGGGCCGTATCTCAATTTCCATTTCAGGAGAGAGATTATTGAGAGAGCCCTCCAGGAGGCCACAAGACCCGGTTACGGGTCCCTCTCCCCCCGCAGCGAACGGGTGGTCCTCGAACATACCAGCGCGAACCCAAACGGCCCCCTGCATGTCGGGCATATCCGGAATACTATCCTCGGGGATACGCTTGCCAGGAGCTTCCGGAAGGCCGGCTACCCCCTTGAAGTCCAGTATTATGTAAATGATATGGGCCGCCAGATCGCCATCGTGGTATGGGGGTTCAATACCATTGCAGACACCCCGGTCCCTGGTGAGAAGGGGGACCATCACGTGGCCAGGATTTACATTGCGGCCAACCGTGAGCTGGAGGCGAGGCCCGAGTGCGTCGCGGAGGTTGACCGCCTTATGCAGCTCGTGGAGAAGGGCGACCCGGCCACCGTGCTCCTCTTCAGGGAAGCGGTCACGGAATGCCTGGAAGGATTCAGGGAAACCCTTCAACGGCTGGGCGCCCGTCATGACAGGTTCGTCTGGGAGAGCGACTTCATCAGGAACGGTGACACCGACCGGGTCCTGGCAAAGATCTCGCATATGCCGGAGTGCAAAAATGACGGGAAACTGTGGCTCGACCTCTCTTCATGTGGCTTCGAGAAGGAGTACGTCCTGCGAAGGAGCGATGGGACATCGGTATATGCAGCCCGTGACCTGGCCTACCATACATGGAAAGGGCGCAACTTCGACAGGGTGATCGATGTCCTGGGCGCTGACCATAAGCTGATCGGGGCCCAGCTGATTGCTACCATGGGGCTCCTTGGCGAGAGGGCCCCGGAGATCGTCCATTTTGAATTCGTCTCGCTTCCCGAGGGCTCCATGAGCACCAGGGCAGGAAAATTCGTCTCCGCCGACGAGCTCCTGGACGAGGTGACACGCAGAGCCATGGAAGAGGTGACTGCCAGGAGACCTGAGCTCCCGGAGACCGAGAGGCAGGAGATCGCCAGGTCCGTAGCCCTGGCGGCAATCAGGTATGATATTGTCAGGATCTCCCCTGAAAAGAGCACGGTCTTTGACTGGAAGGAGGCACTCGATTTTGAACGGCAGAGCGGGCCCTACATCCAGTATGCTCACGCCAGGGCCTGCAGCATCCTGGAGAAGGCCGGGGAGTTCGAGGAATGTGTCATCCTCGAGAACGAGCACGAGATGGCCCTGGCCAGGCAGATCATCCGCTTCCCCATGGTGATAGAGAGCGTGGTCAGGGAACTCAAACCCCACCTCCTGGCAGGGTACGCCCGGGAACTTGCGGATCTCTTCAATGCCTTCTACCACTTCGAGCCTGTCCTCAAGAGCGAGGGCCTCACCCGGCGCTCCCGCCTTACTCTGGTGAAGGCCACCCGGAACACCCTTGCAGAGGCGCTGCAGACCCTTGGTATCGATGCACTCAGCACCATGTGAGGCGTTGCGCCGCCAGGGATACCAGTTCTTCTCCCCTGAGTCCTCTGCCGCCCTGAAACCCTGCCTCTGGTGCAAGCGGGCGCTTCGCGGAGGCGAGATGTGCTACAAGCACCAGTTCTACGGAATCGCGAGCCACCGCTGCGTGCAGATGACCCCCACCCTCCGTTGTAACCAGCGATGCCTCTTCTGCTGGAGATCATTCGAGCACGAGTACCCTGGAGAGAGAGACCTTGCCCCCGAGGAGATCCTCTCCATGGTCAAGCCGCTCCAGAAAAAGGCCCTCTCCGGGTACAAGCCCTCGCCTTACGTCACTCCTGAACGGTTTGCAGAAGCCCTTGACCCAAAGCACGTGGCCATCTCGCTCTCGGGAGAGCCCACGCTCTACCCCTACCTGCCTTCGCTGATCGACCTTTTCTCAAAGGAGGGTTTCTCGACGTTCCTGGTCAGCAACGGGACCAGGCCGGATGTCCTGGCCAGATGCAGGCCTTTCCAGACCTATGTCTCGCTCACCGCACCTGACCAGGAGACATACCGCAAGGTGTGCCGGCCAGTCGAAGACTCCTGGGAGGCGATCCAGGAGAGCCTGGCGCTCCTGGGCACACGCAGGTCTGCCATCCGCGTCACGCTGGTGAAGGGATACAATGATTTCTCCCCCGACGCCTATGCAAGGATGATCCAGAAATCCGGGGCCACCTTTGTGGAGGTGAAGGGATATATGTTTCTCGGATACAGTAGAAAGAGATTGGAAAGAGGGAATATGCCTAGTTTTGCCCACGTGAAGGAGTTCGCGGAAAAAATTGCCTTATCCTGTGATTACCGGGTCAGGGATGAAAACCCCCTGAGCAGGGTGGTCTGCCTGGAGAGGGCCGCATGAGATTCGATGTGGAGGCCTACAAGAGGAGATCCCGGGAGCATTTCGAGAAGGCCTGGCACGAGGGCCTGGCGGTGCTCACTCCTCCTCCCTTCGGTGACCAGTACCCGAGGCTCACCTACCAGGGGGCCACTCCCCACCCCATATTCGAGATGGTGAACCGCCTGCGGGAGACGTACCTCCTGTTGGGCTTTTCCGAGGCCTGCAACCCCATCATCGTTGAGGAGCAGGACGTGTACCGGCAGTTTGGCCCCGAGGCCAGTGCGGTGCTCGACCGGGTATTTTATCTCGGGGGGCTCGATCGCCCCAACCAGGGGATCGGCAGGGAGGAACTGGAGGGTATCGCCCGGATCACCGGGAAAGCGGTGGAACCCGCCGCAGAGGAGAGACTGCGGGAGATCCTGCAGCAGTACAAGAAATCTGCCATTGACGGGGATGATCTCATCCATGCCACATCAGACGCCCTCCGGATCGATGACGGGCAGACTGTTGAGATCTATGAAAAGGTCTTTTCGGCCTTCCGCGAGCTGGTTCCCCGATCCTCGAGGAGCACCCTTCGCAGCCACATGACCAGCGGATGGTTCCTCACCCTCTCAGCCATCTGGGAGAAGCGCCCGCACCCCATCAGGCTCTTCTCCGTGGACCGCTGCTTTCGCAGGGAGCAGGAGGAGGGCCCCACCCGCCTGATGAGTTACCACTCCGCATCCTGCGTGATTGCGGGAGAGGACGTGACCAACGAAGAAGGCAAGGCGGTCGCCCAGGCCCTCCTCTCGGCGTTCGGGTATACGGACTTCCGTTTCCGCCCGGACGAGAAGAGGTCCAAGTACTACATGCCTGACTCGCAGACGGAGGTCTATGCCAGGCACCCGGTGCATGACTGGGTGGAGGTTGCCACCTTCGGGATGTACTCTCCATCGGCACTCGCAGAATACGGCATCGGTATCCCTGTGATGAACCTTGGACTCGGAGTGGAGCGGCTCGCGATGATTGCCTATGGCTCGCAGGACATCCGCCAGCTCACATATCCCCAGTTCCAACCCCGCCTTCTGACCGATCTGGAGATCGCGAGAGCAGTCACCGTCCGTGAGGAGCCCCGCTCAATTGAGGGGAGGGTGCTTGCGCGGGCCATCTCCCGCACCGCCAGGGAGCATGCCGCCGCGGCCGGCCCGTGCTCCTTTGTGGCATACGAGGGCCCGCTCAACGGCGTGCAGGTCAGGGTGACAGTTGAGGAGCAGGAGGCTGGGGCGAAGTTGTGTGGCCCTGCCTGCGGAAACGAGGTGTACGTGCACCAGGGTGCGGTGCTGGGCATTCCGGATACACCCCAGTGGGCGAAGGTCAGGGAAGAGGGGGTCCCGGCAGGCATCTCCTACCTCGATGCGGTCAGCTCATTTGCAGCCGCCCGCATCGAGGAGGGGGCACGCTGCAGACGCCCGGTGCAGGTGCAGGTGAAGATGGCCAAACTCCCGAGTGATATCAACCTGCGCATCGCCGAATATGCCATGCGTTTCATCACCGACCAGAAGAAGAAGGTGGATGTCAGGGGCCCGGTCTTCTTTGCCGCAAGGTCGGAAGTAATGGAAGGCCAGTCCTGAATCAGCCCCCCCTGCCTTCCTCGCCGGCCTTGACGGCCCCGGGGACTTCCCCGCTCATTCTCCTCTCGACCGGTTTTACAAGGATTTTCTTCAGGTTCGCACTGTATTTTGCCGCAAATGCCCCGACAATCGAGGTTACGATCACCATGGCAGCGACTGTGCTCGAGACCACCGCAGAACCGTAGACGGCGGCGATGGCAATGGAAAATTCTCCTCTCCCCGTCGTGTTCGACCAGATCTCCACACCTGATGCCCTGCTCCGGTGGATATACTTCCCGATGGCAAGGCCGGAGGCGAACTTCGAGAGGACTGCCAGGATGCTGATACAGACAATAGCTATCCAGGAGACCCCGCTTGCGAAAAGGTCCGTGGTGATCCCGAAAAAAACAAAGAAGACCACCAGGAAGACGTCCTTGAACGGCCTTGAGTGGATCTCGAAGGGCACAGGATCGATGGTCCCGAGAATCGTCCCGAATGCAATGACCATGAAGGATTCCGGAACACCCCAGGCACCTGCGAGTCCGGCAATCCCAAGCACGGCGGAGAAGGTGAGGAGAACAGGGAGCTCATCATCCCGCTTCAGGATCGAGATGATGTAGTCTTTCCCAATCTTCGTCACAGCCAGGATGACCGAGAGTATCACCAGGATCTTCGCCAGCACGATGAGAGGGTGCTCTGACGAAGTCCCGATGAATGCCAGGAGGAGAATGACCACAATATCCTCAAAGACCATCAGCCAGACCACCGTCTCCGCCTCCCGCATCAGCAGCTTGCGGTTCTCCACGAGGGACGTGACGGCCATGGCGGTGCTGCTGATGAAGAAGGCCGCGGCAACGATCAGCGCATCAAAGAGCGGGAATCCCAGGGCAAATGCGGCCAGGAAACCTATGGCCACGTTGATATGCAGGTCGAGCAGGCCGCTCTTCAGTATCGCCGTCTGGTTGCTCCAGATCCGGCCCGGTTTTATCTCCAGGCCCAGGAAGAAGAGCAGGAAAAGGAGACCAAGGTGAGTGAGAAAGAGTGAGACCTCGTCAATACCCACCAGGGAGAGCCCGCTCTGGCCAAGAAGGAGCCCGGCAATAATATAGAAGGGGATGGACGGCAGCGACAATTTTTTGGTGATCAGGGCCAGCACCAGGCAGACCGAGAGTGCAAGGACGATGCCCTGCATCAGGTCACCAGGAGAACCTGCTCAAATGTCTTCAACTGGTCCGCTTCGCCAATTGCCACTACGGCGTCCCCCTCCTCGAAGACGAAGCTCGGCGGAGGGTTGATTATGTTCTTGTCGCCCCGGGAGACCGCGATGATCGTCGCCCCGGTCCGGGCGCGTATCTGCAGGTCTTCCAGGCTTTTTCCCGCGCATTGCTTTCCCATCACGTAGGTATGCACGCTGATACGCAGGTCTGAAAGTGCCGAGAACGCGATCTCCACGCTCTCCTGATCGGTCTCCATGATCGCCCCGGAGAGGATCGCCCCAAGTCTACGGGCTTCGCCCGGGGTGAGCTCCGCCACGCTGGGATCTGGCGAGTCGTGTGGCAGGGTGTACATCTGGATATTACCGTTCTTCAGAAAAAATATGGCAACGATATCTTTTTTATCCGTTTCAAGTTCGTATTTGGTTCCTATTCCGGGCAGGTTAATAGACCGAAGCGCCATATCCATCGTGTGCTTCCATCGGTTAAAAAAAATGTGAGTCCTTGCGGTCCCGCGGGAAATATACTCCCGGGATGCGCGTGTTCACCACAGTCTTTTCCGGCTCCTTCTGCTCATGAAGAGAAGAGAGAACCCGAAAAGAGTAGGGGAGTTGCCGGGTTCCTCTGATATCAGGTTTTTGAGGGCTGCAGAGGGAGGCTCAGAAAGCCTCCTCGTATCATCATCTCTTTGGTGGATCTTATAAGGAACCGCCGCGGGGGGTGAAAGTGTGAATTCGCGGGCCGGGGCTCCCTGAAGGAGAATGTACTTCAGCATACCTCACCTTCCTATGTACAGGCATGCAGATCCGGATAGTGGGAGTAGGGAAGGTACGAGAGCCCTACCTCCAGGATGGATTGCGGGAGTACTGCACCAGGATACAGCCATATTTCCGGGTGGAGATCTTCGATGTGCGCGAGGAGAAGATCCCTGTCAGGCTCACCCCGGGAGAGCGAGCAGCCATCCTTGAGAGAGAGGGGGACAGGATGCTCTCTGTTGCCCCGGGCAGCGGTATCATGGTGGTCCTTGACGTGAGAGGTGAGACCTGGAGCAGCGAGGAACTTGCCGCACATCTCGGCTCCTGGGTCATGGAAGGACGTTCCAACATCTCCTTCCTCATCGGCGGCCCCCTGGGTATCTCAGGAAGGGTCCGGGATCTGGCGCAGCACACCCTCTCCCTCTCACGGATGACCTTTCCGCACCAGATGGTCCGGCTCATACTCCTGGAACAGCTCTTTCGGGCGGCCAGGATGTACAGTGGGGAACCGTATCACAAATAGGGTGCCCTAAAAGTTCAGGGAATGATCTCGCACCCGTTGTAACGCGTATGGAAGAGATCCTCCTCCCGGATCAGGCGACTCTCAATGCACTCCCTGATGGCAGGCAGGGCATCCAGTAATCCTGCCTGGAGGTTTTTTACCGAATCGCACACGGCAATCCTCATCTCTTCCGGCCAGGGCCTGATGATCTGGGAGTACAGGCACCTTCCCCCGCAGAACCCCCGGATGGAGCACTTGTTGCATTCACTCTCTACTTCCACAACCGGGAGATGAAGGGGATGGGCGCTGGAGATGTGCCCTGTATAAAACTCCTTCATCCCGATCATTGCCGGGCAGGGCCCTATGTGGCCGTCGGTCATGATGGTGTAATTCGAGTGGCCTGCCCCGCACCGGAGTCTGCTCTCCCTGCCCGTGAGCAGGTCCTGCACCGGCTGCAGAAACGGGTACCACCTTGCAACCCCCTCCCCCATGGCCATCTTCTCCACCCATGCATCGATGAGCCGGCGTATTCCGGGATTGTAACTCTCATCAAGCCATCTCCGGAAATGACGAATCCCTGCATCTCCAGAGAATTCAGCATCCAGCTGCCAGTGGATGGATGAGAACTGGTGCTCCTGGTTCATTGAGAGGTACTGTACTGCATCCTCGATCTCCACGTCCTCCCCTACCGTCATCCTGGCAATCAGTTCACCGCGGAATCCTGCACACTCCAGGTGCCGTATATTCTCCATGATATTCCGGTGAGTGCCATGGCCCCGGTGCCTGTCAGTGATTTCAGGGGAGCCGTCCAGGGAGACGAGGATGGTCTCGAACCGCCGGATATATCGCGGCGGCAGCTCTTTCAGCAGGAGCCCGTTTGTCTGGAGCATGAACCTGCAGAGGGGTGCATGGTCCATGATCTCTTTTATCAGGTCACACCGGAGAAGGGGTTCCCCACCGTAAAACGTGACACACGCATCGGGATCCTGACGGAGAAATGCAGAGAGATCGCCTGGCTCAATAGAGAGATCCGGGGGGAGCTGATCATCGATAAGCACATCCCTGCCACTCCACTTGACTTCCTCTGAGAATATCTTTCCCCGGCAGTAACTGCAGCAGAGATTACAATCATCAGTGAGGATGAGGTGAAAGAAGACCATGATGAACAGAACCGCACTGAATACTCAAACGCTCTTCCAGCGGCCTCGGAACACGTAGCATGAAGCGAGGACCATGATGCAGAGTGCCATTGTCACAGAAAAGGGGGAGAGCGGTATGGGCAACTCTCCGGTAGGGGTCTCTAATGGCTGTATAGGGGTATTGAGCAACTCAGGGGATCCCCTGGCACGGTACAGGGTCTCGTTCACGGATTCCATCCCCGTGATCGCCCGCTCGTACTTGGGGTTTATAGTGACCGCGGCCTGGTATGCCTGGAGGGCTTCAGGGAAACGGCCCAGCCTGGCCAGCGCATCGCCCTTGTTGGTCCAGAGCGTGGCGTCATACCTTGCTTCATTCGGGTTCCGCCTCACTTCTCTCTCTGCGATGCGCACTACCTCGCTGTACACCACCATCGCCTGATCCGGTTTTCCTAACAGTTGGAGGTTGATCCCTTTCTGAAGGAGGGCATTGAGATCATTGGCATTGATGGCAAGTGCCCGGTCATATGCATCGATTGCTGCCTGGTATTCTCCCTGTGCATGCAATGCGTCTCCCTTGTTCTTCCATGCGCCGGAGTGATAGGGATCAAGATCCAGCGCTTTCTGGAATGCAACTACCGCATCAGGGTACCTCCCAACGTTCATCTCTGCCTTCCCCAGCCGGTTCCAGATGGTACTGCTGTAGGGGTCGATCGCGATAGCCTCATTGTAGAGGTCGATGGCCTCCATGTATCTCTCCTGTGCAACCAGATCGTCCGCTTTCTTGGAGAGGGCCATCGCTGTCTCGGCAGGATTGTCGCCACATGCAGGGAGGCATAGGCCAAAGACCAGCAGCACGGCAAGCAGTAGTCCGGTATACCTGCCACACCCCTGGCCCGAAGGAGGTTGCATGCTCGATGATATATTGCCTTCATGCCCTTAAGAGGATACCGAATACCCAAAAAACAGGGTTTAATACCTTTCTGGTCTTACCACTCTGCTGTTTCACTCTCCAGCCCGTGTGCCGGTGGACACACCGTGATGGGCGTAATAATCCCATACAGTCGTTGAACAGAGGCTCTCTCCCCGACATCTTATGGACCACCCGACAAGACCCGGCGAGGTGACTGCCACGGCCCCTTCCCTACACTTCGATGCTGCGGACATCTCCCTCATCGTGGCGCTCTACCAGGGACCTGCGACACTTCCCGAGATTGCACGTTCAAGCTGGCTTGAAGAGTCGCAGGTCTCCCTGATCCTGGAGCGCCTTATCCACCGATGGGTGGCCGGCCGATCCGGAGAGTACTACCTGCTGACCCGCTCCGGGCAGCTGCTGGGATTGAAGATCCATGCATTCCTCGAGGCGATGAGCAGGTACCAGCCTGGATGCGGGGGCCAGGCATTGTGGGAGAGGGCACGTAACAAGGGGGTGAAATCTCTCTCTTCCTCAAAACACCTCATGGAATGGGTGGAGGGACAGGTCAATGATACTCCCAACAATGCAGGTGCCTCATCCGTGACCCTTTTGCCTTCCCTGCATCGCGGGAAAGAACCGCCCTCTCGTTTCATCAGGGAACTCGCTGATCTCCGCGCCATGGTCAGGACAATGGAGCGGTTCATTGACTTCTTTGAGAGCCACTCCCTGGAGGGTATCCCCCAGAGTGCGCTCGAATCCCTGGGGGATCTTGTGCATGCCGAGCTGATCTGTGATATCTCCTGCAACTTTTTGCATCGGTGGGAAAAATATCTCCGTATACTCCAGGAATCACGCTGGATCCACGGGGTATCCGCATTTGCCACCCCGCACATTGCCGATGCGATCGGAGAGAGAGTGCGCGAAGGGGTGAAGGTGATCCTGGTCATCACTCCTGAACTGGCAGAGGACCTCCTGAAGGAGCCCTACCTCGAGATGGCAAGGCACCTCTGGGAATACCGGAACCTGAAGTTCAGGGTCAGCAGGGTACCGATCCGGGTAGGGCTGACCGTGACTGACAAAGCCCTGTCCTTTGGGCTCTTCACCCGCAGCGGGCAGATTTACGATTCTGTCTATGACCTGGTCTGCAGGTCACCCGAGTCTCTCGAGTGGGGGGAGCGGCTCTTTCTCTATTACGTGGAGCACTCGGATCCCCTCCCGAAGTATGTATTCAAGACTGCGTTCTCCTCTCTCTTTGGAAGGGATACTGAAAAACAGTGATGGGCCCAGGGAGGTTCGAACTCCAGATTCAGACCTTGTGAAAACCTTACAATAATAAAATGAAGATGATTCAAGCTTATTTTTGAAGGTAAAGATCCGCATCAAATCGGGATTACCTGCCAAAGGAAACGAATTATTATCCGGGTTGAATTCCCGTTCGCCTTTGATGAACTGAATACTGATTGATTGCACCAGAAAGTGGGTTTCTCAGAGAATTTTTTTACCATCATCTGATAACACAGGTATGAAGCAAAACCCCCCATCACGATTGATATCGTCCCGGTAACGACATTTTCTCCACACTTGAGGAGAAGACCCGATGAATCGTATTCGACTGGCACACATTCCGTGACACTATGACCATTCACTTCACAGGGGAATACCAGCTATGCGTTTGGGAAAGAGAAGGGAATTCGCAAAGAGAGACAGAGAAACAGGAATAACTGGACTTGAGGTGATCTTCCTGATCCTCTTCCTGGCCATCGCCGTGTACATGGTCTTCACCCTCGCAATTCCCCCTGTTGGGCATGGCGGTTCACCAGGGGGTCTTTTTGTCCGTGCGGTGCAGGAGAGCGGCGACTCCGTCCGGGTAACCGGGATGCCAATTGGTTACCTGAGCGTCAGCCAGAAGATCGAGGGGATTGCCGCAGTGGCAGCCACAGAAAACAAGAACGCCATCGGGTTCCTCGTCGTATCGGTGACCCCGCTTATAGGCGACCTCGCCATCGATATCAACCGGATGGGGATCACGATCGTCTCGCCGGACACGGACACAACATTCACCAGGAGCAGGAACGCGTCTGTCGGGCCTGGAAACTGGACGATACTCAAAAAATATAATCTGATTCCGATGAAGACCGCAGACGAGGATGATATCCTGGAAGCATCAGAAATATTCGATCTCCTCATCTCCCTTCCGGAACCGTTCCCGCCTTACCATACGTTTTCCCTCGTTTTCTCACCGGAACATGGTATACCATACACACAGAAACTCACGGTCCCACCGGCCGTCACCCGGGTGACACGGTTTGTCTGAAAACGACACGCAGGAATCCGAGGGGTGATACGCCTGCATTTGTCATGATTTGGTCGGTAAAAAAGTCTCGATATATCGTAATGAGGCAAACGGCGTCACCAACATCGTCATATCAACTGATGACAACGCCATTGTCCAACCAATACCATTAGGTGGACAACCAGTTGACACGAACGAACGCATATCCCTTCTTGAAAACAAGCTTCATTCCTTGGAGACATTCATTTCGACAAAGCAAAGCCGCTAAACAGGCGCATTTACAATGAGAGCGCAGAATGAGAAGATCACGCCTTGGGGAGGGTGAAATAAAAAGTAGATCCTTTTCCAATTTCAGATTCTACCCAAATACGTCCGCCATGCCGTTCGATAATCCTTTTACAGAGTGCAAGTCCGAGCCCTGTTCCCGGATACGTATCTCTCCCGTGAAGACGTTCAAATAGGATGAATATCTTGTTATAGTATTCTTCCGGGATGCCAATTCCATTATCCCTGATTGCAAACTGCCACATCCCATCTTCGGGATTCGCAGAGATGTGAATTTCAGGAACAATCCCCTCCCCGCAGAATTTTATGGCATTATCGATAATATTCTGAAAAACCTGAGTAACTTGTGTAGCGTCTGCATGAACAATCGGAAGTTCGTCATGAGTGATAACTACCTGGGTCTCTTTAATCGCCAATTGAAGGTTATTTAGGGCATTTGAAAGAACTTTTTGTATATCAACCGGTATGAATTGGTCTCCACGAGTCCTTACCCGGGAATACATACGGAGATCGTTCACAAGTTGACTCATTTGAAGACCGGAGTTTTCAATAACCTTCAAATACTTTTCCATCTGGGGACTCTTCCCATGCTTACAGTAGTTGAGGAGGAGCTGAGAATAAGCCACGATGCCTCGAAGAGGTTCTTGTAAGTCATGAGTGGCAATAGTAACAAAAAGTTCCAGATCTTCATTACTCCGTTTGAGATTATCGGCGAACTCTTTTAGTTGCTGTTCCTCCATTTTTCGATCTGTGATATCCCTTATAATTGCACCAATCCGAAAACCACGCTGACTAGGAATCCTGAACACACTCTGCTCTATGTACTTGATGTCGCCCCCAGGGGTTCGGATTTGCCCATCAAAAAGACCAGTGAAGTGCTGATCGTTACTGTCATTCAATAATTGATCCCAGAGTGTCCGATACCTGCTCAATGAATTGTGTCCACCCCATTCCTTCGTAACATTCCCTGCCTGGATTTCCCATGCAGTGACTCCTAATACCTCATTCGCGGTGAGGCCGGTAATTATCTCGGCTCCCTTATTCCACTTCGTTATTCGTCCTTTTTCATCAGTGATGATAATTCCATCACGGGAACTCTTAATCAAGTTTTGTAATTCTTCCTCACTTTCTTTTAAGTTCTCTTCAATCTGAATCCGTTCGGTGTTATCGCGAGCAGTAATGGCAAGTTGTATCACTCTTCCCTGATCAGACAGTATGGGATTCACGAGAGAATCGTACCATTTATCTCCATTTTTTTCGTCGTATCGAACGGTCTGTTTCGATTGTATTGCCCGATCAAAATATTTTCTTCGATAGTCTGTTACTTCAGCGGGCATCAGGTTCCAGATGCATGATCCCAAGAGACTCTGGGGAGATTGTCCCAGTGTTTTCGCAAAATTATCGTTAATATTCAGAATAATTCCATTGACATCAAGGAGAGCCGCCATATCTATCGGAGAATTGAGGAGGGCTCGTTCCGTCTCTAGCCTCTCTCTGAGAATCTCATCCACTTGTCTGCGATGCGTAATATCCCGTATATGTACTTGGATCGCTGGCTTACCTCTGAAATTCACAAAATTTGCGTTCACTTCGACCTCAATCCGGTTGCCATTCGTTAAAAAAAGAGGTGCAATGAGGGGGGGTAGAGATTGTCCATCCAATAGTTTCTGGCTATCTCTGTGACCAATTTCTGCCATGTTTTTTGGGAGTCGGGCAAATGCCGACTTTTTCATCGCTTCTTCAAGGGATTTATCCCCGACAAGAGCGAGAGCAGCTGGATTGGCATACAGTATCTTTCCCTCAATATCATGGACAACGATTGCATCTGAAGAATGTTCGATGAGAGCTTTATAGTTCCAATTTTCTTCTTCATCTGACATTCGTGTATCCCTGAGGCGTATTGAAAACAATAAATGATGGACAGGTTTGATTATTTTAGTATTACTTTTATTCTAATCACCTTATTTTAATCTTACTTTTTATTCCAATCAATTTCGTTTTGAGAATTTCATCTGATAATGTGATCGGCGAACTTCCCCTGTTCCGGGCGAAGGCCAGTATATGTCCCCTTGAAGGGATATCTGGACATATGGACTTGTATGTGAGGCGTTATGATGTTCTACCAGATGTTCCTTTATATACTCCCTTGAAATGGAAATCTATTTTTTGTGTGCTGTGACTGGATTCGTTCAAGGATGGATCCTATTGCCCTGCACCTGTCAGGATTTGATTGGTAAAAAAAATGTCTCCATATAAAGTCTTGAAAACAGGCTTCATGCCTTGGAGACGGTCCTTTCGACAACAGAATGTCAAAATAATGGTTCTTTGTCAAAAGACCCAGTATGTGATGGGCTCGAGGAGATTCGAACTCCTGACCTCCGCCGTGTGAAGGCGACGTCATAACCAGCTAGACCACGAGCCCGAGTGCATCGACCGGGAATTGAACCCGGGCTATAGGCTTGGAAGGCCTAAGTCATGCCACTAGACCATCGATGCAGTGTGCCCTTTTAATATGACCATAATCGGTATTATGCTTTGCGTTCCTTATCTGTCTCATTTTCCGTAATGGGTCATTGAAAGGCGGAATAGAGGAATGGAGGGCTCACGTGCGGGATGCGCCCTTCGCGTCACACACCTGTTCGCATGATATTACCTGGGTATAGTGAAATCACACAGAAGAGAGAATGGGGCGGAATGGAGGTGAGGTGTCAGTATCCCCTCATCTCCATCTCCACCTTCTCGAGCGCAGCGATCCGCTTCTCGAGTGGCGGATGGGTGGAGAAGAGCTCCATCAGGGTGCTCCCGGAGAGAGCCGGTATGATGAAGAAGGCATTGGCGCTCTCCACCACCCGCTTCTGCTCTGCAGGCACCCGGTCCATCCGCCCGCTGATCTTCTCCAGCGCGGTGATGAGATCTCCGGGCCTCCCGGTGAGATATGCACTCCCCCGGTCCGCGGCAAATTCCCGGTAGCGGGAGAGGGCCATGATCAGGAGCTGGGCCACGAAGTAGACCACGATGGCCACGATCCCTGCGATGATCCAGGGGTTGTCGTTCCTCCGGGAGAAGAGACTGGCAAAGAGGAAGTTGTTCATGATCAGTGCCGCAAGCATGGCCACAAAACTGGCGATGGTCAGGGTGAGCACGTCCCGGTTCTTCACGTGCGCCAGTTCATGCGCCAGGACCGCCTCAAGCTCTCCGGGGGTGAGAAGGCGCAGGATGGAATCAGTCACCGCCACCACTGCATGTTTCGGGCTTCTCCCGGTGGCAAACGCGTTTGGTACCGGTGTCTGCATGATGGCAACCCTCGGCTTCGGGATGCCGGCGTCTGTGGCGAGCTTCTCCACCATGCGGTGCAGTTCGGGATACTCGTCAGGTTCGATGACCCGGGCCCTGGTACTCCAGAGCACCAGCTTGTCCGAGAAGAAGTACTGGATGAACGCCATCCCGAATACCAGGAGCACAAGGAACGGAAGTCCCACGCCCAGCATGGAGAGGACGGCGAGGAAGACCAGGTACACTAAAAACAGCAGGAACAGGGTCAGCCAGATCCGCAGCGTGAGTCCGATGTCGCGCTTCCATATTTTCATACTGAGTACTTTTCTGTACCCAGGACATAAACATTCCTCCCCTGGCACAGGAAAAACCCTTGAAATACCTGGATTTTGAAGAAAAGGCTGCAACCGCTGCCAAAGCGCCCCACAACAGATAGGTCATGCCGCACTCTTATGCGTATATTTACGGGTGAGCGGGTACAAAGTATGGAATACGATACCATGGAGCTCGATGAGATCAGCATAAGCAGGGCTATTGTTTCCTCCCAGATGGAAAAACTCCTGGAATATATGGAGATGGATGTGGCTGTGGTGGGTGGAGGCCCATCAGGGCTCACCGCCGCAGCCCTCCTCGGCGACCGGGGCTTTCGGGTTGGCCTGATAGAGAAGAAGCTCTCCATCGGGGGGGGAATGTGGGGAGGGGGAATGATGCTTCCCAGGATTGTGGTCCAGGAACCGGCAAAGCGGCTCCTGGAACGGTTTGATATCACCCATACCCCCTACAGGGACGGGTACTATGTCGCCAGCTCGGTGGAGGCGGTCTCTAAGCTCACCGCTGCCGCATGCGATGCCGGGGTTGAGTTCTTCAACCTTTTCTCCGTCGAGGATGTGATGATCAGGGGAGATGGCCGCCTCTCAGGGCTGGTGGTAAACTGGACTCCGGTGGAGATGGCCGGCCTTCACGTGGACCCGCTCACCATGGGGTGCAGAATCGC
The DNA here is from genome assembly GCA_025453675.1 of Methanolinea sp. GTDB lineage: Archaea > Halobacteriota > Methanomicrobia > Methanomicrobiales > Methanospirillaceae > Methanolinea_A. The sequence continues at coordinate 15,898 of JALOPW010000030.1, forward strand.
CGTGGATGCCACAGGGCACGACGCCGTGCTCGCCCGGCTCGTGGAGAGGAAGGGAGGAAAGGTGAAGGTCAGGGGGGAAGGGTTCATGTGGGCCGACCGGGCAGAGTCAGAGATCCTCACCCACACGAGAGAGATCTTCCCTGGGCTGGTGATATGCGGCATGGCTGCCAATGCAGTTGCCGGAGAGCACCGGATGGGCCCGGTCTTCGGTGGAATGCTCCTCTCCGGGGAGCACGCCGCCACCCTTGTCAGCTCCGCACTCCGCCTTTAGAATCACCGTATCATAACCTTTTTTCCCGTTTCAGGTAATCCTACTGTATGAGCACGATCGATCCGGACACCCTCCCCGACGTTGCCTGCGGTCTCCTCTTCCACCTGCTGAACCGGGAGCTGCAGGATCAGGGCCTCTTCCTCTTCTCACTGGTAGAGAACCGGGTCGACTTCCGCGCCCAGTTCCTGGCCCTCTTCCAGGACTTCTGCGGGAATTACCCGGAACTCGGGGAGGCGCTGCTCAGGAAGTATGAAAGTCCGGACAAGGTCTACGACCTTATCTGCCAGGGAGAGGGGGTGATGCCGGGAAAGACCACTACCATGCACTGGATCGTCCAGGACGCCCCTCAAGTACATCCCGATGCAATAGAGGATGAACTTGCGGGGAAATGGCTCATCTTCCTTCCCCCCGAAGAGATCGATGAGGCCTGGATCAGGGTCAGGGATGCAACCTGCAGAAACGAGCTTGGAATATCCGCAAAAGTCAGCACAGCCCGGCCAAACCCCGATTCCAGGGACAACCGGAAGGTGATTTACGTCTATACTCCTGACTGGCAGGATGAAGCGGACGTGATGAGGGTCAGGGAGACGCTCAGGGAACTCGGGTTTGTGGACCGCCTTGGGTATAAGAGAAACATCGAGACCTACAAGGGGGAATACAGCGAGAAGGGAAAAAAAGTGACGTTCTATTCAGCCTGATATACACAGGCTGCCTATGCCTTTCTTTCCTTGTTCTTGGGTCTCAGGTTCTGGTAACCGCACTTGCGGCACCTGGTCGCGCGCATGGCATTTCTGGCATTGCATCGCATGCAGATCTTCACATTGAGCAGTTTTGCTTCAGCTTCCGGGAATCGTGCCATTTCAGAACACCGCTATATAGTCTTTAATAGAAGGCTCTGCAGGCACATAAGATTTTGTGTCACTTCAGAATCTACGGTTCCCCCGCTCCCTGGCTTCCAGCCAGCATTTGAGGAGCGCGAGCGCCCGTGCCCGGTGAGAGACCAGGGACTTCTCCTGAATGGTGAGCTCCGCCAGGGTCCGGCCTTCCCACTCAAAGATGGGATCGTATCCAAAACCCCCGCCTCCCCGGGGGGGAACCACAAGGCCGTGAATCCTGCCCCTGAACACCTCAATTCCCTGGCCCTCTGCAAACGCCACCGCAGTCTCGAAAAACGCACGCTTGTCCGGTTCTTCTTCCATGAGCCGGAGTATACCGCAATTCCCGATAGTCCTCTGCACGTATGCGGCATAAGGACCAGGGAAACCACCGAGCGCAGGGATGCAGAAACTGGTATCGTCGGTCATCAGGGGTCTCTGCAGCACCTGGTAGGCGTATTCAGCCTTTTTCATGGCGATTACTCCCACATCGTCATCGCGGTACTCGGGGCACTCAAGGGGGATGTGCTCGATCTCTGCCACCCCCTTGAAGAAGAGCGCGATCTCCCTCGCCTTATGCTCGTTGCTGGTGACCACCGCACACTTCACAGGTAACGGCCCCTTCTTTCGATCTCCCGCTCCCGCTGGAGTACCTCTCCTGCGCCGCAGAAGGTGGAACGGTACCCCTGGCAGAATGCCTGTATAAGTTCGGGGGAGGCATCAGTGGTGCTCTCCAGTGTCTGGAAGAGGACATGCACATCGACACCGCGGGCTTCCAGTTCTCCTGATACCATGGAGAGCCCAAAGTCAATCAGCACACACCGGGAGGCCCGCATGATCATGTTGCTGGTGGTAAGGTCACCATGCACAATCCCTGCACTGTGAAGCATTCCTACAGTCTTTCCCGCCTCATTCAGGTCAGGTTCACAGAGCGTCTCTTTCAGGAGCCTGCCTTTTACTCTCTCCATCACGAGCGTATCCGGGGTCGCATCCCTTATCACAGGGGTGGGAACGCCACTCCGGCGGGCCATTGAAATCAGCCGCGCCTCCGCCCTCGTCCTCTCAGCGATGAGCCGGATATCCAGGGCGTCCTGGCGGTATGGTTTTCGTACCCGCCGTTTCTCCACTGCATCTCCACTGATGGTGACCACTGCCTCCGCACCTCTGGCGGTTGATGAAGCTGGGGGCTTTTTTACTCCTTTCGCCTCAGTCATTTCCTCTCCCCGCCAGGTGACCTCGACCTGGTCCGACCTGAAATTGGGATTGACATGGGTCTCTTCAGGCTTCATCGCACACCCGCTCTCAAGCATGATCTTTCCCGTGTAGGCGATCATGGCACCGTTGTCGCCCATGTACTTCGGCTCCGGTACATGGAGTGTCGCATCCCGCTCCCTGCACATGATCGCGAGCATCTCCTGCAGGCGCCGGTTTACTCCAACTCCCCCCACCAGGAGCACCTCGTCTTTGCCTGAGTGTGCAAGCGCCCTCTCTGTCACCTCCACACACATGGCAAACGCCGTCTCCTGGAGACTGTAACAGACATCCGCTATGGGAGCCTCCTGCTCCTTTGCCGCGCTCACCAGGCCGGAGAAGGCCAGGTCCATCCCCTTCACCGTGTAGGGGAGATTGAGATAGGATCCCTTTTCTGCCAGCGCCTCGATGGCGGGTCCGCCGGGATGCAAAAGCCCCTTGGTCCTGGCGAATTTGTCCAGAGCATTCCCGATGCCGATATCCAGGGTCTCTCCAAAGATCCGGTAGCGTTGGTTCAAATACCCGATCACCTGGGTATTCGCACCGCTTGCATAGAGCACCACGGGGTCGTGACACCCTGTGGCAAAACGGCCGATCTCCACGTGCGCGATGCAGTGGTTGACCCCCACCAGCGGCACGTCAAGGGATAAGGCAAGCGCCCGTGCCGCCGTTGCCACTGTGCGGAGGCATGGCCCGAGGCCCGGCCCCATAGAAAAGGCAACTCCGGAGATCGTCGAGGGATCGGTGAGCACCCGCTGGATAACCTCCCTCATCTCTGATGCGTGATGCTGCGCCGCCTCACGGGGATGGATCCCACCCTGCGGGGGCCGGTAAGGTCTCGAATACAGGGCGACGAGGTCTTCACCAAAAAGAGCGGCGCTGAGGTTCCAGGCTGTCCCCTCGATCCCCAGGACCTGTCCGGGGACAGGTGTTTTTCTCTTATTCATATGAAAATGCCGCAGGCATTTTCATTCGCACAATGGAGAGGCCCCGGCCCTGGAATCCATCTCTGCTATTCGAAAAAATTTTTGGCATAGATTGAGGAAGTGGTGGCAGCCTGGACCCGGGCATATGGCGTTGTGCGAATGAAAATGGCTTCGCCATTTTCATGCAGTCTTCTTAAACTCAGTATACCCGCACTTTCCGCAGGCTGCCCGGTCCGGATGGTCGGCCAGGATCACCCCAGGGCCGCACCGGGGGCAGTATTTCTTGCTGAATGAGACCTTGCCCCCCTCAACTTTGTAATATGCACCCCTTTTTGTTGAGGCAGCCTTTGCCTTCTTCTTTGCCGCCACGTTCAGGCCCCCTCTTCCTTGGGCTTGGGCACTCCCCTGTTGATGAGAAAAGAACGTTCGGTCTTGTTCCGGCGCTCCTCGCTGTCATACACCCTGGCACTCCCCGTGCAGGCGGTCATCCCGAAACAGGTCTTCAGCGAGTCCAGTACCACCTGCTTCTCCTGCACATTCATCAATGCGGCGATCTTCCCCACTATCTGCATCCTGGAAGGCGTGGGGCCGTCGAACTGGAGAGAGAAGTCAACTTCCCTCCGTCCGAGCAGTTCGTTCCTGGTATCCCTGGTGACCTCAAATTCCATCGGTATCCTCTTATTATACGCAGTAAAGTTATTTATATTCTATCTCCATCCCAGTCCCATGGGTGGCCCAAAAGATCCCCTCATTTTTCGGATTCCTCAATAAAACACGCGAGAAGCGTTTCTGCCTTCTTTCGTGCCTCCTCATCGATCTCCCTGATGACCACTCCTTCACCGGGCTGGCCATAGAGGACCCACCCCCCTTCCGGGGCTTCGAGAACCAGAGGAATGACCGCCAGGTCCTCCTCCCCCTCGACAATAATGAGGGCGGGGGGCGAGGCGATTGCTTTTCGTAATGCCTCCACCAGCACCCTGGTGATGGTCCCTGGCGGGTTTTCTGCGTGATATACCGCAGGAAATACCAGGGGGGGAGTGCGGTCGCAGGGCGCCCTCATGGTGTGGCCGTCAACCACCGCGACCTCCGGGAGAAGTCCCATTGCCAGCACGTTGCGGGTCACCACGTCCCCCACCGTGTAGAGACGCCTGCCCGGCAGCTCAGACGAGAGATCAGTGATCTCCGGCACAAGCGTGCCAAAAGGCGATTGAAAAAGATATCGTTGATCCTCTGGCAGACGAAGCATCAGCGGACCTTCAGCGCATACCTGCCAGGAAGAGTGATATTCATCTTCTTGGCCACATCTGAGCGCTTGGGGTCGATGATCACCAGGTACCCTGCCCAGTCCGTGGAGAGATTGGAGCTCCCGCATACGGCGCATGCCTCGCCTTCCACCACCCGGTGGCATTCCCTGCAGACACGGACCAGTTTCTTTCTAACGGCTGCCACGTTCGCCACCTTTCTCCTTCTCCTTCTCCTTCTCCTTCTCCTTCTCTTTCAGCATGTCCTCCTCGAGCCAGCGCGCGGTTCCCAGTCCTGACTGGCGCATGGTCAGGCCTATCTTGCTGTCACGCGGCTCCCTTTCGTTCAGCGAGAGGGTGACCACCCGGATACGGACGGGCTCGCCGACCCCGATAAACCGTTTTGACTCCTGGCAGATGAGCCGGGCATTCTTCTCATCATAATTGATATATTCATCGGATATCTGGCTCACGTGGAGCATGGCATCGATGGGTCCGAGACTCACAAAGGCCCCGAAACTGGTGGTCTCTACGACAAGACCCTCGAGAACCTCCTGGATGACCAGTCGGAGCACCACCGCCTCGAAATCCACGTCATAATAGACCGCCCCATCACCGGGAATAATCTCGCCCTCACCAATCTTGAGCACCCTGGTAATGGCAATAAAAATCCCGATCTCCTTGTCAATGCTCCCCTCCAGGTGGTCCTGCAGCACATCCAGGAGCACCCGGGTGAGATCCTCACCCAGCCGGTGAGGGGGTACCCGCACCTTGTCCGCCAGTTGCATCTTGTAATACATGCGCCACTCTCTCCCGCTATCTCCTCAATATTTCAAGCTTTTTCTGCTGCATAAGTGTGATCACCGGTATTCCAAGGGCAAGAAGTGCATCCCGCAGTCCCCTGTCATTCGTGATCACCATGCACCCATGCTCTCCTGCGAACCGGATGATCTTCTCATCGACGGTCCCTTCAGAATACCCACTCCCCGACTCCAGGCACCGGCCAGACAGGAGAAGAGCAGAGCGGGCAGCGCTCCCGCTCCTCCCCCGGCCCCGGGAAAGCCCTTTCAGTTCCAGGAGTACTTCTGTCAGTATCAATGGTTCATATGCCCCAATAAGGTTTCTCAGCTCTTCGAATATATCAACCCTGAACTGAAAGGGGATCATCAGGGCATTGGTGTCGAAGAGAACCTTCACTCGGTCAGCACGCCCATCCCGATCAGTCGCCATCTCCCACCCAGCTGGCGGCTGATAGCGATCCTGGCCCCGATCTCTGCACATACCGGTCGTTTCAGGGTGACCTCCACCCAGTCCTTCTTGGTATTGACCACGATCCCAACGGTGACTGCCGTTCCCACAGAGAGCATCAGGGGTTCATGGTGCTTCAGGGGTTCGATATGCGTCTCGCTGCTCGCGCCCACCACCCGCTCCATGAGAGTAACCCTGAAGCGTGCCTTCTCCCAGACCGGCGGGAGTCTTCCCGGGTGCCCGGCAACCTGCCCCGCCAGCGCATCGCTCTTGGTCAATGCAGGGTCAAGCTTGGTCCCGATCCCGAGCAGCCCGCCGGGAGTTGCCTCGATCACTTTCTTCGATCCGGCGTTGATGGTGGTGATCTTGGTCTCGATCGGCTCCCAGCGCACCCTGTTCTCGGCCTGGACCTGCCTTCCCGGTCGGATCTCAATATCTTCAGCTTCTTTCAGCACACCCCTGATCAATGAACCGCCAATGACCCCCCCCTTGAGATCGCGCCAGCTTGTGCCCGGCTTATTGATATCAAATGATCGGGCCAGGAGCATCATGGGTTCGGCATTGGGATCCCTGTCAGGGATAGGGATAGTCTGGTCCAGGGCCTGCACCAGGGCACCCATGTTGATGGCTTTCTGCGCAGATACAGGGATAATTGATGCATGTTCGGCGATTGTCCCTTTCACAAAGCTCTTTATCTGCTCATAATGCTTCAGGGCCTCTTTCTGGGGGACCACGTCAATCTTGTTCTGGACGAT
>JALOPW010000046.1 GCA_025453675.1 Methanolinea sp.
GGTTTTAAATAAGATTTATAACAAATTGGCTGTTACTTCATATACCATATAATGCGATATACAACCTCCCTGGTCACTGGACGGAAATGCTGATATGTACGCCGGGAGACACATCCAATCGCATATCCAGCAGGTGAAAAGGAAAGGGCAGCTCGAGACAGGTGACCCCATGAAGACGGTGGAGATACGCATCTCCGGGAGAGTACAGAGGGTGGGGATGCGGAACTGCGTGCGGCATATCGCCGGGAAACTCAGCATCAGAGGGGATGTCATGAACCTACCGGACGGCACGGTCAGGATCAGGGCTACCGGTGACCCTATCATCCTCGATAAGTTTGTCTCCATGATCTATGGGTGCCCGAGGGCCCTTGTCAGGGATGTGGAGATCCTGGAGATGCCCACCACCATATTCCAGGAATTTGCCGTGCTGCGTGCAGAAGAGTGAGTGGCTAAAATTTTCTCACGCACGGACGAGGTAATCTGCCTTCTTCAGAAGTGCGTCCTGGAGTGACATCACCTGCTGGTCAATCAGTTCCTGGCGGATGCTTTCGTGAAGTTTCCTGGTAAGGACCTGCAGCAGGTCGTCTGTAAGAATGCAGCGGGCCGGGCCGCATTCGTATTCCTCAGGGGGGATTCCTGCTCTCGCCAGGGAAGAGATGGCCCCATCCACCATCCCGGCCTTGAACGGATCGATGAGGTCATAGACCAGCGCCCCTTTTCCTTTATGCAAAAATCCTGTGTCCGGGTCGAGATGCGCTCCTATCGCCGCCACGCAGGTGTTCCCAAAGAGCAGGCCGTACCCGAATGAGAGCATAGTGTTCACGACGTCCATATGTGGTCGGGGGGTCCTGCGGCGGAACTCGAGCTCGGGGGGGAGGGTCCGGGCGAGGATCTCATAATACATATCAGAGACCAGGCGGTGGATCCTTCGGATCTCCTCTACCCGGACCAGATAATCCAGCTCTGCATAACTCTTCTCCAGAATCTCGAGCTCCCCCTCATAAAAGAGGGCTTCTCCCCGCTCTTCCTGGAGCCTGACAAGGGTAAGGATCCGGGAATGCAGGCTTCCTTTCGCCATAGCGAGGGCAAATGAATGGGAGAAGGCCTTCATCTGCGCCTCCCTTACCAGTTCATCGTAACGAAACCCAAACGGCTTCGCAATCCCCAATGGCTCTCCATCCGCCTCAAAGAAAGAGATACAGGATCCGGATGCAAGCAACCGTGAGAACACCGAACTGTGAATGGAATGCCCGCCCATCACCAGGAGGTGCCGGACCCTGGAGAGAGGTATCTCCTCACTTTTCCCGTTTTTTTGCACTACAAGGGTCCGGGATGTTGCCTTCAGGTGGGCCCCGAACCCGGATACCAGGTACCAGGGAACCGGAACGATGACTCTCTACTCCTTTTCCACTCCGGAGAGGGAGGGATTCTGATATACTCAGTTCCCGGATTATGGTACTTCAATGCATCGTTTTTAAAAAAATGACCGAAAAGTTGGAGGATTCGCAGGGCAGGGCGATCACCATGCCATTGCTTGACAATATTTTTCATCCGCCGGCACAAGGTTCTATGCAAGCTGCGTCGGATCCGCACATGCCTCATTCCTGGCGTGCTGCAGACAGAAACAGGCTGAACCGGTGGCAGAATGACGAACATACCAGGGGCCCAAGAGGACCACAGGACCAGGAACCATGTTCTGGGATGAGAAGACTGAGACCCTCCCGAAGAGAGACCTGGAGAGGCTTCAGCTGAAACGGCTGAAAAAGACCCTCTCACAGGTCCAGAACGTGGAGTTTTATCGGAAGAGATTGCACGAAGCCCAGGTAAAACCCGGGGATATCCGGACCCTTGCAGATATACAGAAGATCCCTTTCACCAGAAAACAGGATCTCCGCGACGGCTACCCCTTCGGATTCTTTGCCGTGCCCATCCACGAAGTGGTACGAATCCATACTACCTCGGGTACCACCGGAAAGCCGACCGTGGTGGGGTACACCCGCAATGACCTGAATACCTGGGCCCACCTGATCGCCCGGAACATGACCATGGTGGGACTCACCGACCAGGACATCTTCCAGAACATGGTCAATTACGGGATGTTCACGGGGGGGCTTGGGTTCCACTACGGCGCCGAGAAGGTCGGGATGACAGTAATCCCGAGCGCCACCGGCAATACCCGGAGGCAGATCGAGATGATACAGGACTTCGGGGTCACCGCTGTCCATTGCACCCCCAGTTACGCAATGCACCTTGCAGAGGTGGCTGAAGAGATGGGCGCCAACCTGGAATCGCTCAATACCGGGCTCTTTGGGGCCGAGCCGTGGTCGGACTCCATGCGGGCTGAACTTGAGAAGAAACTCGGAGTCACCGCTTTTGACTCATACGGCCTTTCAGAACTCTTTGGGCCGGGAGTAGCCTTCGAATGCCCCGAGCGTGACGGGCTGCATATCTGGCACGACTGCTACCTGGTGGAGATCATCGACCCCGCGACCGGCGAGGTGCTTGGTGACGGAGAACGCGGCGAACTGGTGGTAACACCCCTGGTAAAAGAGGCAATGCCCCTCCTCCGCTACCGCACGGGTGACATCACCATGCAAATTGAGGATGACTGCCTCTGCGGGCGGGCGAAAAAGATTGCCCGCATCACCGGGAGGAGCGACGATATGCTGGTCATACGAGGGATCAACGTCTTCCCGTCCCAGATCGAGCACGTGCTGCTGCGGATACCCGAAGTGGGAAACCAGTTCATGGTCTATGTGGACAGGATCAACCACCTGGACGAGATGACAATTGACGTGGAGATCAACCGTGATTACTTCTCAGGGGAACTGCAGGACCTTGCCCGTATCCAGAAAAAAGTGGTCAAGGAGCTCCACGACACCCTGGAGCTCCGCACCACCGTGAAGCTGGTGGAGCCTGGATCGCTTCCCCGGTTCGAGGGGAAGGCAAAACGGGTGATCGACCGCAGGAGTGAGATGTGATGAGAGTATGGGACCCCCGCATCGAGCAGATGCCAAAAAGCGACCTGGAGAGGCTGCAGTACAGGCTCCTCAAGACCATGGTGTATCGCCTCTACAGTTTCAGCCCGTTCTACCACCGGCGGATGGAAGAGCACAATGTCCATCCGGATGATATACAGAACCTGGAAGACATCAGAAAACTCCCGTTCATGTACAAGCGGGACCTTCGGGACAATTATCCGGACAAGCTCTTCGTCTCCTCGCAGGACGACCTGGTCAGGTATCATGTCTCCTCCGGGACCACGGGAAAGCCCACCGTGGTCGGATATACGGAGAGAGACCTTGAGAACTGGACCAACTCGCTCGCACGGGGACTCGTCTCCTGCGGGCTGGGGCGGGGTGACGTGATCCAGGTCAGCTACGGCTACGGCCTCTTCACCGGGGGGCTCGGGCTTCACTATGGGGCCGAACGGATAGGGGCCACGGTGCTTCCCACCAGCGTGGGGAATACCGAGCGCCAGATCGAGTTGATGCAGGATCTCAAGGCCACCGCAATCGCCTGCACTCCCTCCTACCTCCTGCACATGGGGGAGGTGGCCGAGAAGATGGGGGTCAGCATCAGGGACGACACCCGGCTGAAAGTGGGGATCCTGGGCGCAGAGCCCTGGTCCGAGCAGATGCGCCAGAGGATCCAGGACTGGCTCGGGATCAGGGCCTACGATATCTACGGGACCAGCGAACTTTCAGGGCCCATGTTCTGTGAATGCACGGAACAGAAGGGATTCCACGTCTGGGGGGACCTTGCCTACGTGGAGATACTGGACCCTGAAACCCTGGAGCCACTCCCTGCCGGAGAACGCGGGGAGATGGTGATCACCATGCTGCAGAAGGAGGCGCTTCCCATGATCCGGTACAGGATAGGGGATATCAGCGCTCTGGACGATTCAATCTGTGCGTGCGGGCGGACTCACCCCCGGGTGCAACGCATCACCGGGAGGGTGGATGATATGCTGATCATACGGGGGATCAATGTCTTCCCCTCGCAGATCGAGTATGCACTGATGTCCATCCCCGAGGTGGGGCAGCACTTCCAGATCATCGTGGACCGGAAAGGGGCGCTCGATGACATGCTTGTCCAGGTGGAGGTGAAGAAGGAGGCGTTCTCTGATAAGATCACCGACCTGATGGGCATACGAAAGAAGGTGGAGCACAAGCTCCGGAATATCCTCAACGTGGCGGTGAATGTGGAACTGGTCGAGCCTGGCTCTCTCCCCAGGTTTGAGGGGAAAGCAAAACGGGTGACTGACAGGAGGAAGATCTGATATGAAACAGAACAAATTCGTGATCAAGCAGATATCGGTATTCTCTGAGAATAAGCCGGGCCGGCTGGCGGCCATCGCCAGGGCACTCCAGGAGGAGGAGATCAATATCCTGGCCTTCTCCATTGCCGAGGCAGACGGCTTCGGGGTGGTGCGGGCACTGGTGGACAAACCAAAGAAGGCCCACGAAAAACTGGGCGGACTCGGGTTCAACGTAGCCTTCACCGATGTGATCGCGGTCCAGATGAAGGATGAACCCGGAGGGCTCTACGAGACTGCCAGGATATTGGGGGAGGGAAAGATCAATATAGAGTACGCCTACGCCTATTCGGGAAAAGAGGGTGCGGTGCTTATCCTGCGGGTGGACAACGTGGAGGCGGCGATCTCCGCCATCCAGAAGGGTGGGGGAACGCTTCTCGAGAGCTCCCTCTTCCAGTAACCCCTTTACTTCTTCTCCCACCTGACCAGGTCCGAGACCCGCGAGAGGGTGCTTCCCCTCCGGATCTCCTCCCTGACCCTCGCCTCTGTCTTCTTCACCTCCATGGCCCGGCGGGCAATCTCGAGAGCCCGTTCCCGGGGGATCACCACCACCCCGCTCTCGTCTCCCACTACCCAGTCACCGGGACGCACCAGCTGGCCGCCGCATCGTATCTCGGCGTTGATCTCCCCGAATCCCTTGGGTTCGCCGGCATTCGGGACTACCGTTCGGGAAAAGACCGGGAATCGCAGCTTCCGGATATCGTCCACGTCCCGGGCTGCCCCGTCGATTACCACCCCGGAAAGGCCCCGCTCCATGGAACTCAGGGTCGCAAGCTCCCCCCAGGTGGCCACGTGGGTGGCCCCGTCGTTGTTGATCACCAGGACATCGCCAGGCTCGGCCACGTCGATTGCCTCGACGGGCTTGGCCCAGTCGCCGGCAACCGCCTGCACTGTCACTGCCCTTCCCGCCATCCTGACATCTCCGCACAGGGAGCTGATGCCCTCCATGGCCCCTTTCCGGTGCATGGCATCGGAGATGTTCGGGGTGGAGACCGAGTGCAGGATATCCCTGATGGATTGTTCAGGTGAGATGTGCTCCTCCCTGGGGAGGGATGGCTCATCGATCGCCTCCCTGATAGTGCGGGCAGATACGGTCACCGCTGCGGAACGGGTGATAGACCCCCCCACGATGACGATGTCAGCACCCCCTGTGACCGCCTGGGGGGCGGTGATGGCGTCCAGGCCACCTGCCGCCGCGATGGGGACACTCACCGCACCCCTCAGCGAGGCGAGCATGGAGAGCGAGCTCTTCCCCAGCATCTGCTGGTCGATCCCTACGTGGGCGTTGATGATGTGCACCCCCAGGGATTCCAGTTCCCTGGCTCTCTCGAGGGGCTCATGGACATTGATCAGGTCAGCCATGAGCCGGACACCATAGAGGTCTGCGGCGCGGACCGCCTCCGAGATCACGGAATCGTCTGCATCGGCGAGGATACAGACCACCGATGCCCCGGCCTTGGCCGCCATCTCCACCTCAAGCGTGCCGGTGTCGGCGATCTTCATGTCTGCCACGATTTCATGACCGGAAAAGAGGGCCCGGAGCTTTCTGACCGCCTCCATGCCCTCGCTCTTGATCAGGGGGGTCCCGGCCTCGATCCAGTCAGCCCCGCCCTCCACCGCCTCCCGGGCGATCTGAACGGCCCGGTCGAGCTCCGTGATATCCAGTGCCACCTGGAGGATCGGTCGCTTCATGTGAGTGAGGTGGGATGCCATGGTCTAAATGGTTGCTGACCGGGGGCTGCGCCCCTCGACCCCCGGGCGACCTTCAGTCGCCGATTCCGGGGTGTTTTGAGGGAATTCCTTCGCCGCTTATCCATTCTCCGCCCCTCGACCCCCGGGCGAGACGCTCTTTTCCTTTCGGATTCCCCCGGTGTTTCCCCGCAGCAGCGGGCTTCCAGCCCTCTGCTGCTCTCCAGCTCTGGACCTATCGCGTTTCGGGATGCCACCGCGGCGGGGCATCAGCCCCAAGAGCGTCTGAGGGAGAGTGCGGTTTTCCTTTGACCGGAGGGGGTTTCACCCCCTCCAGACCACCCCCGCGTCACCCCCGCAGTTGGGGCTGTGGCCCCAACTGCTCCCCAAGAGCGTCTGTGGGAGAGTGTGGTTTTCCTTTGACCGGAGGGGGTTTCACCCCCTCCAGACCACCCCCGCAACGCGATGGTTCCCCGGCAGGGTCGATCGGGGCATTTGTATGTGAAGTATACTGATCACTGGACCCTATCGCACCCAGAAGTCGCAGCACTGTGAGGCGGTATCCCGTGACTTGAGTGAATGAAAAATTGGCTAGACACTCCCTGGTGGTCGTTATTCCTCCTTGTAAGCCTCGAAGAATGCCACCTCGTCCAGTTCCTTCTTCTTCTGGATGGTGATCTCGGCAGGGAACCCGGCCGGGACGAGCGAGACGA
>JALOPW010000031.1 GCA_025453675.1 Methanolinea sp.
GTGAATTTCAGGGCGTTGGAGAGGAGATTACTGTAGACCTGCCTGATCATGAGTGTATCTGCCATACAGGGGGGAAGTGTTCCGATCTCAAGGGTAACATCCCGGCCTTTCTGCTCCTCTTTCATTGTCTCAAAGATCTCCCTTACGAGGGCTCCCATGTCGATCTGCTCCTTCTGGGGGGCCTGCTTTCCTATCTTTGAGAGGTTGAGAAGGCCCTCGATGAGAAGGGCCATCTGGGTGATATTTTGCCTGATCAGGACAAGGAGGCGGATATCAGAAGGATTGAGCCTCTCTTTGGTCTCATTGAGGAGGATGCTGGAAAACCCATCGATCGCCCTGAGCGGGGCCCGGAGGTCATGGGAGACCGAGTAGCTGAATGACTCCATCTCCCTCGTCGCACGCTCGAAATCGCTGGTCCTCTGCCTGACCCGTTCCTCAAGTTTCTCGTTAAACCGCCGTATCTCCTGTTCGTGGTGTATCCTTTCGGAGATGTCGACATTCACCTCGGCGACGAGCCATTCGCCATCTTCTCCCTGGAATGGGATTGTCGTGACCTGGACTGGCCGGCCTCCCTCGCGGACAAGGGTTTCTTCGGTCACAATCGTCCTCTTGGTTCTGAGGGCTTCCTGGATTCCGCATCCCATGCACGGGGTGTCCCTTCCCATGAAATACTCGAAACACTTCTTGCCAGTGAAGTCACCGTACGTCTTCTGCCATTCCGGGTTGACATACCTGACATTGAAATCCCCGTCGATGATATCAAGGCCGGTCCTGGTCGCCCCAAGGATGAATTCTATCTCCCTGTTCAGCCGCCGAGCCTCCTCCTCTGCGTCACGTATCTCGGTGATATCGCTTGCGACGCCGACAAGGTAATCTTCCCCGTCCGGACTTCTGAAGACCGCCTTCTTCGTCAGGAGGATATGTCGTTTTCCTGTTACATCGGTGAGATATTCCTCGTTGATGTCCTCCTTCCTCGTGGTGAACACGCTGTCATCGCGTTCCAGGAAGATACGATATTCACCTTCCGGAAAGACGTCCCTGTCTGTCCGGCCGATCAGTTCCTCTCTGGAATGGCCGACCATCCGGCAGAATGCATCATTGAGGACAACCCAACGGTGTTGCCTGTCTTTCACAAAGACAGGGTCAGCGATGGAATCGATAATGGTATAAAGATGGCTCCGTGCCATGGACAGGGCATCCCTCGTCTGTTCCAGCTCTGCAATATTGTGCTCCAGCCCAAGGAGCGTTCCTTTAAGGTTATCGGTCATCTGGTTGAAAGCCTTCGCGAGGGTACCGACCTCGTCTTCAGTGGTCACAGGAGCTTTGAGTGTGAGGTCTCCCCCCGTCACCTGGATAGCAGTCTCTGTGATTGCAAGGATGGGACGCGTAATCTGCCTGCCGACGAGGTACATCAGGAGGGCAAGCACTCCCGCGAGGAAAGCCCCTATGATGAAAATGGTCCATGCAAGCCTGTTCGCTGGTTCAAAAGCCTCTTCAGCAGACATTTCCGCGATCAGAGCGACCTCGCGTTCGTCAATCCACCGGTACACACCAATGACAGGGATCCCCCCATAATTGAGGTACACCCCCGAACCATCAATACCTGCGAGAGCCCGGTCGATACCCTCCGACCTGACCTCGCGGGAGGTGATATTCTGTCGTTTTAAGGGTAGATCGCTCACCAGATGGTGCGATTTGTCGATGAGATAGGTCTCCCCGGTCCTTCCTAACCCTGAATTCTCGATGATAATCCGGTCGATGCGATCTTTCGAGAGGTCCGCGGCAATCATCCCGATGCGACTCCCACGGGCATCGAAAATCGGTGTCACGATGGTGATAACCTTCCTCCCGGTCAGGGGGGAGGGATGGATACTCTGTACGTATGTCCGCTGCCGCCCCGGCTCGATGTAGGGCGCATTGGAGAGAGACATCCCCTCGTGGGAGCGATCACTCGATACAATCACTGTGCCGTTCCCATCGGTGATCATGATCTCATCGGTGTAGGGAGACTCAGTGACGATGAGGTTGAGCAGTTCAGAGAGGTCATTGTATGCCGCCCGTTCTTTCCCAGTTGCATTCTGAGGAGGTGGGAAACTGGCCAGGACATCCACATTTTCATAGACGGCAGGCATCATGCTCAAGAGGACGACATTCGCTATCTGGTCATCAATCCATTTATTGAATGAGTCTTCCTTCAGATTGACGCTTGTGTCAAGCCGTTCAAACACCGACTGCTTGATGGTCTCTGTCGCAATGATTCCGGCGACGAATCCCAATATCCCCACAACGAGGAGGGAGAGGAGTAAAAAAGAGAGGACAAGGCGGAGGGTCAGGCTTTGTTTCCACGTCTTTTTCAACATCAGGTCTTTCCCCATCAGGCAAACTGGTGAAGGGCGCTAATATTGAACCTCTCTGCTTCTGAGGTGTA
Source organism: Methanolinea sp. (assembly GCA_025453675.1). Classification (GTDB taxonomy): domain Archaea; phylum Halobacteriota; class Methanomicrobia; order Methanomicrobiales; family Methanospirillaceae; genus Methanolinea_A. Next base: position 2,429 of record JALOPW010000031.1, read on the forward strand.
GTCAGCGGAGAAATATTTCATGGAGAGGTTCAGCAATGTCCCGTCCTTGTGCATCTGCTGGACCACTTCTGACACCTTTTTGACAAAGGTCTCGGGGTCCATGGAACCTTTCTTGTCAACGGCCGGTGCAACATACCCAAAGAACGCCGGATCATCTAGTTGCTTGAGGGGTAAGCCACGGCGAATCGCATCACGACCCGTCATCTGGCTTGTCAGGATAGCGTCGATCTTCCCCTGGCCTCCCATGGAGAGATCATCGATGGCAAGGACTTCGTTGATATAAGCGACCGGGGTGGCATTCTTGACGGCAAAGTTTGTGGTCCCTCCGGGAAAGGAAAGCGTACCTTTCAGGTACAGCTCATGGACGCATCCGGAGCATACCCCGATACGGCGGCCAGAGAGGTCGCTCATATGGGTAAATTCCGTGTTATTCTTATGCATAAAGAATGCCGCAGGTGTAGTGAATGTGGGTTGCGTGAAATAGTAGTCCTTCAACCTCTCTTCTGTGATGTAATGGATGGGGTAGAGGTCCCAATTATCTGCCCAGTTCCCACTCCTCGTCTGGGACCGGGGGGGCATGATATAACAGGGTTCAACACCCAGGCGCCGTGCTATCTCTGCAGTGATTTCTACGTTAAAACCCTTTACCTCATTCAACGTGTATTCTGACGGGCTGCACCTCGTCCCGGGTGTCCTGTTCGCATTCGGCACAATCTCAGAACTTGGTGGATAATTGGGTTCTACTGCAGTGACGAGTTTACCACGTGCCTGGACTGTCGAGAGGAGATCTGAACGCGTAGTCTCCTTGGTAAAAAAAACATTCGTGGAAGGATTGTAGAAGAGAAGGATTACTATGCATACAAGGAGGACAATCAGGATTCCTGCGAGATAATATCGGGCCAGTTTATTCATCAGAGAGCCTCTGCCGCTTCATACCTGTCTTGACCATGCCGTGGGAGATAAATGCAGGATCTCGCAATTCATACTCAGAGAATGGGCTCATATAGTTATGGTATACTCCAGAGACCAGAACGGATCCCCTCACTTTTCCTTTGCGATTGTTCCCTACTCCCGTATCGAGGGTTTTTGCCTGATATCCGGTAGTCTGATATGATGGCTTCGTAGTGTACGACAAAACCGGGGCGGCTAATGACCATGACAAGAGAGAGAAAACCCGGAACTTGGGGCGAGTGCAGCGGAGTGGAGAAGCATCGGACGGCAGGAGGAGCGAACGGAAACGGAGCGGACGGAGCATGGTGCCCCGTTATTGTGTATCCCGATCTTCGATGGTCCCCTCCATCCTGCGACGAGGTTCTGACCCAAGGGAAGAACCGCACGGGGCAGGTGTCTCGTGCTGCAGGAGGAGGGGCACCGGGGAGAAGGCCCCACCCTTTCGGATTGGCAGGGGTGGGGTTGGGGGTAGGGGTCGGTCGCAGGGGCGATGATTTTGCGCGGTGAGAAAAAGAAGGCGGAATTGAACTCTGTTCCGACTTCACCCTGTCGGCTTTTTCTATTTCCTGGATTACAGATACCAGAGTCCAGATTTACATAAAGAGAATAGATCCATACCTTGATATGGAAAATGGGCCTACTACTTCGATCAACTTGGTATGCCAGATTCCTACATCCTCCTCCCTTTTATTATCCTTTTTGCCCGCATAGTAGAGACGAGTCTCGAGACAATCCGGACTATCTATATCAACAGGGGCCACACCAACCTGGCCGCAGGGATCGGGGTGGTCAAGGTGGCGATATGGCTCCTCTCAACCGGCCTCGTCCTCACCAACCTGCAGAACGTGCTGGGGATCATTGCGTACGTGGCAGGGTATGCCATCGGAACGGTGATCGGCATGCGCCTTGAAGATCGGATCAGCATCGGGAGTGTGGTAGTGCGGGTGTTCGTCCCGGGTGATCCCCAATCCCTGATGGGACGGGTCGGGGAGATGGGATATGGCATTACCCGCCTGGATGGGACCGGATACTATTCCTCCCCCGTCGCAGTGCTCTTCATGGTGGTGCCCCGTGCGGAGTTGAAAACGCTTCTCGGAGTCTTCCAGAGTGAGTATCCTCATTTACTGTATACCGTGGAAGATATCAGGAAAGGGAGCGAGGAAAGCCGTATCTTTCATGGAAAACGAAAGCCCTGGTGGCTCCGGCTCTTTGGGATGTGACAGACGGGATATCGACGGAGACCGGGGAGAAATAGTCCCCTAACACACCGCAGCTCCTCCGTCATCAAGGAGAGGGGAAAATCCCTTATAAATTCCTCTTTTTTTATTCGAGTGGAAATTCCTCGGTCTCCCTGGCCAGGAAATACCCAAGGATCGTCCTGATGATCACCACAACTGCAAGAAGGATGAGTTCCTCCTGGGTGGGGGCGATGAGGGTGGTGAGTATATCGGCAGCGATGAAAAACTCCAGCCCGAAGACAATTTTGCTGGTAAACTCCCTCCTGATCAGGTTGTAGGAGATCTCCCTCTTCCACACCTCCCTGAGCACTATTTTAAGGGCACCTCTCAGTCCCCCGTAGATGATCAGTATTGCACCAACCACTCCGAAGAAAAAGGCAAAAGTCTCAATTATTTCACTATATACGGCAAGATCCATCATGAGTTCCTCAAAGTTATATTCTCACCCTTTCAGCAGGGTTCATGGTGTGTTTCTGGTTCTCTCTCTTATCTGAAAAATCTGATGGCTCCCATATGCATTCTGCTGAACATTACACTCTGCGTATTGGTGGTTATCAGGTGACTGGGATGATGCCAGTGGATGCATGAAAACCAATGGAATGCGTTTCAACCCAAATCCGGTGAAGAAACCCAATTCATTCCAAAGTCGATGCACGGATAACCCGGTATGCCTCATTCGGCACCCGTATCTCGAAGCGGGCACCATCCCCTGGAACCCCTGTCTCTTTGATGGAGAGCCCTGTGATAGAGAGGATCTCGCGGCTTAAAAAAAGGCCAAACCCGGTATTTTTGTATGATTCCCTCCGAAAGATCTTCTCCTTCTCAGATGCAGGAACACCAACGCCATCATCTGCAAAGACAAGGGTTATTCCTCCAGCGTCCCGTTCGAAAAATAAGTCCAGCCTGGTCACCCTCTCACCATGCCGGGCAGAGTTCTCCATCAGGTTGTAGAAGACTTTCGAGAGGAGGGGATCAGCGTAGATTTCAAGGCCCTTCACCCGGCTCTCCAACAGGAAGGCTACGTCCGGGAGCTGCTCTCTCGCCTCCCTGATCACGGTCTCCACGTCCTGCCACAGGGGGTACTTCACCCCCACATCCTGGTAATTCTTGGTAAAGTCTATCTGCCTCTTGATCTTCCATCCCAGGGATTCAACCTTCTCATATGCCTGCTTTTCATCATCATTCCTCGCTTCTTCTTTCATCAGGGACATGTACATCAGCAGTGCCGTCAGGGTATTCAGAATATCATGCCTGGTGATGCTGGAGAGGAGGTTTAACTTCTTATTTGAGATCTGCAGCGCATTTTCTGCACGGGTTCTCTCCTCGAGTTCCAGGAGTGCCCGATCCCTCATCTTCCGGTAGGCCTGCACCTGGCGTACCATGCCGGTGACATCGTGGATGATCACGAGAAGGCTCTTTTCGTCCAAAAACGAACACCGGAGGGGTTGGATGATGGTCTGCTGGATGCGCAATCCTCCATCGGGGTGGGGTGCCGGGATAAAATGCCGGTGGAGCTGGGGCGAGAGGTAGATGGCGCCCCCTCCCTCCTGGATCTGGGTGAGTATGAGGGTCAGCACCCCCTGCTGCTCGCTGTGGATAAACTCAGAAATCTCCCTTCCCCTGGCTGAATCTACGGAAATTCCGGTCCATTGCATGAGAATGGCGTTCCAGAATGTCACCCGGTTTCTACTGTCGATAATGCAGGCACCTGCAGGGATGGAATCCAGGAAGGCTTCCATCTGCGATGAGAACAGGGACCCGTTCATCGCAGGTCACCCGGAATCCATAACAGCATTGATCTTCCTGATGAGGGGGAACAGTGATCCATGCTCGAGCATGATGAGGATATCCCCCTGCACATTCCTGCCTTTCACCTGGAACTGAGTGGTAGCATAGAGGACATGGTCACTATCACCGAATGGTTCGGCAAGATAGGCTGCCCGGTTCTCGGTATAGACTGGAAGCGCATAGGTCAGGGGCTCCCCGATGAAATTGCTGATGGTTCCCATGACCCCGTTTATCAGGATATTCCCGATCTCGGTCAGTGTCTCTGACCGTATCATATCCATCTCGGCAGTCGTGTCGCTCTCATCTGTGAGGAGTATGACCAGGTTTGCCGCGCTCTCGGGGGAGAACAAAATCGCCATCCTCCCTTTCAGCGGGCCGCTGAAGTCAAGGAAGACCATGGAGAGCAGGGAGTCCCCGGACGTATACCTGGGTCTCTCGCCCACCTCAACGATATGCAGGGTGGGGACCTGAAGTATGACATGTGAACTGGTGAGTTCCCCCAGGATCCCGGCGGCCTTTCCCACCCCTATGTTGATCAGTTCCTTGATCCCATCCAGTGTATCCGGATCATCTTCCATGCCGGTCACTTCCCAAGAAACGACAAAAGAATGTTGACAAGTTCGTCCTTCTTCAAAGGCTTGTTGAGGAACCCGGTTGCACCAAGATCCAGGCACATAGTGCGGGTGGCAGTCTGAATATCCGAAGTGAACACAAAGACGGGGGTCGAAAGCCCTTTTCCCTTCCATTCCTTCAGAAATGAGAACCCATCCATCTCGGGCATCAGGAGATCAAGGATGATGATATCGGGATGCTCCCTTATCCCTGTCTCTAACCCCTCCCTCCCGTTCCTGGCCTCGATAACCTCACAACCTTCGGCTGCGAGGGTAGTGGAGAGGATCTTCCTCTGGAATGCGGAATCATCTATGATCAGGACTCTCGTCATCGATAATGTGAAGGAAGAGAGATACTATGAATCTTCGCCTGTTCGTATATCCCAATAAAGGAGTGGTCAGGAGTCTGATGACCTCACAATCTGATCCCGGATGCGCAGTGTCTCAAACCTGTATCATGTAGAGCGACCAGAAACCGGAAAAAACGCATGAATGAAAAGAGGTGGTTGTGCCTTTCATAAAAAGGAGCCTCACCACCCGTCCAGGTACCTCCGTCCGTTATTGCTCTCCGGCGAACGGATTCCCTGCTTTCTTCTCTGGGCCGTGCGTGTGGCGGAAAGGCGTGGATCCGGGTGGCGTCTCTGGTGGTATGATCTCATATGACAGACCTCAATTGCAGTGTGGGAGTCAGGAACCTGGCTGTATTGGATGTACGACCCGGAGCCCGTGCCTTCCTCATGAGAGGCCGGACGTCCCCCACTCCCGGATATCCCTTCACTTTCTCTTCATATGTAATCGTATCATGCATGCATTCCTGGTTTTATCCAAACAGAATGAGCATGGATCTGCATGGTTCAGGCAGGGAACTCCAGGGTTCAGAGAACAATGGTATCCCGCTGAATGGGAGTAGTAACCCTCATTTCCTTTGAATCAGGGAGCCTCTCAGACTCTGTACCTTTATGCCTGAAGGGCCCTTTACCATATGTTGAATAAAGAGGCCCCATGATTCCGCCCGATTTGCTATTCTCCTGCGTGCTGGGAGTCCTGATAGGCACCATCTCCGCACTGCTTGGAGTAGGGGGAGGGTTCTTCTATGTCCCCGTCCTGGTCATTCTTTTTGGCATCGATCCCCGGGTCGCAGTCGGTACAAGCCTGGCCATTATTACCTGTACCACGCTCTCGGCGTCAATAGGATATGGCCTCCAGGGACGGATTCTCCTCAAAAGTACGCTATGCCTGGCCCTGCCGGGCATGGTATGTGCCGCCCTGGGGGCGCTTGTCACCCTCCTGCTCCCCTCGCAGTACCTGATCGCCATTTTTTGTGTGGTCCTCCTCTTTATGGGCATAAAAATGGTCTACCGGCAGTTTCCACTGGTCTTTCCCCTGCTGTATGGGCCATGCTGGAAAGAACAATGCCGCATCTCTCCGGAGGAGGGAAAGGATCTCCATGCCTACCCGGTACATCTGGTGACATGGGGATCCATCGCAGGCTTCATGAGTGGTCTCACCGGGATTGGCGGAGGAATTGTGAATGTGCCTGCTCTCACCATCGCGGGCATACCTATTCATAGTGCGGTGGCGACCTCTGCAGCAGTCATTTTCATCACCTCTTTGAGTGGCACAGGGACTCACCTCCTCCTGGGCCATCTCTCGCTCCCCTTCTTCATTGCATTCACTATTGGTGCTGTGCTGGGAGCACAGGTGGGTGTCCGTCTCTCTCCCAGGGCTCCGCCAAGGCTGCTGGAACTGGCGGTGGGATCATTATTGATCATGGTGGTGGTCATACTGGTAATCAACACGTATCTTCTCTGATTCAGGCGCCCTAATACCTCCCGAATACCAGGATAGGCTGCATATTGACCCTCCTCTCTAAAGAATGAACACCGAATACTAGAAATTCCCGCGGATTCATACTGACACAGAATACATGCCTTCCTCAAATCCACAACCCACTGCGATAGCGGTCGATCTCGGTGCCACCAACATACGGGCAGGCCTCGTCCGGCGAGACGGCCGGATACTTGCACAGGCCTCTATCCAGACACCGCAGTGCCCGAAGGATGCAGAGGTAATTGTCGAGAGCCTGGGAGGACTCATACACCGGACCATTCCCGGGGGAGGGATGGCATCCGTTGCCGGAATAGGCGTATCGGCTGCCGGGCCCGTGGACCTGGTGCAGGGTATGGTCATACATCCCCCTAACATTGCACTCCCCTCCATCCCCCTGGTCGCTCCGCTGGAAGAGAGATTTCAGCTCCCTGTGCATCTCATGAATGACTGCCATGCAGGTGCCATAGGTGAGCGCGCTTTCGGAGCGGGATGCGGAGTTGCGAACTTTGTCTACCTGACCATCTCCACCGGGATTGGGGCGGGAGTCTTTGAGCAGGGAAGGTTACTCCAGGGCGAAGAGGGGAATTTCGCGGAAGTCGGGCACTTCCTGGTGGAGACCACCTGGAACCTCCCATGTGGTTGTGGTGGGAGAGGTCATTGGGAAGGATGCGGGTCCGGGAGATTCATTCCTGCATTCTTCCAGGAATGGTGCCATTCGAAGGGGTACCACAGTCCCTTCATCTCCATGCCTGATGCGGCCACCCTTTTCACTGCAGCCGGGAGCGGAGATCCCATTGTGAGTGAGTTCCTTGCAGTTCTTGGGAGAATCCAGGCGAATGGGATCTCACTCCTCATTGCTGCCTATGATCCAGGCATCATTCTCCTTGATGGGAGCGTGGTCCGGAACAACTGGCAGCATTTCGAGCAATTCTCTCTCCCCCATGTCCGTTCAGTCTCGGGAAGGATGCCGAAAATACGAATGAGCCCACTCGGGGGATATGCACCGCTGCTGGGGGCAGCATCGTGTGTGTTTGATGGGACGATGATCCCCTGATGCTCAAGACCCCGGACATTCAATTTCCAATAGAGAAATTTTTGAAGGAAAACAGGTCCATGAAGATGATCATTCCACAGAGTGAACCCTGGGGTTCCATCATGCCACCTCATTGTTGAGAGAGAGAAAAAAAGAATACCCAGATTGGTCCGTTGCGATCATCATATTCTATCATACCCATGAGCGGTATGCATGAGATTGCAGACATGAAACCCCTCTCACCTCAGATGCATGAGAATCTCCTGACTGGATGTTTTCTCGGCCTGCTGTTCCTTGGAGCAGCAACAGCTGCATTTACGGGTATATGAACCGGGAGGATCACAATGACTGTGAATCCCTCTCCCGCAATGTAGAGGCTATGTGGAATGTGCGCCTCCCCTTTTCAGAGGGAATGAGCGGATTCTCCGATAGTACCTGATTTCTGCAGAACAGCAGGTACCTCACGGGGAGAAGGTAAAGCCAAAGATTTTCTTATTCAGGTTTTCCTGGATTCATGGAGGCAGGGTCCTCATGCACTACATCGCTGTACCATTGAGCCAGTACCTCCCAGAGGGTGCTACCAATATCTTCCAGGAGGGAGATTTTGACCAGGGAGCCGTTCTCAGGGCTGGATTCCCTTGATTCATACAGGGAGCGGTTCACCTCCACCTGTATCCAGGGGACTCCTTTATGCCAGTAGTGCGCATTGGAGATGAAGCCCCCAGAAAATGGCTGATTCATGGTGACACTTCCCTGCCCCGGGAAATGATCCCGGAACCTCTCCGCCAGTTGCTTGATCCAGTCTGGCGGGCAGGTGGAGAGAGCCCCTTTTTTAGGATTTCCATGGTGATCCCCGTTATTTCCAAGGCAGACGAGCGGGCGTTCCTTCCCCTCGTCCGGCTGTCCCGGCAGCCCGACCGGGACCATGCAATGACAATCGAGGGCGACGGCTATCCCGTGCGAATCCAGCAGCCTGTCGATCTCTGCATGGTAGGGGAAGTAATGGCGCAGGAGGAGCAGGTGAATGCCCTGTATGTTCGGCTGCTGCCCTTCCTTCCAGATCGGAAATCCAAGTGAGGTATGGTACTTGACCACTCCATCGCGATGGCCGGGGGGGAGGTGGTAGGGAGGCCGGTTCAGGTCCACGATAACCCTCGATATTGGGGTGCTCACATGGGCTCTGACCCGATCATCAAATCCAAAGAGGCGGGTCGACGCAGGGTCGCTGTAATACTGCAGTGCGAGAGGCCCGAGGGTGACCCTTCCCGCTGCCTCCGGAGGGACACTGACACCGCCGTGGGGAATCGAGATCAGGATAGGCAATCCGGAGGTCATTCAGCGGTCCCCATGAGGCTTACCTAGTCTGGAGTTGTTTGTTTCCAGGGAATTCATATAAAAATCGCCAGCCTGGATCCCATAGAGATGCACATCATGGAACACGCCCCACTTGCAGGCATGGCCCTGCATCGTCCCTTCGAAGCTCATACCGATATGAGAGAGTACCCTGGATGAAGGGGTATTCCAGGCCAGGTGCCGTGCGTAGATGCGATGGAGATGAAGTCCGAGAAACCCAAACTCCAGCATTGCCCCTGCTGCCTCGGTTGCATACCCCCTGCCCTGGAAGGGTCTTCCGATCCAGTAGCCAAGCTCTGCGTGGGCGTGTTCTTCATTGACCCTGATGCTCACAGCCCCTGCAAGGACTCGAGAACGCAGCTCTGTGACGGCGAAGATAAACTGCTCTCCACTCTGGCGGAGAGAGGGGTGTTGCCCGATCCATTGCCATGCATCATCGAGCGTATATGGATGGGGAATGGAGAGAACTCCGGCCGCAATACACACGTCCCCTGCAAGCGCCTGCACAACGGGGGCATCATCCATCGTGAACTGGCGCAGGATCAACCTCGGGGTGATAAGGGTTTCCGGGATTGCCATAGAGTATCTCTATGGGATCTATTTGGTACAAGGTATGATTATTGGTATGAGCCCCTGGGTGTCCACCCGTCAACAATGGTCGCCACCCGGAGATGATCCTTGTACTCATCCAGGGAGAACGGGTTGAGGAGATGACCAGGTACCTGGCCGGTCGAGGCACAGGTGATATCCCCACGGTTGATCGAAACGCACATGAGACTGTCGGGTCACATGCCCCCCTGATGAAAACTGCGGATGCGGTTTTCATACCAACACACTATGAACTCCTTTCAGGATTTTGGACATAAATCATGAAAATGGCGAAGCCATTTTCATTAGAAAACCGGTGAATCACTGTTGTTTCGACCGGTGCAGCCCGCTCTTCTGACCCGGCATATACCTGGCATCGTCCCATAAGGAGCTCCTGCTGATCACGCACTACAGGCCTTTTTCCCGTACGTCACATCTTCTTCCACTTCCTACAAAGAGACTTCCCTGGAGATTGTATCCAGGATCTGACTGTCGGGAAGACACTGATAGAGAATATTCACAATTCTCATGAAAAAATGTTTTTAAGCATGAATCACCTGAATGAGTTATTGAGAAATAAAAATATGAACACGGCTATCCTTGCCCGCAGGACCGGGATCATACTCTGCCTCGGCGTAGCTGCCCTTGTAAGTGGCTACTTCTCACTTGCCCTCTCCGTTGGCACGGCCACTGTCATGGACCCCCGTGATATCCTCGTTGTGTGTGCGGGGGTGCTGACCGGTCCGGCCGGGGGAGCCCTGGTGGGATTCATGGCCGGGTTTCCAGGATCTGACCCTCTTGTCGAGATATCTCTCTATATGGTGAGTGGCCTTGCAGTGGGCGCAATTGCAAGGTATTGCGTTGTACATAAGGTATGGATGCCTTTCGCTGCCCTGGGCCTGGGTTGTGGGTACGTGCTCGCGGGATCTCTTCTGATGGTCACCTCATGGTATGGGGAGGTTGCCGCGTATGCTTTCCGGTCCCTAATTATGCAAAATATCTGCATATTGTTCCTGTACATTCTCGATTCCCTTGATCCACGGATCTTTTCATGGGAGAAGAATCTCGCTGTCGGGAATAGTCACTTGCCCTCGTAGTTTTTTCCGTGCGGCACTGGGTATCACAATCCATATTATCCGTTCCTGGATGAGTCGAATGACAGCGCTTTCCGGATATGGATTGAACGAATACTGATCCTTCCAATAGTTATCCCCGTACCTGATGATCCAGGAGCATATCAGGTTTTTTGGGACCGAAAGGGGGATCCACCCCTCACCGTACCTCTCCAGACTCTTGAGGAGGAACCTCTTCTCCTGATGGGTGAGGTGCCTTGAGAGATACTCCATGGAATGTTCGAGGATAGTATGGTGGGTGGTTGCCCTGGAGGTTACAGATAGGTTCAGGAGCAGGAGTTCCCGTCACCACCGGTATATTCCGCCCGGTTCGGCGTCTTCGCCATGAGCCGCCACGTTTTCCATCATACGGGCCACGTTCTGGTCCTGGGACGGAAGGAGATACTTAACCCTGGAATGAAACACACATGAGACTGTCGAGTCACATGCCCCCTGATGAAAACCGCGGATACGGTTTTCATACCAACACACTATGAACTCCTTTCAGGATTTCAGACATAAATCATGAAAATGGCGAAGCCATTTTCATTAGAAACGCACATGAGACTGTCGGGTCGCATGCCCCCCTGATGAAAACCGCGGATGCGGTTTTCATGCCAAAAGAGGTAAGCGAAGAGATGCGGCATTCCCTTTCCATCTGCCTGTATCTGGAATGGTTTCATCCTTTGTATTACCTCGCTGTGAATCATGCTCCCGTCATACCGTACGGGATCAACCTCGATGCATCTGCTGACCACAAACCGGGGCTGGGGAAAATGCTCGTCGTTCATGCATGTCCTCCATAGAGGACTGTGTATGAAGAAGTAGGTGCATAGAATCGGGTATAGCCACGGGAGATATTACTGTCCAATTCGGTATCCGACAAAGTGTATGCAGGAAGAGTTGATCTGACATGAAGAGCCAGAGGTCATCCTGGTATCTGACCGCGAGGTACCCGGTGCGGTCATGTTGGGGAGTTGATACCGGATGACCAGGCCATTCAAGGTGTGGAGGGCTGCAGACCGTCCACATGGAGGGTGCCAGACAACAAATCAAGGATCATGAAACATATGCATGATCCTTGTCTAGCATGCCACATTTGGTGCGCCTTGACGATAAAGATTATGTCCGGGCCAAAGGGGCGTTTACCGGGGTCATGCCCAAATTTCATTTAAATACGATGATTTTCCTAAATAACAAAATTTTATGAATATTTCTTAGATATGCACCAGAAATAAGAGAATTCTCGTTATTACCTGATGTGATGGGACACATATCAGGAAGCGATCCCCGGAGAGTCAGCAGCCTCTTGTGCCCACCTGGCGGAGATGAATTGACATAGATGCATCACAGTAACTCTATGGACTATGATGCAGGATGAGAAAAGAACCTGTGATGTATGCGGGAAAGATGCTATAGGTATCCAGATCCTGGGATGCTGCGGATCCACAGTATGTGAAGAGCATGCCGCGGATATGCTGAAGGCTATGAAGCCCGGAGAGAAAAAAGAGTGGGGAGCCTGTTTTTTTTCCCGTTACGAATGAAACAGGATCCACATTCTCATCCAGGAAAAATGCTCTTCTCAGCTATCCCCGTCCTTCTGCCCCGGTGACAAAAATCTTTTCTGCTCTCAGAAAATAAGCGATTTTACGATCGTTCCCTCCCTGAAGACAGTCAGGCGGCCCCCTGTCTCGGATACGACAATTCCCACCGCCCCCGTCACCATGGTCATGGCAGCCACTGACCGGTGGCGGGTACCGTATCCGGGGGGGAGGTCCACTTCGATATCCCCAGGGAGGAATTGCCGCCCTGACGCCTCGATGAACCCATCACCATTGATGACAAAACCCCCATCAAGCACGGCAAAATTCTTGATGCAGGTAGTATTCCCAGGATGACCGACAAACCGCCTCTCCCTCTCCATGGCATCAAACGAATTGATGATGAGTGGCTGGGAACGGGCTATAACGGCCGGCGCGTCTCCAACCAGGAAGGATGTCCCGACCCTTTTCCCTTCCCATCCTTCCCGCGAGATCTCGACACATATATGAAAAACGTCATCAAAGACTTCTTTCTGGATATCTGTCCCTTTCAGGAGTCGCGATCTCCACGGTTCAGTACGGATCCCTCCCGGAATCTGGCATGAATAATCGGTTATGTCCTCCCCAACGCAGACGACGTCTGAAGCCTGGCCATCACGCTGAATTCCCACCATCTTCCATGCAATACAGACATGTCGCATTCCGGGGAGTATATGGTCAACCGCAATCACCGAACATTCATCGGCGTTTCCCGAACAGCCGTTGATCATGGCCACAAAGTCCCTCTCAGCCCGGGAACCGGCTTGAACAAGAGTGCCGACCACGTTCCTTTCCGGACCCTCTGATGATCGGAAGCCAAACATCATCTCTGCGGCAGGGTTACAGTATATAATATTCCCGTCAGTATCAGTGCGAATCACAATTGCCCCCATACTCTCCAGGACCCTGCGGTAACGGTTCTCGATCTCCTCTATCCTCTGGGCAAAAGACTGCTTCAGATCGAGGAGCGATTGCTGGCACCGGATATCCTCGCATACGCAGATATAATGGCGGTCTCCACTCGCATGAGCCAGACTGCGGAATGTGAGCCTGCAGGGTATCGCTGCACCATCCCTCTTTTTTAGCACCACTTCTCGTTGAGACCAACCCGCCACGCCCCGCGTGTGTACTCCTAATTCCCGAAACCATCTGCGGTCATCATCATGGACCAGCAGGGAAGAGAATGGCTGGCTGACAAGAGACGATGGAGCATACCCCAGAACGTGTGCCATCTCCTCGTTCATCCACGAGACATCGGGATAGTGAAGGATGCAGAGGGCTACGGGGGCCGAACAGATGACGTCGTATGGGTGGCCGAATGTTGCATTAAAATCGTGCCTGGCCTTTGGAATCTTCATCAACTGACGGAGGTTTCTCGCCAGTTCAAGGAACAATGCCTGGAGTCCGGCCGAATTCTGGAGGGGGAATTCCATCCTCTGGTGCGAGTCCTCCAAAATGACAGTATCTCCCGCCTGAAGGGTGAACTGAGCAGAGCCACGACGTTTTCGTTCGTTCTTCAGCCGTACGAGTGGGATATCCTGTGATGAGGCGAAGGTTTCAAGCTTCATCCCGTCTCGTCCTGTATCGTTTGAGATGATCAGACCAAATGATCGCGTTGAAGCCAGATCCAGGCCATCCCCTGGAGAATGCACCCGTTCAACCGAATACCCCTGTTGCATGGAGAGGTAGTTCCCAAACAGGGTGAGGAGATCCGTCCGGTCATCAACCAGTAAAATGTCCATATTCTGAACAGGCATTCCTCCGATTCTGCTCATCTCTGTGAGTGTGACTGGAAGAGCAGACAGATAAATAGTTTTTGGACATCAGACGTGGTTTCGCCCGACTTTTTCTTTGGGGATTTTTCGGGAAAGCCCATACCAGGTGAGGAAGACCTCCTGGAAATACCAGGCAGCAAGCTCGAAATCTCCACCGCCATAGGCAAGGTCCCCCTCCATCCCCTGCAAAAATATTGTCAGGGCTGCTCCACGTGTCAGGGGTGATGTGTTCGCATGGGTGATTACCACCGTTCGAGCCTTCTTTTCAAGAGCACTCTCGAGTGCGGAGACCACCTCCTTTCGGTCCCCGGACCTGGAGACGAGAATGACTGCGTCCCCTCCCCTGATAGGGTCGCGGACCTGGTCCCCAAGCCAGAATACTCCCTTCTCAGGGGCCATGAAATGCCGCATGCGGATAGCCATTGCCAGGGCAGAAGTGCCGCTCCGGCCGAATCCAAAGATATGGATGGCTGAGGAGGAGTCAATAATGTCGGCAAAGGCCGCCATGCGCCCCTCATCTCTGCTGAAAACCTCGGTGGTCCTCTGAAGGAATGCACCGTATTCGCCTGTGATTTCTGATAATTCCTGCATGGATATGATCCCCTCACTCTGGTGATCATGTATAGATCTCCAGGATTCATCAATCTGCCAGGAAGTGAGATGAGGAAAGGACGCCCCAGCCGGGATTCGAACCCGGGTCGGAAGCTCCGGAGGCTCCCAGGATATCCACTACCCTACCGGGGCTAGAGTGCACATGAGAACCGCGCTGTCCGGTCTCTTGCACGGCTCATAATCATGGCGCTTCTACAGGTAAATACATTTGTCACCATGGAATATGGTGGAGGGCACATGGAGAGCCTGGTCTGAAAAGAAGAGAGTGATTTAACCCTGCTTCACCCGGTACATATGCCAAATCTTGCAAGCCCCTTCGTGGCTGACCATGCAGGGTCCAATCGGCGTCCGGGGTGTACATGCCTTCCCAAAGAGCCGGCAATCGGTGGGCTCCGCGATGCCCCGCAGGACTTTGTCGCATATGCAGGCCGAGTGCTTCTCCACGTGGCGGAACGTGAGATCAAACTTCTTCTGGGCGTCGTACTCCTCGAATTCGGGCCTGAGTCCAAGCCCTGACTCCGGGATGACTGGAAATCCCCTCCACTCCGCGTCAACCGGCGTGAAGACTTCATACATGAGCCTTCTGGCCTTGATATTCCCTTCGCGGGTCACTGCCCGGGGATACGCATTCTCCACTTTTGCCTCGCCGTTCAGCACCTGTTCGACGAGCATGAGGAGACCCAGCAGGATATCTTCGGGTTCAAACCCGGCCACCACCTGGGGTACCGGGAAGTGTTCGTAGTCCTGGTATCCCACCACAGTGCAGACGTGCCCGGGAAGCAGGAACCCGTGTAACCTGGCCTCACCCTGCTCGAGGAGCCATTTCATGGCCGGTGGAACCAGGCGGTGGCAGGAGAGAATGCTGAAGTTCTCGGGGGGATGGGTGAGCAGGGTGGCTGCCACCGTCGGGGCAGTGGTCTCGAACCCGACCGAGATGAATGCGACTTCCTTCTTTGTGCTCCTGGCAATCTCCACCGCTTTGTGCACTCCCTGTACCACCCTGACGTCACCCCCGCTGGACTCAAGGGATCCCCTGGTGCCCGGAACCCTGAGAAGGTCCCCGTAGGTGGCCACGATACACCCCTTTTTCACGAGGTCAAGTGCGGCATCTATCTCACCCTGTGGCGTGATGCACACAGGGCACCCAGGCCCCATGACGATCTTGAGCCGGGAAGGGAGCACGCTTCTCAAGCCAGTCCTGGAAATTGCTGCCTCGTGTGTTCCGCAAATATGCATGAAAGTGAGATCTCTATCCACGATCTCCCGTAATTTTTCCGATATTTCCTTGCCAAGGGCCATATTCAGGACTAAATATTTTGTATTTACACTGATAATGGTACTGATATGGCGACGGAGAGCATATTCGGGATCAGCGGAAATTTTCCAGCCCTGATCGTGAGTGTGGCCGGTATCATCATTGCCATTGTGATGTACGGTATCATCGGGTGGTTCCGCAGGAAGGCAGAGAAAACCGTTTCCAAACTGGACGATCTTATCCTCGCGGTGTTTGGAACTCCGGCAGTCGTCGCGGTACTGGTCATCACGTTGTTCCTGTCGCTCCAGGTCGCAGACCTCCCCGTCGAGTTCCAGTGGATCCTTGACAGCAAGTATATCAACGTGGTCTGGATCCTCCTGGGTGCCTGGATCCTGTCGACGTTCGTCTACAGGATAATTGAGACGTATGGCCACCGCCTTGCAGCCGGGACAGAGAGCGACATTGATGACAGGATGATAGCCCTTGCGCAGATCACCTCCAAGTACGTGATCTGGTTCGCCGCCCTCCTCCTCATCCTCTACGTCCTGGAGATCAATATCACCCCATTCCTGGCCGGTGCCGGGATTGCCGGCCTGGCAATAGCGCTGGCCGCCCAGGACTTCCTCTCCAATTTTTTCGGCGGTGCGATCATCGCGGTCGATAAACCGTTCAAGCTGAATGACAGGATCATGATCGACCAGTTTTTCGGGGATGTCATACACGTCGGTGCCCGCAGCACCAGGATGCGGACCCTTGACAACCAGATAGTGACCTTTCCGAACAAGAAGATCATGGACAGCTACGTGATCAACTATGCCCAGCCTGACCTGCGCATGAAGGTCCGGATCAACATTGGAGTGGCATATGGGTCGGATATTGAAAAGGTCCGGCAGATCCTGTGCGAAATAGCAAAAGACGCGTCAAAAGCCTGTTCCTATATTGTCGAGGAGCCCTTACCGATCGTATACTTCAAGGAGTTTGGAGAGTCCAGCCTGAACTTTCAGCTTGTCGTCTGGACCAACGACTTCTCCATGACTCTGGAGACCCAGGACGCGATCAACACACGCATCGCCCACAGGTTCGCGGAAGAAGGGATCGAGATCCCCTTCCGTCAGCTGGACGTGCATATCCGGAAATAAACCCCTGCTTTTTTTTAAAAAACACAACCTATTTACCTTCTCTCCATAAGACGAATGTATGTTCGGGATCTCTTCATTCTGTCTCCATGAGCATCCCCTCTCCTATGCCCTCGAAACACTCTCCCCTTTTTGTGACCTTGTCGAGATCATGGATGACGGTCCCCATTACCTTGAATCCACAAAACTCCTGGAGTCCTACTCGCTCCGGTATGCCTTCCATGCCCCTGCCCGCAGCGTGAATATCGCATGCCTCCATGAGCCTATCAGGAAGGCATGTGTGGAAGTAATCGGGCAGTGCTTTCGCCTTGCCAGCGAGACAGGAAGCACAGTCGTCATACACCCCGGCTACTTTGCATGGGAAGAGGAGAGGGAGCGGGCGCTTCGCCAGTACAAGCAATCCCTCAAAGAGTTGAAACATCTGGCCGGTGACCTCGGGGTCACCTTCTATATCGAAAACATGGGAAACTGGAATTACTTCTTCCTCCGCACCCCGGATGAACTGGGGATCATTGACGATATCGGTCTTGCACTGGATGTAGGGCATGCGAATCTCAACCACTGTCTTTTCGGGTTCCTTGACGCAAAGATCTCCCACGTGCACCTCCATGACAATGACGGGACGGATGATACTCATTCAAAGATCGGAGCGGGCAACATTGATTTTAAACCGGTCATGGAGGCTATCAGGAGGGACCATGCCGTCCCTGTGGTGGAAGTGGCGACGCTCGAAGGAACTCTTGAAAGTCTCAAAGTCCTCGAGGGGATGTGAGGCCGATGTCCATGCCAGGGGTATGCGGAATGTGCCGCGGTTGGGGGAACCGGTCACGAAAAACCATAGGGATGTTCAGTTTTTCGCGGCAATTTCCGTAATCTTTTAAAACGTATACGTTGACAATTGTTGTCGCATTGTGCCTTTGTGGCTCAGTCGGTAGAGCGACACCTTGGTAAGGTGTAGGTCGGGGGTTCGATTCCCCCCAAAGGCTCTTTTGAACTAGTTCTGAAGCCTACTGAAAAAAATTGTATCCATTTTTCCTGGTCATAACCGCTGGAAAGTCTTCCGGCACACACCTCCCGACCGGAACGAACTGACTGTGAGATTCACCTTAACGGACGTATGATGGCTGAAGGCGACCTATTAAGAATTAATCCTCGTAAGAATTTGTAAATTTAATATCTCTCCATCATCTTCTCTTTTAGAAACACTGCCTCTCTCAAATGATACTGACGTTCCCACACGCGCGAGGAGGGTAAGATAAATGCACAGAAAAAATGTTGGGGCTTACCAAGAGCCCCCGTATTCATCGTTCAATACGAATAGTTACAGGCGTCTCACGGCATCCTGAACACTCATCGACTTGCTGAAGGACTCGATCACACCCGATGCAGTGGTCTTCTCCTTATAAACCAAATCAACGCCCTGCATGAAGCCATTCAGGCCGTTACCGCCAGTAAACCAGGAGCCATCGCCCGTGTCCGGGTTGTAGAATGTTGTCAGGGTGGCAGGTATAGGTCCTTCCCACCAGGGTGCCAACACCCACACGTCCACTGGGAACACATTGCCAGTACGGCCTTCCATGACGTGTGCATTGATCCACGCGGCTACAGAGCCGGTTCCAGAGAGACCAACAGAGTAGGCGATCTGGGTCGGGACATCGGCAGACTTTGCAATGTGGTTCTCGTCCGCCTGGGTGATAATTGAGACCTGGCTCCCGGAAAAGGAGCTCCCCATCTCATAGACATTGCAGTATGCCGGAATGTAGCCGTTGTCTCCGGTGGCGAACGGGCAAATGAACCTGTTTGCAGCGTCTGATCCCTGGCTTGCCAGGTCGAGGAGGATGCTCTCAGAGGTGGTTGCCCTTCCCATGGCGTCGGTGAAGGCTACGTAGTCGAACTGCTCGGTTGACTTGAAGTTGTCCTGGTTCGCAACCTTGTTACCAGTGTCTAAAGCCTGCATCTCGTTGAATTCTGCGTATCCGTTGTCAGCGAGGATGGCTTCGGTGTAAAACATAACAGCCTGGCGCTCAGGAATGAAAAACGGGGGGACCCACCCTATTTCATCAGCCCATTCATTGAGAGGAGGATTGTTCCGGAGATCCTGGTTGTCCTGGGTCCAAACAACGGTCTCCATGTTTGTCATGCCCCCGAGCACCACTACTCCGGTGGTGCTAGAGATACCCTGTGTCTCAACAGTAGCATTGATGGGGTCAACTGCCACTGCAGTTCCCACCACGAGGATGGCAAGTACGAAGACTACAATTGCTATTTTTTTCATTTCTCCCTCCTAAGTCCTATACTGAAAAATTTAATATATCAAGTCTTTTAATCAGAAATAATATTTTTTTTTATTTTTCCTTATGTGTTCATTATAGAAATTGAAAACATATCCAATATTTTTGAATAATCCTATGACCACACAAAATCTTTCAGAGAAAGTATTTACAGTAAAATTACCTTGGGCAGCATGTAATAACCCCCCACTCCTGATACCACAAGCCGGCCGATACGAACTGACAGCGAGATCCACCTTCGCATACATACACTTTGGTTATAAAAGCATCACATTGTGGATATGGATATTTTTCGAATGAAAATATGGATATTTTTCGAATGAAACGCACATGAGACCGTCGGGTCACATGCCCCCCCCACCTGATGAAAACCTAGGATGAGGTTTTCATACCAAAATGGCTTCGCAATTTTCATAATTTAGGATATAGTGTCATTGTTACCACCAATCTCGCTCATAAATCACGATGAAGAGTTAAGAAAAATCCAGTTACTAAAATCCGGGGGAAAAAAGTGCGGGTTGTCGGTCTCACTTCTCATATGCGATTGACCCCGCCGCCCCCGAAGGACGCCCCGGCGGCGATTCAAAAACTATTCACATTGGCCTTGAAAACGAAATTATCATCTTATATTCAT
>JALOPW010000032.1 GCA_025453675.1 Methanolinea sp.
CGATTCGGGCCAGGGTATTGCAGTGGACTCGGTGGGGAACGCCTATGTGACCGGGTACACCATCTCACAAAATTATCCCGCCGTCAGAGCCTTCCAGACTACCAAGGATGGGGGATGTGCATGGTGCGCTGACGCCGACGCATTCATCACCGTCCTTTATGCGAACGGATCGGCATTGAGATACTCCTCGTTCCTGGGCGGCAATCTGACCGATATAGGCCAGGCCATTGCCCTGAACAGTTCCGGATCACCTGTGCTGACGGGATATACCGGTTCCTGGAACTTCCCAAATACTACCGGGGCATATAAAGAATACCTGAATGGCACTATTGATGCGTTTGTCACCGGAATATCCTACGATGAAACAATTTCATCTATTGCCTTCTCCACATACCTCGGCGGAGACGGGGTTGACAAGGGGTACGGCATCGCGGTCGATAATTCCACCGATGAAATATACGTCACGGGGATTACAAGGTCCCAGAACTTCCCCACGGCATCCTGGCTGCAACAAATACTCAAAGGAAACCAGGATGCGTTCGTCACGCACCTGAATAGCGATGCCAGTGCCCTTGTATCTTCGACCTATCTCGGAGGCCACGGTGAGGAGGCAGGATATGGTATTGCGGTGGATGCTACCGGGGCAATGTACGTGACCGGCTACACCCAGTCCCAGAACTTCCCGGTCTATCCCATTTTAGTGTATGGGACTCCGTTCCAGGGTAACTTGAACGGGATGCAGGATGCATTTTTAACCAAGTTTAATCCCCCCGCCGGAAATTCCCTCAATTTTTCCACCTATATCGGCGGTAACCTTGTCGATGAAGGCACGGGCGTGGCGGTCGACAGCATGGGATCTGCCTACATCACCGGCTTTACTGATTCAACGACCTTCCCCACCAAGAATGCGATCTATGGGAGTATTACTGGATATCCCTATGATGCGTTTATCACACGGTTCTACCCAAATGGCACTGCCCTGATGTTCTCGACGTACCTTGGAGGGAAACTGGAGGACCGCGGAATGGGAATAGCCCTGAATGGGGGGAATGTGACGGTAACCGGGTATACCGCGTCCCCGAATTTCCCGGTGAAGAACGCGGTGCAGCCGGATTTCCATCTGGTCTATGATGCATTCGTGGCCCGGATCTCGTCTATTCAGCCCATTGCCAACTTCACCGGAGAGGCAAACGGAGTGACAAACTATACCCTTATAAAAGGGCTGCCGCCACTCCTGGTCAACTTCACCGATCTCTCCACCGGGGAGCCAACCGCCTGGTCATGGCTCTTCGGTGACGGGGGAACATCCACACTGCAGCACCCCTCGCATACATACACTACAGGTAACTGGACCGTGAACCTGACAGCCAGCAACACGGAGGGAAGCAACTCCACCGGAAAATACTGGTACGTGCAGGTCGGAGTACCGCTGATAGTGAATTTCTCTGCGAATGTGTCGAATGTGAACTGCACCTTCTGCCAGGGACCGGTTCCCTTCGACGTGAACTTCACCGACCTCACGAATGACACCCCGCTCACCTGGAACTGGACCTTCGGCGACGGGAACTTCAGCATGAACCAGCATGACAACTGGACCTATCATATCCCCGGGCTCTACAACGTGAGCCTCAATGTGACCAACGAGTACGGGTCCAACAGCACCACGAAATATTACATGGTCGAGGCGGGAGACGTCCCTGTGGCGAACTTCACCGCGAACCAGACCCTTGGAATTGCGCCGTTCCACGTCGGGTTCACGGATCTTTCGTGGGCAATCCCGGCGGTCAATTCATGGAACTGGAGCTTTGGCGATGGATCGGTGAATGGAACTACACAGCATCCCACGCATGTATTCACCGCAATGGGGAACTACACGGTCAACCTCACGGTGAGGAACCGGTATGAAAATGACACCATGTCCAAGTTTGAGTATATCCGCGTGGGGGAGATCCCGGTGGCCAATTTCACCGCTGATCCTACCGTTGGCGTGGAGAACGTGATAGTGAACTTCACCGATCACTCCACTGGTTACCCCAACTGGTGGCTGTGGAGCTTTGGTGACGGAAATACGGAGAACAGGACGAACAACCTGACCTTCAACCACACGTATCCCAATGCCGGGAACTTTACCGTAGCACTCACTGCGGGGAACGAATTCGGCACGAATACCATGACCAGGCACCGCTACATCTCCGTGGGAGGGAATGCGACCGTGGTGAACCTCACCTTTGTTCCGTCCTCTGCCATCATCCCCACCAACTCGACCACGCCCATGAAGCTGATCCTGGAGTCGGCGGATCGGGGACTCGCGGGATACAATATCACTATTTACTTCACCGATTCCTCCGCCGCAGACATGGTGGTCTTCCAACTGCCAGCCTGGGTGAACCCGGCATATGCCCTCAATGGGACGGTCCCTGCCTCCTCTGTGTGGATGAAGGTCTCGGATATTGATGACGTGATCAAGCCGGGAGCGACCAATATCGAACTGGCCCTGTTTAACAGTACCGGCAAGGTGCCCATGTCCACCACTGTGAACGTCACGGTAGCACAGATAGATACTGATACGGGGGATCCAGTATACACCAACGTGAATCCTGCCCAGGTCACCATCGTGGCACTGCTGCCCCTCCCGGGACAGACGAACCCGCCCACTGATCCGTTCTATGACGGGGTGTACTGGGATATCAATGGGAACGGCCGGATTGACTTCGATGACGTGGTCCTCTACTTCCTCTATCTGGAGTGGATTCAGGACAACGAGCCGGTGAGTCTGTTTGATTACAATAATAACGGCCGGATTGACTTCGATGACCTCTATATCCTGTTCACCATGGTCTGAATCAATCCCCGTTTATTTTTCCGATCGTAGTGTAAAACTGGAAAAAATGACGGCGATCGAAAAACTGGAACCCGAGGGTAATATCGCTCAAATCCATAATTCTGGTCGTATTTACCCCATCATTTAAATATTATGATCGATAATGAAAAAATAACGAGGTTTTTGCAGGAGAAGACCTTAATGCGTTCCATCCGCAAATTGGGGGCTCTCTCTGCACACGAGGGATACATATGAAACTACCTACATTGATGAGACTGGAAATTATCGGACTCTGCCTCTGCCTCCTGGCCATCCCCGCGCTGGCCACTACCGTGACAGTAGGGTCCTCAACGTTACCTGCGGTGGGGGCAACCACGGATGTTGTAATCACTGGCGATATCTTCCCGAATGGACTGCGTGGATATGTGATGAATGCAACATTCACTGATCCAGGTGTGGCCGAGATTTCCCATGTAACCTTTCCGCCATGGGCCTCATTTAAAATGAATGGCACGGTTCCTTCGACCAATATCTCACTGACCGCAACAGATTTCACCTTATCATTCCCCCCTGGAAGCACGAATGTCAACCTGGCCACCTTGACGGTGAGGGGTAAAGCAGCAGGAACCACATCGCTCACCCTCATAGTGAGAGAGATGACTGCCTGGGGAGGAGGGGCAATCGTGCCGGTGATTGTCCCGGGAACAATCACTGTGCAGGGTACACCTACAACCACGGCCACGACGACGGCGACCACGACCGCGACCACTACAGCAACGACAACCGCCACGACCACGGCCACGACGACGGCGACCACGACTGCAACCACTACGGCAACGACAACCGCCACGACCACGGCCACGACGACGGCGACCACGACACCCACAACCACGACCGTGACCACGACACCTACGACCACGGTCACGACTGGGCCACCTCCTGCAGATCCAGGCTACCTCACCATATTTTCATTCCCCCTCAAATCGACGGTCACCATTGACGGAACGGTGGTGGGAATCACTCCGATCATGGGCATGACGATAAGCCCCGGTGTTCATACCATCAAAGTCAGCATGCCAGGGTATTCAGATTACACCACCAGCGTGAATGTGGTATCAGGGAGTCACTTGCAGGTTCCGTTGATCATCCTGCAGCGGGGAACTCCCACCCCTACCCCCACGGCGACAGTCTCGCCGACAGTCACGACCACCACCCCCACCACCACTGCGACCACGACCACGGCCACGACGACGGCGACCACGACCGTGACAACCACGCCAGGTGAAACAGGGGCAGTCACCATAAATACCGTCCCCCGTGGTGTCACCATCTACCTGAATAACCAGGTGAAAGGTGTCTCCCCGGCCACGATCCAGGGCCTCACTCCCGGCAGTTATGAATTAAAACTCATTCGCCAGGGCTTCAAGACCCAGGTGAAGACCGTGATCATCCAGGCAGGGAAGACCATTACCCTGCCTCTCATCATCATGACCCCCTCGTGATGAGAGCCTGGAATATATCTCCAGTCCTTTTTTTTCTTAAAAATCCCAAGAACTGAGTTCGTTTCTCATTCATCCCTGGCATGTACCGCTGCATAGATGCACTGCCCGTACGATATGCAGCCGTCACCAAGGGGAAAGTCAGGATTCATGCGTAATTCCAGGCCGGATGCGGTCACCTGGTTCCGTATGGTCTCGCGTATGGCCCTGTTGTAGGCCACACCTCCGGAGAGAGCCACGATGGGAATATCTCTCTCAAATGCAGCATGGATGGCCATCCCCGCAATACCCCTGGCCAGGTTGAACTGGAAAGAGGCGGCAATCTTTCGCATCAACCTCTGGTCATGATCTTTCACCCTTTCCATCTGATCCATCGCCTTTCTCAAAAGAGATCTCGTGGAGAGGACCTCCCTTCCCCCGAGCCGGATATATTCCAGGTCCCAGGTCTCCGCCTTTCCCCCGACGGCAAATGCCTCAAGTTTCATGGCAGGTTCTCCATCATAGGTCCTCTCACGGCAGATACCGAGGAGGGCTGCAGCTGCATCCAGTACTCTGCCAGTGCTCGAGGTGGAGACCACGTTGATCCCATGGGAGAGCTGGGCCTCAAGGACAGAGACCTCCACATCGGTCCATCCCCGTGAGGCGATGAGGTCTGCGATGGAGGGATCGGGCAGGATGCCATAGAGCATCCTCTCCGGGAACCGGGTAGCCAGGTCCCCGCCGGGCATGGGGACCACCTCCAGGTGGCCGACCCGGTCGTACCTGGGAATGGACCCGGCAAAGATCTCACCACCCCAGATGGTCCCATCCTGCCCGTATCCTACCCCGTCGATGGCGATACCGATGCAGGGTTCCATGGTGGTGGCGGCAATGTGCGCCTGGTGATGCTGTACAGGGACCAGCATGGCGTCGTGCTGGTCCGCGAGCTCCCGGGCGTAACGTGTGGAGAGGAACTGCGGGTGAGCATCATGGGCGATATACTGGTAACCCTCCCCCAGCAAACGGCCCAGTTTTGTGATGGTCTCCTGCAGGTAGGCATACGTCTGGGGATTCCGCACATTCCCCACGTGGGGCGAGGTGGTGCAGAACCCGTCCCTGTAGATGGTCACATTGGCGTTCAACTCAGGCCCCACTGCAAGGATTGAGCAGTTGCCCAGGTCAAGGGGCGTCCTCCGCGGAGCCAAGCCCCTGGAGAGGCGGATGATATACCCGTCCCTTACCACCGAGTCATCGCAACGGTTCAGGATCCTCCGGTCATGGGTGAGGAAGAAGTCCACGTGCTCATGCATCCGGGCCATGGCCACGTCAATCTCGGTGATCATAGGATACCCGGGCATATTCGCACTCGTCAAGATCAGCAGGGAATGGGAGAGGTGAGAGAAGAGGAGGTGATGCAGGCCGGTGTACGGCAGCATGCAGCCGATGGTGTGCAGGTTGCTGATATCCAGGTGGGCATCAGGGTCCCGTTTCACCAGTATCACGATAGGCCTCTGGCAACTTTCCAGGATCATGCGGTCCTCGGCGGTGAGGGTGGCGATACGGTCGATAGAATCAGGCCTGACCATCACGGCAAATGGCTGCTCCGACCTTCCAAGCCGGCGCTTGAGATCGCCCGCCGAGTCCTCGATGCAGGCCAGGTGGAAGCCTCCGATTCCCCGGATAGCCACGATATACCCTGCATCAAGAATGCGGGCCGTCTCAGCGATGATATCGCCGGAAGAGACGTCCTTTCCTTCCCTGTCGAGGAGCCGCAACCGGGGCCCGCATGAGGCGCAGGCGATGGTCTGGGCATGGTGCCGCCGGCATTCCGGGTCGAGATATTCCCCCGCGCATTCCGGGCACATGGGAAAGGCATCCATGGAGGTCCGTTCCCTGTCGTAGGGAAGTTCCCGGATGATACTGTACCGCGGGCCGCAGTTCACGCAGGAGGTGCACCAGTAGCCCATGTACCGACCTCCGGAGGTGCTGATGTCAGCCAGACACTGGTCACAGGTGGCGATGTCCGGAGGGATCATACCCGAGAGGGAACCGCTTCCACTGGGCTGAATGGAAAAACCGTCTGGAAATGGGCCGGGATCCGGGAGCACCTCCACCCGGTCGATCCGGGAGAGGGGAGGTCCACGGGAGACTGCCTCTAAAAACGCCTCGAACTGTTCTCCGGCGGCCTGGATCTCCACTTCGCTTCCAAGGTTCTTGACAAAACCCCTGATACCCAGTCTCCTGGCGGTGGCATACACAAAGGGCCGGAAACCGACTCCCTGCACAATTCCTTTGATTTGTATCCTTCCGCTCCTGCGCATGCCGTTCAAACAAAGATTTATTGATTTATCACGCCATATAATACTAGGGTTTTACCAGTGAGCGGCCATATCCGGATAGTCAACGATCCAGTGGACCTCGTTCCTCTGCTTATCACTTTTCATAACGCGACTTATAAGCAGGTCTATGATCTGTTGAACAAGTCCTGGATGACCGAGGAGGAGCTCTGTGAGCAGATGGCAGAGGGAGACGTGGGGCAGTGCCTGCTGGTACTCAAGAAGGGAAGCCTGGTGGAGGAGAAGTGGAGGATGCCGGTCCCCGGGCAGAAACCGGTGAAGGAGTACCGGGCAACCTACAATAAATTCAGGGCAAATTTCCAGTGTAATTTCGGGGACCTCTCTGATCTGCTCTTTATTGCAGTCTCGAACGATGAGCACCTCCGCTGCATGGTCGAGAAGGTGGAGGAGGAATTGCGTTCCGGGAACACCTCCATCAATGACATTGCCCGGAAGTTCGGGGTCAATCCCGTCTTTATCAAGGGGCTGGCCAAGCGGATCCCCCATCTCGACGTGAAGGGACAGGGGCTGGTTCTCCTTGACAGAAGCCAGTAAGGACCCCCTGTCATCCCTTCTGCGAAGCAAACGCGAGGTGACCCGGCTCCAGATCCTGGTGGAGATCGCCGAGCACCAGCCTGCGGTCAGGCAGCAGGAGATCGCCGGTAAACTTGGGGTAACCCCGCAGGCGGTCTCGGAATACATCCGGGAACTGGTGGACGAGGAGATGGTGGCTGCCCACGGTCGAGGGCATTACAGCGTGACCAGAAGCGGCATTGAGTGGATAATCAGCCATGCCGAGGCACTGGAGACGTATGCCCGGCATATCCGCCGGGATATCATCCAGCAGGTCTCCACATGGACAGCAATCGCCGCAGAAGATCTCTCTGAGGGCGAGCAGGTGGGGGTCTACATGGAGCACGGGTGGCTGTACGCCTCGAGGGAGCCACGCAGTGCCATGGGGTCGGTGGTGACGGATGCCCGGGCCGGGGAAGATGTCGGAGTGACCCGACTCTCCGGACTGATAGACCACACGGAGGGGGTACTGCATGTCTGCAAGGTTCCCCGGATACAGAGGGGGGGGTCCCGCAAGGTAAGGAGGGACCGGCTCCTTGAAGTCATCAAGGGAGTGGGGGTGGTGGCTGCGGTTGGACTCGAGGGCTATATTGCCCTTCAGCAGGCGGGGAAGACACCGGACATGTTCTTCGGGGCACGGGAAGGGGTTATCGAGGCGGCATTTCATGGCATAGACTGTGCCATCCTCATCGTGGACGAGGAGTTCACTGACTTTCTGAAGCGGCTGGAGGGAGTGGGACTCACCTATATCCTCCACGACCTGATCGCCCCATGAATGTGATTGTCCAGCCCCAGAAGGGGAACTACAAGATCCTTTTTTTGGATAACCTTCAGGTGCGGGCGGTAGGAATAGCGGAGATCGATACTACCGGGAAAGGGTATCGCCCCGGCCATTACCGGGTGAGATGGGGGGGAAAGCACCAGTTCCGCACCACTCCCTCGAAGGAACTGGTGGTCTCTCTCCGGAAAGCAACGGTGTACCTGACCCAGAAAGATGAGGCATTCGAGGCATTCCTGCACGATTTTCAGATACCCTTCTCGTATGCAACAGTATGCCGCATCTGCCTCATGGAAGACCGGGTCACCCCCGTGAACCGGAAGAACGGGGTTCGCTACACGACTGGCGAGCAGATATGCTTCGAATGTGCCCGCCGGGAGCTCCGGCGGGAACTTGCCACCATGGGGAGGGTGGGAAAGCAGGCTCTCGGGCACCTGGAGGAGCTGCTGCAAAACTTCCGGGACATGGAGAAGGTGCTCGCGAGCGTCCAGCCCGAGAAGGTTCGCATCTCCCAGGCCCTCTTCGACCGCCTGGAGGCCCACCCTGTCCAGAAGACTCAGGGACTCGCAGAGCTTCCCCTCCCCGGGGCCTTCATCGACGCGGCAGGGGTGGAGACCCTTATGCCTGCCCAGCAGATGGCCGTGGATGCCGGTCTTCTGTATGGAAAGCACCTCCTGATCGTCTCTGCCACTGCCAGCGGGAAGACGTTCATCGGGGAGATGGCCGGGCTGAAGAACCACCTGGAGGGGAGGGGTCACACCCTCTTTTTAGTACCCCTGGTGGCGCTGGCGGTGCAGAAGTACCAGCGCTTCGAGGAGCGGTACGGAAAGCTCGCTGAGGTTGGGGTCCTGATAGGCCAGGCCCGGATAAAGCTCCCCGAGAACGCCCCCGTTGGTGACCGGAACATCCGGGCTGCAATGGTGGTGGGGACCTACGAGGGCGTGGACCACTTCATCCGGTCGGGGAAGCGGCTTCCCCCCATCGGCACGGTGGTCATCGATGAGGTGCAGATGCTCGAGGACCCGGACCGGGGGCACCGGCTGGACGGGATGATCTCCAGGCTGAAGTTCCTGGCCCCGAAAGCCCAGTTTCTCTACCTCTCAGCCACCATCGGGGTGCCGAAGGTGCTGGCAAAGAAGCTCGGGGCAACCCTGGTCAGGTACGACGACCGGCCCGTCGCACTGGAGCGCTACCTCGTCTTCGTGGAGCACAAGCAGAAGATCCCCACCATTAAGCGCCTCTGCACCCAGGAATATGCCCGTATCTCCTCGAAAGGCTTCCATGGCCAGACCATCGTCTTTACCCATGCCCGGGCCCGCACCCACGTGGTTGCCGATGCCCTGGGGCCGGGATACGCTGCCTACCATGCCGGACTCACCTCCCAGGAGCGGCGGGATATCGAGGCGAAGTTCCTTTCAGGGAAGATCAAGGCCGTGGTCACCACGGCGGCGCTCGGTGCCGGGGTGGACTTTCCGGCCTCCCAGGTGATCTTCGACTCCCTGGCGATGGGCATCTCCTGGCTCTCGGTCCAGGAGTTCAACCAGATGGCAGGCCGTGCAGGCCGGCCTGACTTCCACGACCTCGGGAAGGTGGTGGTGCTGGCCGAACCCGGGGCATCCTATTCACGGTCTTCCGGGGCAACCGAGGAGGAGGTTGCCATGAAGCTCCTCAAGGGGGAGATGGAGGAGGTCGCCCCGGAGCACGATATCGAGCAGAGCTCCGAGGAGTACGTGGCAAACGCGGTGGTCTGCCAGGGAACACTCACCGAACTGGACCGAATCAACGAGACCATGGTGGGAACGCTCGAGCCGGTCCTCGACATGCTGCTCGAGAAGGACCTGGTGACCCGGCGGGGGGAAAAGATCGTACTCTCACCGCTGGCAAATGTGATGGCCGAGCACTTCATCGGGGTGGAGCGCCTGGAGGAGATCCAGAAGCTGATGAAGAAGATCGATGATCCTCTCGAGATTGTGGCGGAACTTGAGTGTGCGGACATGGAAGCGAAGAAGGAGAAGGAGAAGAAGAGGAGGAAGTGAGGTATGGAGAGATACATACCCCCTGCTCTCGTCATGCTGTTCCTGGTGTTGTCGTGTGGTTGCGTTGTTCCCGCCACGCATACACTCCCCCCGCCTCCGGATCTCCCAAACATGACAACCGGTGGAAGGGCTATCGCGATGGCGGTACCGATCGACGAGATCGACACGCCGTACCCGGAAGCCAGGGACCTGCTGACCGAAGGTCTGACGTATAATGCCATGGGTGGCCGGTACCTGGAGGCACTTGAGTGCTTTGACCGGACGCTCGCCATCGACCCGGATTTCGCAATCGCATGGCAGGCGAAGGGTGTGGCACTCCACAACCTAGGGAGGTACGAGGAGGCCATAGAATGTTATGATAGGGCCTTTGCACTCGATCCCGGGAACGAGGGCGTAGAAACGTTGAAGAACCTGGCCGTGGAAGACCGGGTAAGAGCAGGGAGATAAAAAAATTCAATACTGAACATGATGCGGGCAGTGATTTTGTTCAGCGCAGATCGATTCCCGCATCATCCTGATTATGGGAATGAATACCAGATCAATCACCCCTGACCTCTCCAGAATAATGAGTGAACACTATTCAATTGATGGGACAGGGTAGCCGGTATACATTACACCTGGGCGGATCCGGCGCCTCTGATTCTCTCCAATAAAATATCCCGCACAATCTCCTGTTCCTCCACCCCCGGCAGGTGTATCGCTTCGCCATTCTCCCGCATCACCCTGAGCCCGGCAATCCCGAGGTATCGGCACACAATTCCGCATTCGATCCCGATGTCACGGATCCGGCTGTATGGCACGGATTTGAGTGTGTTCCGCCACACCCCCTTCTCGCAGACCAGCTCCGTCGCCGTGAACCGGAACCGCAGCGACGCCCAGTACTTCGGGATCCACCACCGTATGGCAAGGAGGATGACAAAGAGAGGAATGACCACGCTGAGGGTGAAATGTACTGTGGAGGAGAGGGCAACCAGGATGAGCAGGGGAAAGAGGATCAGCCAGGTGACCAGTACCAGCAGGAAGAGATAAAATGCCCGGAGTCGCGGAGAGGGGGTAAAGACCAGTTCCCCGTCAGGCATTTTGATGAGGTTTCGCAGGCCAGGGCCAGGAGATTCCGCCATATCAGGAGGACTGATCGATGAGGCAGACCCAGCGGTCATAGATGGGGTCGCGGGTATTCTCCCAGACCTCTACGTGGTTTCTCCGGGCTTCTGCCCAGGCCCGTATCAGATCTGCCTCACGCTCGGTTCCCACCGTGACAAGGCTGTTCTTCGTGAGGGCCAGGAGCTCCGCGGTGAGCATCTCCCAGACCTGCTCATTGAAGGCATTGATCTCCCCAAACATCAGCCCGAGCCCTGTCTCTGCCCCGTTACAGTAGCGGCTGGCCAGGGTGCCATCGATGAACATGGTCTCCCCCGGGAGGAGCCGCTCCCGTGAGAGGCCGAGGGAGAGGAGGCCGGGGTCGTTGTCGTAGGAGAGTGGCCTCGCTCCTCTCTGCCGGAGCACGAGGGAGCCAAGACCGGATCCGCAGCAACAATCCAGGCAGGAGAAGCCGGAGCGATCGCCCCAGCACTCGTTGAGGAGGTCGGAGACGAGGCCAATCCTGGCCGGGTTGAGGTCTTCCAGGGCCGGGGTGACCGTCTCCCTGAGCAGGATGCTGTAATATTCCCGGACCGCCTCTTCCCAGACGACCCGGTCTTCCTGGAAGATATCCCCGTTCATCTCCTCGAAGTGCTCGATCAGCGCAAGCGTGGGCTCGCGGAGGTGAAATGAGCCGGCCAGCCATCCCTGATCGGTATGGAAGGCCACCGCCAGGGGATCCGAATCCTCGTCAACCAGGAGGCGGCCCTGGTCTGCAGGGATCTCCTCCATCCATGCGGTGAAGGTGTCGTCCGGGAGGTCCGCAAAGGCAGGCTCGATGCAGCGCACTTCTGGGAGTTCCAGAACCCTTGAGACGAGGGTTTCTTTCGGATGAGGTCGCAGGATCATGGACAATCAGGCTCCGTATTTTGGCGACCGGTTGAGCAGATCCATGAGAATGGGCATCAGCGAACTGCCGTTGATGCGGTGGAGGCCGCCCTCGGCACAGGCGATCTCGTCAAACTGGATCACCCTGTCCACCCGGACACCTTCCCCGCAGATGACTACCGGCACCGGGTCTGCGCTGTGGTCCTTCACACTGCAGGGTGTGGAGTGATCGGCACAGATAGCTACCAGGCAGTCCTCGAGGGAGATGAGCGGGGCAAGGGCCGAATCGATCTTCTCGATGAACTCCATCTTCGCCCGGGCCCTCCCGTCGTGCCCGGCCTCGTCTGCACCCTTGATGTTCATCAGCACGAAATCCACGGCCTTCAGCGTATCAAGGGCAGCACTGACCTTTCCAACAAGGTTGGTGTCTGTCGACCCCGTGATCTCCGGCACCTCTACGCGGGAGAGCCCCACTGCAGTCCCGATTCCGGAGATGAGGGCTGCCGCGGAGATGACACTCCCTTCGAGGCCGTACCGGGAGGAGAAAGGCTCAAAATGCCCCATCTTTCCCGCCCCCCGGATCAGCACGGTGCTGGCGGGAGGGAGCCCCTGCGACACCCGTGAGGCGTTCATGGGATGATCCCTCAGTATTCCTTCAGCCTGGCGCACAAACGCAGCAAGGGCATCGGCGGTCCTTTTATCACTCTCATCCCCATCCCGGGCCGAGAACGAGAGGGGTGGCGCCCCCTCCTTCTTCGGGTCGTTGGAGGTGACCGAGACTCCCAGATCCACCCCTTTGAATGCCAGGGCGGCGCGATGCCCGGCACCGGACCGGAACACAAATTCTATACCCAGGGATGAGAGGTCCACCCCATCCTGGATGGCCGCGGAGAGGGCTTCTGTCCGTTGGATCCTCCCTGCCCGGCGGTCGGTAACCCTCCCCTGGGTATCAAGGGTTGCATAATTGCAGCGAAATCCGATCATCCCCGGCTCCATGTGTATCCCACTGCCCTCTGCCTCCAGTGGTCCCCGCCCGGTGTAGTATTCATAGGGGTTGTAGCCGAGCAGGCTCAGGTGTGAGGTATCCGAACCAGGACGGATCCCTGGCCCGATGGTGTCCATAATCCCGCATATCCCGTCCCTGGCCATGCGGTCCAGGACCGGTGTGAGTGCTGCCTGGAGGGGGGTCCGGTTCCCGAGCTCCGGGCATGGCCGGTCAGAAATGCCGTCCAGCACCAGGAGGAGAATCTTGTGCGCCGTCATTACAGAGAAAATAGGCCCTGCCCTGTCTTATGCTTGACCATTCCCCTGGTGCCTCCGGGAAGAAGAAACGAAAGAGAAGACGGTGTGGGAAAAAAGAGCGATACCCTTCAGATCGCCTTGGCCACGCCGACTTTTGACTTGATGACCTCGACCCTGCGCACGGGGAAGAGGGGTTTGACTGCTTTGAAGACCTCCCTTGAGATCTCGCCGTTCACGATACCGGTGATGATCGCGTTCATCTCTGATTCCGCACCAATTTTCCCGACCATGGTGCTGATCAGGTTCCGGATAGCGTGCACCTGGGAGAGATTCGCCCTGGTCAGGGTGAAACACGTCACCGTGAGGTCCAGTTTCTTTCCGTCCTTGGTCATGACCGGGACATGGCAGTCGATGCGGGATGTGCGCCGCTTGATCATGGAGCGCATGTAGTCGCGGGTCAGCTCGTGGCCCAGGAACTCGGTGTAGGCCGAGTCCCCGGCGACCTGTGCGATCCGGAACTTCATCTTCACGTTCTGCCGGGCATAGTCATTGATGATCTCACCGAGCGTGGTCTGCATGATCCTGCCGACCACGTTCTCGGCGTCGTTTGAGATGGTATCCCCAATGTAGGTCTTTCCAAGCACCTCAGGGGTGTAGACCTTATACCAGCTCTTGGCTTTCCAGCCTTCTACTCTCCGTCCAACCTGTTTCTTTTTTGCCATGTGTTCACCATGTGAAATGAATGTAATTTTTATTTCCAGGCTCTCCTGAGAGCCTGGCCATGTTCTCTGGCCGGTATTCCATATACAGGCCTGGCCCTGGCGTGGATTGACGCGGGTCCAATGCACACAGTCCGGTGCCCGAACACCCAGGGGACCTTGCGCACTTTCCCCTGAAGTGGAGGTCAGCGGTCATACCTGACTGAAGATGCACAGGTCCTCCGCCACTGCCAGGTTCATGAGATAGTCGTCGACCGATGCGATCACCGATCGCAGGGAGTTGCCCTGGATCCAGGTGATTACCATGTCCCCTTCAGCACCGGTTTGCATGCTCTGGAGATTGTCCGGCCGAAGCGCCGATGCCACGCATCCGGGTTTTGTATGCCGTGTCCGTATTTCTCCCCTTATCTCCATCATGCGGCAACCGACCTCTCAAGGATAGCGCGGAACTGCTCAAGCCTGGTGCAGGGGATGGTAGCGCCGGCGCGGAGCCGGTGTCCCCCGCCAAACCCGCCGCACTGGAGGGCAGCCTCCCTGACCGCATCACCGAGGTCCATCTCGAGTCCCCTTGGGCAGCGGGCAGAGATATGGCAGAGTTCATCATGCCGTGCGGCCACCACCACCGGTCCCTGCTGCAGGCAGTCCCGGGAGAGGGCATCGGCAACATCACTTGCCACCTGCACATCATCGACCTCGATGTACCCCGGGGCCTGGTTCTTGGCACAGGCTGCTCTGAGTGCCTGGATCACCCTCCCCCGGTGCTGGAAGGAGATCTTCCAGGCCTCTTCGAGGTCGCCTGAAGACCGGAGGCAGAGCGAGGCGGCCAGGCCGCCGAATCCTGATTTTCCGCAGGCATCCACTACCGCCGTAAGGGAGTGGGCATCCGGGATCACCTCCCTCTCCAGATCGTACCGGGCTCCGTAGATCTCCTCCAGGGTCTCGACCGGTGCAAAGGGGCTGACCCGCAGCACCAGGAGGGAGAGAAGCCTCTCGAGGGAGAACCCCTCTCCGTAGGAGGCGGTCTCCAGGAGGTCCGACACGGCCATCTCATCGCCGCTTACCTGGTGCAGGTAGGGGTTGAGGGCCGCATACAGCCGTTCATGCTCGTCCCTGCCCGGCAGCAGGTAGCCCTGTCCGGGTGTAATGAGCCCCTGGGCCACAGCCTCGTTGAAGATGGAGAGATTCGGGCCTGAGAGGTGCTGCCCGTCACCGATGATCCCGAGCATGACAAGGCCTGCAAGGTCCCGGTTGTCCCCAAGAGCCTGGGCGACCATGAAGGCGGCGCCGGCTGAGGAGAGCTCACGGTCTCCGTCCACCTGGTGCTGGCGGGGATTGACCTGCATCTCCCCTCTGAAGAAGGGGATATGGTGGTCAACCACCATCACGCTCTCAGGGAGGTCCTCGATCCCTGACCCAAAGTCACAGAGCAGGGTGGAGGTATCCGGGGAGATGGCTGCAGGGCTTACCCGTGCGAGCACCCGCAGCCTGAAGCCGATCTTCTTCCGGAGAAGGGCCATGCAGAGGATGGAACCGGCAGCGATGCCGTCCGCATCATGATGGGCATAGACCTCCACGAAGTCCTGTCGGCCGAGGTGACCGGCCAGCCTTGTCGCGGCCTCGTCAAGGGACATGGCTTTATCTGGAGAGGAGAATCTCAGCACTCTCCGGCTTGTAACTCCAGTCTTTCGGCAGCCTTCCGGTCCCGGTGTAGTACCTGACCAGACGGCGGACCTTGGACTCGGTGAGCTGCAGCTGCCGCTTGTTGTGGACATCGCTCTTGTTCACGCCCAGGTGCTTGCGAAGCCCGAGCGCCTTTACTATCAGGTTCCGCAGGTCCTCGGGGATCTCTGATTCCAACCCTTTCTCCTTCAGGATCTGTCCAATCCGCTTTCCAGTGACCTGTTTGACGTCGGGGACCCCGTAGCGGTCACGGAGGGTCATCCCTATCCTGCTGGTGGAGACGCCCTCCTTGCGCAGCTCCAGGATGATCTTCTCGATGGCCGCCACATCGGTGTTTGCCCAGGACGGGGCCTCCTTGCGGAAAGGCCGCACAGATCCCGAGTGTCCTCTGCGTCGTGCATACATTCGTGCCATTGTGGTATTCACCTCCGAACAAGCAATGTAAATCCGAAAAGAGTCACGCTGACTCTCCGTAATCCCAGAGGCCTGCAGTACAGGCCCGTGCGTTGCCGCACGTCGGACTTACATCTGCCAGCACTATCCAAAAGTGCTGTAACTCCTTTGGGTGGGGCAGTATTAATGCTATCGTGGACGGCAGCAGTGATCAGGTGCTGCCGTAACGGTTGATCTGCAGGATGAGGTCCCTGAATGTGTCCATTTCAAGGGCAAGCACCTCGTTTCGTGTCATTCCCATGCTGGTCTCGGCATCGGCGGTGAGGGCATCAGGCCCCCGCATCACGGTCCGGGCCACCCCGTCGCGGGAGAGCACCTCTTCTGCCTCCCGGTCGTAGACAAAGGCCCTCCCTGGGATGATCACCAGGGGATCGAGAGATGTGGGATCGAGGCGCAAGAGATCGTCGATGGTGATGAGGCAGGCGATGTCTTTCTCTACTGGCACCACCCTCGCCCCTCTGCCACGGGAGGAGAGGATCTCCCTGATGCAGGGGGCGGCAATCCGCCCGGTGATCACGCTGGCTTTCCGCTCCAGCCGGGGGAGTTTCTTCAGGAGGTCCGGCTCCTTCGAAAGGGCGAAGGGGGATCCGATCCTGGGGTCCCAGAGGGGGGTTCCGCTGATCTTGATACGGAACCGGCGGGAGAGATCGGTGACCATGTCCCGGAACTCCTCCACCTCCTGCACCTGCTGTCCGGGAATGACGGGGGCATTCCCGAGTATCAGGCCCTGGTCTGTCCGGTTGGCAAACCGCATCAGGATGATCCCCCTGGCTCCCCTGTCCTCAAGCCACTGGCAGGTCTCCTCGAGGACCGGCCCGTCATTGACCCCGGGAAGTACGACACAGGCGGCATATACGTCGATCTCCCCGCAAAAGGTCTCAAGGACTGCGAGCGAAGCCTCAGGTGTGGGGTCATGCATGTACCGTTTCCGCAGTCCCGGCTGCACCGAGAAGACGGTGAAGGAGATTTCGGAGAGGCCGGAGTCGATCAGGAACCGGGCCACCCCCGGGTCGTCAAACCCCTTCCCGCTCGTATACCCGATATGCAGGGGGGCCTCCATGCTGGAGAGGAGCTCGACGAGGTCGGTGAAGCAGGGGTAACAGCTCGGGTCTCCTCCCCCGCTGATGGTGATCCTGCTCACCTCATCCGGGATGACCTGCAGGCGGGCCAGGACGTCGTCGGCGATGGTGCGGAGCTCTTTGAATCCCTGGTAGTACTCCCTCACGCTCCGGCTGCAGTAGTCGCAGCCCTTCTTGTAGGGAGGGCAGTAGCGGCAGCCGAAAGGGGCAGTCTCTTTGACGTGTTTGAAGTAGCAGTACTCGCAGAATCCCCGGCAGTCTATCCCGGGTCTCCCCCCGATGTCTACCGAAAGGTGCGTCATTCCTGGTTAAGGATGGGTGACAGCGGGGCATAATGGCTGCTATCCGGGTCGGCGGGAAGAACCTTCATGGAGTGAGCTTAAGGTGTCATGATGCCCTGGACCCGGACATCTCCTCCAGGTTGGCGGGATTTCCCATGGATTCGAACAAGGCCAGGATTGAAGTACACCTCTCCTGTTCCTGCATCATCTCTCACGTGGGCACCTGATATGAAATAACCGGGCACGGTGGGGGAAGTGCATATATGGTGCCAGTGCCTGTCTACCATAAAGGAGCATCATATCATGGACCGGGGAATGAAGATTGCAGGATCAGTGGTGGAGAGGGATGTCATGGCAGAGATGAGGGATGGAACCATGCTCGTTGCCGATGTATACCGTCCGGCGTCTGGCGAGGGCCCCTGGCCGGTCCTTCTCATCCGGCAGCCATACCACAAAGCCCATGCCGAGACGTTCTCCTACGCCCACCCCTCGTGGTATGCCTCGCATGGGTACATTGTCGTCTCCCAGGACACCCGGGGGCGATGGGCATCGGGGGGTGACTTCTCCCCATTCCGGCATGAGGCTGAAGACGGGTACGACACCGTGGAATGGGCCGCAGCGCTCCCCGGGTCGTCGGGGGAGGTAGGGATGTACGGTTTCTCTTATGGGGGGCTGGCACAGCTCATGGCCGCATCACTTGGGCCTTCCCATCTCTCCTGTATCTGCCCCGGGTTCTGCACCCCGCAGTTGTACGAAGGATGGGCCTATAACGGGGGTGCATTTGCCCTGGCCTTCAACCTGACATGGGCGATGTACCTGGCCACGGATACGGCCCGTCGGAAAGGGCTCTCCGGGTACGAGGCCACGCTCTGGAAGTCGATACAATCGATGCACGACTGGTGGCAGTGGCTTCCCATGGAGTCGTTCCCCCTGCTCCGGGCCCACGAGCTGGCCCCGTATTTCTTTGAGTGGATAGACCACCCGTCATATGATGCCTACTGGCAGCGTTGGAGTATCGAGCGGCTCTATTCCCGGATTACGGTCCCGGCCCTGCACATCGGGGGTTGGTACGACATCTTCAGGGATGGCGATCTCCTCCTCTTCGAAGGGCTCACAAACCAGGCCGGCTCAAAGAAGGCACGGTCAAACCAGAGGCTGATGATGGGCCCCTGGAACCATTCTCCATGGACCCAGATCCTTGGTTCCTGTGATCTCGGGTCTGCAGCGTCCAACCGGGTGGATGACCTGCAATTGCGCTGGTTTGATTTCTGGCTCAAAGGAATAGAGAACAGCATTGTGGACGAACCGCGGGTGAGCTACTACCTGCTCGGGGAGAACGCATGGAGAGAGGATTCACAGTGGCCACCCAAGAAGGCACAACCTGTCTCTCTCTTTCTCCACAGCCAGGGAAGGGCCAACTCCCTGTCCGGTGATGGCTCCCTCACCCCGGAGATACCCGGTGAAGAGACACCCGATGTCTACGTATATGACCCCCGCTCACCCATCCCGAGTCTTGGGGGGCAGTCCTGCTGCATCACGGGCGTATCTCCCATGGGCCCGGCAGACCAGCGCCAGGCGGAATCCATCAACCAGGTGCTGGTGTATACCGCTGCTCCGCGGGAGAATCCCTTCTGCATCACAGGACAGGTGGTGGTGGAACTCTTCGTGGCCACCGATGTCCCGGACACCGATTTCTGCGTGAAACTGGTGGATGTATTCCCTGATGGAAGGGCAATCAACCTCACCTCCGGCATACTCAGGGCAAAATACCGTGATTCACTGGAGAATCCCACACTCATGTCCCCGGGAACCGTCTACGGCCTTCGCATCAACGGCGGGAGCACTGCGGCACTGATCCGGAAAGGCCACCTCATCAGGCTCGAGGTCACCAGCAGCAACTTCCCCTGCTGGGACCGGAACACCAACAGCGGGAAAAACCCCATGAAGGACGGGTATGCGGACATCAGGATGGCCACAAGCCAGGTGTTTCACGACCGGGAATACCCTTCCCGCATGACACTCCTGGGGTGGGAGGAGCGGTGAGGAAGAGCCACGAGATCCTGCTCCGCTGCTTCCATGACCCGGCGTTCGTGTTCTCCGATGTCAAGGTCTGTTACATTGACCGTGGTGCACCGGGGAACGAATCCTGCGTGAGCGGGGAGAGGATACTGGCCCTCGATTCCCAGTACATGGAGGTAGGGGAAGGGCCTGAATTATCCCCCATTCCGTACCATCGGATCACCCGGATTCTGTATCGGGGGCAGGCGCTATGGGAAAGAGGGGTGAAGAGCAGGGAGGGATGAGCATATCGATTGTTCTTTCAACAAGGCCCGAGCTTCATCCCATAATAGCGTGTGGCGAGTCCAGTGGAGCATCGGGATCATGCGACAGCCGGGAGAACACCTGGTTCTGGTACACTGGTATCGAGAAGGTATCGCTGGTTGGTTCATACACTAAAGTCAGGTCACGCCAGATTGCCAGGGCAGTCACGTCGCCATATCCGATATGTGGGCCCTCGGTGACGTATTCATGCGATACGCGGACCTTCCATTCCCCCTTATACTGGTAGATGTATCTTGGGTGAATATCCACGGAATGCGACCCGGCGTCGAATGTCCCGTTCTCCCAGAACCGATAGACAGTGCTGCGACTGGATTCCCGGGAGATCCATACGCCTACAATGGGATCCTGTTGCCCGTCCGGTAATGAGGAATCCGTTCGTACATAGGTACATCCTGGAACCAGCACCACGCTCACCAGGATGCCAATCAGCACCGGGAATGCCGCACGGAACATGTTCTTATCAGGATGATGCTACTGGCAGGTGAAATCTCTTCCTGCTTATTCAGGGTTATAGAATCACCCATGTACTACAAACCCATGCAGCGATGCGGATTACTTCCGTCGCCACCTTTTTCACTCTCCGATGGCAACAGTATATGGCGCCCCAGTGGCTTAGCTGGCAGAGCGGCTGACTTGTAATCAGCAGGTCCCGTGTTCAAATCACGGCTGGGGCTTAAGCTCTAATTGAGCTTATTTTTAAATTAAAGCTTAAATTAGCGACAATTTGGTGCATTTATGCTTTTTAGGGCTTTGAACATTCGTATAAAAATAATTTGTACAGAATTTAGAGCACGGCCCGATTAAAGGTGTATTATTCACTGCTTCGTTTGGAAAGGAACAATTGGGGACCGAAGTGTAGTGCAGTGCCATCCAGCGGAAGCTCCCTGGAAGAAGGCCTGAAAATTTGTCACATAATGGGAATGGTTTAATCAAACTTAGCAACAACTATGAAATTGTTAGTGTGAATACTTTTGTAATTTGTCCCCATTGTAGGAAACAGGTTGATCGAATACTTTCTGATAAGAACGAGTATACCTGTGTTAATTGTAACCACCACTGGAAAGTGAATGATATTTCTATTAATGATAATTTTATTTATGTGAAAAATCGGATATTTTTAAGTTATGGACATGATGTTTATGCAGAAAATGCGGTCATATTAAAAAGCGATTTTGAAAAATGTGGTTTTAAAGTATGGTTCGATCTTGAGAGAATTCGCGAAGGTCGCGATTGGGAACATTATATCGAAGATGGATTGCGTTGGTGTAATAAAGTTGTTTTATTGATGACTCCTCATTCGGTGAGGAGGAAAGATCAAAATAATCCTAAATCAACCGATGGATTTTGTCTGAATGAGTTGGCTTTGGCTAACTATTTGCGTAAAGATATCATCCCTGTTCTGCTGGTAGAACTTCATCAGGCATCTCCTCTTTCTATTGTAAGAATTCAATATCTTGATCTTTGTGATTCTATTCCCTTCCGGGAAAAAGAAGAACGCTATAAAAGCAAATTTTCTCGCCTTGTCAAGGCCATTGAACAGAATGACATCGATTTTGAAGGAAATCAATCAACCCTTATTAAACTACTTCAACCTCTGGATTTCCGAGGGGATGTCCGGGAACACGTTGTGAAGTTTTGTGGCCGTGATTGGCTTCTTAAAACAATTCATAACTGGTTATATAGGGAACCCGATGATGGACAAAATAAATGGGGAAAAGTATTCTGGCTTCGCGGTAATCCTGGAACAGGAAAAACAGCTATCTCTGCATACATCGGTGATAATTGGGCTGAGATTGCTGCGTATCATTTTTGCAGTTATGACAGGGAATATAAGGGGGATCCAAACCGGCTGATACTCTCACTCGCATATCAGTTGTCTCAAGCATTTCCCGAATATCAGAATCGCCTGTTGCGGGAGCGCA
>JALOPW010000047.1 GCA_025453675.1 Methanolinea sp.
TGCCACCTCTGCATGGGAGGACATTCCCACCACCGTGAGCAGCGAGACAAGGACCGTGAGTGCCAAGATCACCCACACAAGCATCTTCGCCCTTTTCGTGGCCAGTCCACCCCCCACCGCGGTGGCCACGGAAGCCATCACCACCGTTGGCACGGCCGTCCCAATAAATGGCGGATTGCCGATGGACCTGATCATGAAGATTATCATCCTGATAATCATCGTCATCGCAGCAGTCGTGGTCATCATCTACTTCCTGCGGAAGAGGAAGGGGCCTTCAGCGACCGCCACAGAACCCCCCGCCGACGAGTGGGACATCAAGGGTCTGCAATAATCCTTTTTTTAGCGTTTTTCCCGGATATGTGAGCGTGTGTTTTTTAAAAACAGACTGCACGCACTATACCGGAATCCTCCTGGAAATTCCGCTCTGCCACCGTGGCATCCCCCCCCACTGCGATAGACCCGAGTGCTGAAGACATGTCATCATGAGTATACTCGGAAAACCCTGCCCACAGGCTATCGCGTGGGTGGGGGTGGTCGGGAGGGAGATTCTCCCCCTCCCATCAGGAATCCCACTCACCTTTTTTGACAGCCGGTCAAATAACCGAACTTCCTCTCAAACTCTCCCGGTGCCCCCACTCCGCTTGAGCCTTCACCCAATGTGATAGAGGTTATGCTAGAGAGAAGTCATGATTCACTATATCCCGGAGAACCCTGCCCAAGGACTATCGCGTAGATGGGGGAGGTGCTGGAGGGGGATTCTCCCCCTCCGGTCAAAGATCCCAATCAACTTTTCTCATGGATTGAA
This sequence comes from Methanolinea sp., assembly GCA_025453675.1. GTDB lineage: Archaea > Halobacteriota > Methanomicrobia > Methanomicrobiales > Methanospirillaceae > Methanolinea_A. Next base: position 806 of record JALOPW010000047.1, read on the forward strand.
CAACCGCACTCCTTCATGATGACGCTTCAGGAAAGCAGGAGGGGCGTGGAAATCCCACCCTACGCGGGTCCCAGGGCGAAACGCCCTTTCCTGCGGGGGCTTTACCCGGGCAACAGGAATGTGGGTGTTCTCACTCCCCCGGCTCCTTGTCAGTGTAGTAGTAATACTCACCGCTCGCCCGCTGCTCCCGGTCCAGGTATGACTGCGGCTTGTTGATCCGGGGCCTCCCCGACTTGTCCCTGCGAAAGGTGATGCCCAGGCGGGAGAGGAACCGGTTCATCCCTTCCCGCATCTCGAACGGGCCGGTGGCCTCCCCATGGATCCCCGGTTCGCCGTCGAATACCAGGATCCGCTCGCTGATCATGTCTACCAGGTAGATATCATGGTCAATGACGAGGATGGCTGCATCACGCCCATCCACATGGTGGCGGAACATGCGGGTGATCTTCACCCGCTGCTCCACGTCGAGGTGGGCGCTGGGCTCGTCCAAAATGTAGAGCTCTGCGGGCCGGGAGAGGCAGGCGGCGATGGCCACCCGCTGCAACTCGCCGCCCGAGAGGGTGTCGAGGGGAGATTGCATGAGTGGCCGGAGAGTGAGGGGCTCGATGATGTCGTGCTGGTAGAGGGAACTGTCAAAGGAATTGGTACAGGAGCGGAGATAAAATTCGACCGTATCAGAACTCGGGGCCTTTATATACTGCGGTTTATAGGATACCCGCGCGGAGAGCGCCAATGGCCCGCCATCCGGCTCCTCCGCACCGGCCAGCAGGCGTGCAAAGGTACTCTTTCCGATCCCGTTTGCCCCAAGGACCCCGAGGACCTCCCCTGCCCGGATACTTCCCCCGGATACTTCGAGACTGAACCGGTCGAAAGTCTTCTTCATGCGAGGGAATTCAAGCAGCGTTAACCTGTCCGAGCCACCGGCGTGTGCCCTCTTGTCAAAGACCACCGGGTGGTCCCTGAACCTGACATTCTCCTCCGGGAGATACCCTTCCAGGTATTGGTTGATCCCCACCCTCACCCCCTTCGGCTGGGTGATCACGCCGAAGGCTGCCGGCTTTCCATAGGCCACGTGCACGGTGTCGGCCAGCATGTCGAGGATAGCGAGGTCGTGTTCCACGATCACTATGGGGCGGTGCAGGGCCAGCTCGCGGATGAGGTTAGCGGCTGCCATCCGCTGGTAGATGTCGAGGAAGGGGGTGATCTCGTCAAGGAAATAAAAATCGGCCTCCCTCGCGAGGCAGGCAGCAATGGCCACCCGCTGCAGCTCCCCGCCTGAAAGGGTGGATATATCGTTCTCGAGGATCGGGGCGATATTCAGTGCCCGTATATAGGAAGGCAGTACCCCTCGCTCGTCGGTGCTCTTCAGGAGGTCCCGAGGGGTCCCGGTGAAGACACGGGGGATGTAGTCGATGTATTGCGGCTTCACCGCCACCTTGAGCTTCTTCTGGGATATGGTATTCAGGTACTCGAAGAGCTCGGTGCCCGCGTATTTCTTCAGGATCTCATCCCACGCGATCTCCCGCTCGAAGAGTCCCAGGTTCGGCTTGAGCTGCCCGGAGAGGATCTTCACCGCCGTACTCTTCCCTATCCCGTTTGGTCCCAGAATCCCGGTCACTTTCCCCTCCACCGGGACTGCAAGGCCATAGAGGGCAAACCCGTTCTCACCATAGCGGTGGGTGGGGTGCTCGAGTTCCTCAGGAAGGCTGACGATATCCAGGGCATCGAATGGACATTTCTTTACGCATATCCCGCAGCCCACGCAGAGTTCTTCAGAAATGACAACTTTTCCGTCCTCTCCGATGGTCACCGTCTCGTCGCCAGTCCGTACCCGTGGGCAGTAGATGATGCACTCGGTGCCACATTTGCGGGGGTGGCACCGGTCCCGGTGGACAATTGCAATGCGCATGGAAATGCCGGTCTCTTCAGGCTCCCTGGGTGAGCAGGAGTGTCCAGGTGATAAACCAGAAGGCAAACGTCATGAAACCCTGGTAGAGCCAGTCTTTGATCCCCATCTTCTGTGACCCTATCCTGAGCAGGATGAAGAGGTGCCGCTGCACGACGATGCCCGCGATCATGATCAGGAGTGCGAGGATGGTGTAACTCTGGAATCCCAGTATCTGCGAGGGGTTGACCACCATGAACGAGATCACCCCGGTGATGATGCCGAGTACGCAGGCAATGAGAGTCTTTTCTATGCGCCCGATATGTTCTCTCTGCTTATCCTCTTTGGTCTTCTTCCTGGGGGCTTCTTCCTCGACCTCTTCAGAGGTATCAGCATCAATCTCCTGGTCGGATGGTCCTGTATGCTTCTCTTCCCTGGTCTTTTTTGGTGAGGCCTCGTCCTTTTTCGAAGCGCTGCTGGCCCTCTTCTGCTGCTCGAGGTATTCCTTGTATTTCTCCATGAGTGTCTTCTTACGGGGATTCTTGTCCTTTTTTCCAGAGGGTCCAGCACTCATCGCAACACCAGTAGTCCTATTTTTAGGTGCTCGAGCCATATCTAATTTGGTATATCATGGCCACAGTCAAGGGTTTGAGCGGCATCGATGTGAGGGCACTTGTCACCGAGTGGAACCGCCTGCTCCCCCTCTGGGTCTACAAGGTCTACGTGGTCTCATCAGGGATCATGCTTATCCGACTGCATGGAAAGGAGCATGCCCGGCACCAGCTGCTTATCGAGCCAGGGAGAAGGGCACATCTTACCGGTCACCCCTTCACCACACCCAAGAATCCCCCGGCGTTTGCCATGCTGCTCCGCAAGCACCTGCAGGGAGGGCGTGTGCTCGACATCCGGCAGCACGGGATCCAGCGCATCATCATCATGGATATCGGCAAACATGACCGTGTCTATCACCTTGTGATGGAGCTCTTTGACCAGGGAAACATCATCCTCTGCGACCAGGACTATCGCATCATCCAGCCCTTCTCAACCCACCGGTTCAAGGAGAGGGATGTAGTGGCGGGTGCACAGTACCAGCTTCCCCCGGCGGGGCCTGCGACCTCGGGGCGGGATGCATTTGCAGAGTTTCTCAAAAACGATGAGAGGGACATCGTGCGGGCCCTCGCAGTGGGGGCCATGCTCGGGGGGCCCTATGCAGAATACCTTGTCGGGGTTTCCGGGATCGAGAAGAAGACCCCGGCGAGCGAGGTGAACGCCCCGGACCTCTATACGGCTCTCACGACCCTCCTGGCAAGAGCGGAAGAGAGGATAGAGCCGGTGATGTCCGCGAAGGATTGCCTCCCCTTCCCCCTGGATGCGGAGCCCGGCGCGGGGAGCCAATATACTCTCTTCAATGAGGCGCTCGATGCATTCTACCCCCCTGTATCCCCCTCCCGGCCGGATATCGAGGAGCGGAAGGAGAAGGTATCGAGGGAGGAGCGGATCAGGGTCCAGCAGGCGGCGGCGATCGCCAAGTTCAACCGGAACATTGCCCGCTGCGAACGGGCCGTGGACACCATTTACTCAAATTACCCGTTCATCCAGGACATTCTCAACACCCTTCAGGAGGCTCGTGCCAGCCGTTCCTGGCAGGAGATCGAGGCTATCCTGAAATCGCAGGCGAGCGGTCCGGCAACCAAGGTCATGGCAGTGTATCCTGACCGGGGAGCGGTGGAAGTTGACCTCGGGGAGCGGGTCATCCTGGTGGTGGGGGAGAGTGTGGAGGCCAATGCCGCCAGGTACTACGAGGAGGTAAAAAAGTTCAAGAGGAAGATAGCAGGTGCGTCTGCTGCCATGGAGCGGGTGGTCGCCCGAACCCAGAGAAAAGTCGTCACACTCCCCTACATGAAGAAGCGGTGGTATCACCGGTTCCGCTGGTTCTTCACGAGCGACGGGGTCCTGGTGGTGGGGGGAAGAGATGCGTCGCAGAACGAGGAGCTGGTGAAGAAGTACATGGAGGGCGGCGACCTCTTCTTCCACGCCGATGTGCACGGGGCCTCGGTGGTGATTGCGAAGGGAACGACTGCACACATGGATGAAGTGGCGGCATTTGCTGCCTCCTATTCTGGGGCCTGGAGGAGCGGGCACTTCTCGGCCGATGTGTACAGCGTCACCCCCGGGCAGGTGAGCAAGACCCCTGAGTCAGGGGAGTACGTGAGCCGGGGCTCGTTCATCATCCGCGGGGAGCGGACGTATTACCGGGACGTCCCACTCGGTGTGGCAATAGGACTGCAGAGGGAACCGGAACTTGGGGTGATCGGCGGCCCGCCTGATTCCGTCAGGAAGCGGTCCTCTGCCCTGGTGGAGCTTCGTCCCGGGCGATTTGAGCCCAACGACATCGCAAAAAAGGTTCTCCGGATACTCAAAGAGAAGATCCCGCCGGAAGAGCAGCGGGGCATGAAGAGCGTGCTGAATACCGACGCAGTGGCCGCATTCGTTCCACCGGGGGGTTCGGATGTCCTGGAGGGAGAATGAAGGCTGAATACTGCGAGATGCAGCGATCGTTCGGGGAGATACGCCTCTTTCCAGAGAGCGTGGACGACCTCTGGCACCTCTCCCACCTGGTGGCTCCGGGGGATGCGGTCTTTGCGACCACTCTGCGCACCGTTGATTCGGCACAGGATAAGCTACGGCCTGAGAAGCTGGAGAAACGGCCGGTAAGGCTTGGGATCCGGGTGGAACGGGTGGAACTCCATACATTCTCCAACCGCCTGCGGCTCTCCGGGACCATTGAGCACGGCATGGACTCTGGCGCATATCACACCCTCAATATCGAGCCCGGTTACGAGATTTCAGTCATAAAACGCTGGAGGCCCCATGAGCTGGAGCGGATTGACCGGGCAGTGAAAGCCTCCATTCACGAAGTGGTGCACATCCTCACCGTTGAGGAGGGGGAGGCGGAGCTCTTCCGCATGCGCCAGTACGGACCCGAGGGCGTGGTCACCATCACCATGGGAAGCGGCAAGGGGGGAGATACCGACACCCGCCCTGCATTCTTTGCCCGTATTGCTGACCAGCTCATCGAGCTGAAAGGTCCGCTGGTTGTCTCCGGTCCGGGCTTTATCAAGGATGACTTCTCCCGGTTTCTGCGGTCACACCTCCCTCCTGTCGCAGAAAAGATGCTGGTGGTGGAGACAAGGCGCATCGGGGCGGGCGCGGTGCAGGAGGTAATCGGACTTGGCATCCTGGAGAAGATCCACGAGGATGTACAGTTGGGACGTGAAGTACGGGCCATGGATGAACTTCTCATGCGCATCTCGAAGGACCTCCCTGCCGCGTACGGGAGGGGAGAGGTCCTGAAAGCGATAGACTATGGGGCGGTTGAAGAGGTGCTGGTCGCTGACTCGCTCCTCAGGGATGAAGGCATCGTTCACCTCCTGGACAGGGCCGAACTCCAGAATGCCAGAATCGTGGTCCTCTCATCGGTATTCGACCCGGGAAAGCGGCTCGAGGCGCTTGGGGGCGTGGCCGCCCTGCTCAGGTATCGGATTCAGTGAGGGGGACTCCGCGAGGGCTGCACCCCCAATTCTACGAGTTCCCGAGCGAGGCGCTCTTTGATGACCTCCAGCGTCGCCCCGCAGGAAGTGGCTCACCCGGGACCCGGAGGGTTGCGGCTTGCTGCACCCTGCGAACTTCATCCTGCTGATTCACCAATCCCACCGGACCGGAGGGGGTCCCACCCCCTCCGGACTACCCCCGCGTCGCCCCCGCAGGAAAGAGC
>JALOPW010000048.1 GCA_025453675.1 Methanolinea sp.
CAGGGGGTGCTGCTCAAAGGTGTTGCTCCCGAGGATGAAGACGCACTTGGACTCGGCGATGTCCCCGATAGAGTTGGTCATGGCACCCGAGCCGAACGTAGAGGCGAGCCCTGCGACCGTCGACGCGTGGCAGAGCCTCGCACAGTGGTCGATGTGCCGGGTCTTCTGCACCCCGCGTGCGCACTTCATCATGGCGTAGTTCTCTTCGTTCGAGACCCTCGCCGATGAGAGGCAGGCGCACTCGTCGGGTTTATATTGCTTGAACTTCTTTGCGATCAGGTCAATTGCCTCGTCCCAGCTCGCTTCTACGAACTTGCCGTCCTTCTTGATCAGCGGCACGGTCAGCCGGTCGGGGGCATTGATGAACTCGTGGGCGTAGGTCCCTTTCGGGCATACCTTCCCCTCGTTCACGGGGGAACGGTGGTAGGGAGCGGTCCCGATGACCTTCCCCTCCTTCACCACGAGGTTGAATGTGCATCCTGTCCCGCAATAGGGGCAGGTGGTCTGTACATACTTCATGTCCATGGTATAACCTCGAACACAGAGATATCGGAGAGGTCGGTATTTAACAATAATGTTTAACAATGAAGAATTTGATGAATATTGGTGGGTAGGTGTATGCTGCCAGGAATGGCCAGGCTACAAACACTTGATAAATCTCATCGGAAAAGGTGAAAAAGTGAATAATATTGTGCTGTTCCTCACGCATGGAGGGATGCGCAGGTGAGGAGGCCGCTGGTTCCCCCGATGCTGACGGCCCTTGTGCAGGCCGGCATCCTCGGTCTCGAGGGAAAGGAGTTCGCCAGCCTTGACCGGTGCCCTTCATGCGGGGGCGAAGTGACTGGATACGACGTGAAAGAGCGACGATTTGCCGTCCTGGCAGATGAAAGCGGCACAAGGCCCGTCAATGTGATGGTGAAGCGGTTCTCCTGCCGGGAATGCGGCCTGGTCTCCTCTGCCAGGGCTCCTTTTTACCCCGACACCCGCATGGGTTCACCCATCGTGGACCTCTGCGTCATCCTCTCGAAGGAGATGCCCGCCTCCCGGGTGGCAGGGGTAGTGAGGGATCTCTCCCTGGTGGTGGACCGGGGCACGGTGAGGAACTACTCCCGCCGGGACTTCGGGGTCATCCCGGTCACCGGGATCTTCGGGCTCTCCATCCCCCAGTCGTTGATGACCCTGTCCCTCATGGGGATGCAGGCACCGTGAGTTTACTGTCTTCTCCCGGGAGAGGAATGGGATGAGGGGAATTGCGAGGAAGAGGAAGAAGAACGGCAGGCCTGCCTGGTAGAACGCTGCGCTCACGAGGATGGAGCCTGCCAGAAGGATGAGGCTCAAAGCCCACGGCTTCGTCGCAGCACCTCCCGCACGGCATGGGCGGGGAGGGCATCGGCGGCGGGACCGAGGTCTGTGGAGAGATCCCTGCCACCCAGGGTAGTGGAGAGCAGCCCCGACCCGATGCCGGCAGTGAGGATATGATCCGCCCCGGGCATGTCCCCTGCCCTGGATACGGCTTTCTGTATCATTCCCCGCTGCTCGTCCCAGAACGCTGCCGCTATCTGCACTGCACCCTCCTCCCCGATCTCCTCCAGGTCGGCGCAGACCACGCGGGCCAGCCGCCTGAGGCAGGAGATGCGGTCTTTTCCCTTCCGGTCCGGGGTGTCGCAGATGTAGTCTGCCTCGCTGATATGCCCAAGCACAAGGTGGACATCCGCGCTGGCGGCAAAATACTCCGCACTCACCGGGGTCACGCTCCCCCCGAGGGTTACGCTCCGGATGATCGCGGGGATGGTGGTGCGCAGGAGTCCCGTGTAGAGGAGGTAACCCTTCTGCAGCCTCTGGAGGTCGGTCAGTCCATGCAGGGAGGCGGGGGAATGGAGCGGGATGATGTCAGTGGTGGTGCTCCCCATATCCACCAGCAGGCCATCCGGATAGCGTGTGCGAAGATAAGCGGCAGATGCGAGCCAGTTCGCTGCCGCGAGGGAAGGCACAGGGGAGTCATGGAACTGCCCATCGGTCCCGTAGAAGAGCGCTTTCGGAAAGACCTTCTGCACAGTCTTCACAATCCATGCCACCCCTTCCATCTTGGTGCGGAAGCAGTCTGCAAGCTCCCCGCTCATCACCACGGCCGTATCGTCATCGTCGCCGATGTGGTATCGCGAGAGGATCTCCCCGAGGGGTGCTCCCTCCCACAGCGGGCAGTATATGGTGTCCACCCCCTCCCTTGTCACCACTTTTACATTGGCCCCGCCGATGTCGATCCCTATCACAGGCGCTCAATCCTTCCCCTGCTGTCGAAACGCACCCTGCCCTCCAGGTGCACTGCATCGGGGCCCGCGCCCTTCGATGCCTGGACCAGGATATCGGCGATCTCCTCCTGCATGCAGGCTGCGATCCCCACGATGCTGGTGGTGATCCGGGGGTTGACGTCCACTACGTAACAGCGGTCGGCAAGGACCATGTCAACCCCCACGTATCCCTGGCACCCAAGGACCTGCACGGCATTGACCGCCGTCTCCACGAGTTCTTCCTGCCTGGGATGCGAGACAGGGGTCTCACCGCCGAGATACTGGAACCGTCCGTCGTCCCCGATGGAGATATCCTGGCGGTTCACGGCCAGCAGGAGGGGGGGCTTCCCGGTGTAGAATGAGCAGGCGTTCCCGATCACCCTGCTCCCCACCAGGCTCACGCTGAGGTGCTCGCCTTCGATGTAATCCTGGGCATACTCCCCATCCCCTGGTGGCGCATCCGTGAGGCGCACCCCCACCGACCCGCAGCCCAGGACTGGTTTCACCACTTTTCTTTCGGAGGAGGGGTTCGATCCGGGGACCGGGATGCCATGCCTGGAAAGGACCTGGCCGCACCGGACCTTGTCGGCACAGAGGGCGGCATTCATGCTCCCGCACCCCACGCTATGGGTCAGTTTCTCCAGCACAGAAGTGAACCGGAAGAGGAGGTGGTCCGGGGCGATCACGAGGCCCACATCGCAGAGAGGGGCCAGCCTCCGGATCTCATCAAGGAGGTCGCCCGATTCAGGAGTGACAACCTCGTATCCGCACCGCGAGAAGCTCTCTTTGAGCACCCGGAGCATGGCCTCGCCTTCGGGGGCGAGGGTGGGATCATGGAATACGGTATACTCGACCAGGAGTGCCTTCATCATACAGAATGGGTCGACAGGTCAGATGAGCCTGACGATCGGTCAATTATTTCTCATTGCTCCCCCAATGGGATGGTGACCATGAAACCCCATATCCTGCTCACGAATGACGATGGGATCAACTCTGCCGGCCTGTGGGCTGCCTACGAAGCCCTTTCTCCCATCTCCCGGGTGACGGTGGTGGCCCCCGCGACGCAGCAGAGTGCGGTCGGGCGCTCCATCTCGATATTCGAGCCCATCAGGGCCCACGAGGTGGAGATGAACGGGGTCCGGGCCTGGGCAGTGGGAGGAAAGCCGACGGATGCGGTGATCATAGGGCTCTATGCCCTGGACCTCCACCCGGTGATGGTGGTGAGCGGGATCAATATCGGGGAGAACCTCTCGTTTGAGTCCATCATGACCTCCGGGACCGTCGGTGCGGCCCTTGAAGCGGCCAACCAGGGGACCCCTGCCATCGCGTTCTCCCTCCAGGTGGAGGACCAGGGGGACAAGTTCGATGACCCACGTCATCACGGGCAGAGTTTCGAGGAGTCAAAGCGGGTGATAAGGGAGGTCTGCAGCACTTTCCTGGAGCGGAAGTTTCCGCCGGGGGCGGACGTCCTCAACGTGAACATCCCTTCAGTAGTGAAGGGGGAGTACGAGGTGACACGCCTCGCGGAGAAACTCTTTGCCACAGGGGTGGAGAAGAGGCTGGACCCCCGTGGGAGGCCCTACTTCTGGATAAACGGCCCCCTTATCGATGATGCGGGAGAGGGGACGGATGTGCATGCCATCCGGAAGGGCAACATCTCGCTTACCCCTATCACCCTGGACTGCACCGCACCGGGGGCGGGCCCGGCGCTGCGTGCACTCTTTTCCGGGCCCGGCGGGAGGGAATGACCCATGCCTTCTGCTGACCGTGCCAAGAGGGATGCCGGGTATTATGCGGCGGATCTGGTGAAGAACGGGATGATACTCGGGCTCGGTACAGGTTCGACGGCCTACCATGCCATGGTCAGGTTGTCGGTGAGGATCAGGGAAGAAGGGATATTCGTTGCAGGGATTCCCACATCCCACCAGACCGCCATGCGGGCCCGGGAGCTTCGGATACCCCTGACCACCCTGGATGACCACCCCAGCCCGGACCTTGCCATTGATGGGGCGGACCAGGTCGATCCCCTGTTGCGCCTGGTCAAGGGGAGGGGGGCGGCACTGACAAGGGAGAAAGTGGTGGCCGATGCAGCAAAACACCTGGTCATCGTGGCTGACCCGGGGAAACTGGTGCAGGTGTTATCCGGCCCGGTACCGGTCGAGGTGATCCCCTTCGCCATCACGCCGGTGATGAGGGCTATCCGAACCTTAGACGGGGATCCGCGTGTCCGGGAGGGGAAAGCCAAGGATGGTCCGGTGATCACCGACAACGGAAATTATATTCTGGACTGCCGGTTCGGTGAGATCCCGGACCCTGTGAGGCTCGAGGAGCAGCTCACCGCGCTGCCGGGTGTGGTGGAATGCGGCCTCTTCTGCCGCTATATGGAAAAGACTACGTTAGTGGTCGGAGAAGAACGGGGCTGCCGGGTGGTTTTAGGAAGGAGGGCTCAGGGGATATAGTCCCGCAGCTGCTGGATCAGGTTCAGCTGGTTGGTGGCTTCAGCCCGCTTCTCCTTCTCGATGCTGTCCATGATCTCGCCGATGTGCTGGGAGAGCTTGTAGATCTTCACCGGCCTTCCCTTGTTCTCGGCCTTGGTCTCCCTGTTCTCCACCCAATGCTGATCTATCATGGCAGCCATGGCGATGCTCACCTCCGGCTGGCGGAGATCGGTGCCCCGCTCGATGTCCCTCGACGTGGCCTCCGGGGTATGGGCCAGGTAGACCAGGACTTTTGCCACGTTCTTCTTCAACCCGATCTGCACCAGGAGATCGGCAAACTCCTCTTCCCTGGGGGTGAAATACATGACATTTCTGGATTTCATGGTGTGCACCGTTTCTTCTTATGTTATTTACATATTATATATAAAAAGATTATTATTATTTATATAGTATTAAAAAATGCAAAAGATGAAAGATGGGGGACCGAGCCCTGATATCAGAGCAGGCCCAGATTCTTGAGATCGGTGAGGATCTTCTGTACGGCCTTCCGGGCGTCCTCGGGTTCCTTGCCGCCGGTGATGATCAGCTTCCCGGAGCCGAAGAGGAGGACCACGACTTTGGGGTTCTCCAGCCGGTACACGAGGCCGGGGAACTGTTCGGGTTCATACTCGATGCGATCGAGGTTGAACCCCACCGCGATCTTGTTCAGGTTGATGCCTGAGCCGAGATCAGCGGAGGTAACGATGTTCTGGATCTTGTAACTCAGTTTCTTCGGAATATCGATGTTCAATCCCCGGAGGAGATTCCCGAGGATCTCCAGCCCTTCTGAGAGGCTTTCGATGCTCTTTGCCCCGGTCAGCACCACCTTGCCGGAACCAAAGACCAGGGCGGCGATCTTCGGATTCTGCATCCTGATGACCACCCCTGGGAACCGCTTCTTATTATATTCAGCATCTTTGATCTGGGAGGCCAGGGCGGGGAGATCCAGGTAATCGGTGACCTTGGCTGAGGCAACGATATTTTCAATCTTGAGAGAGTCCTCTGGCTTGACCTTCATGTTTATAAATGCCCCCGGACAGTATATAAACAGTTGGGTAGGCCCGGGCGCAGGAACCGGGAGTCGTGCGCTTCAATACCACCTTTCAGGAGAACGAACGGTTTTATCAGTCACCTCTCGCAGGTATACATATGAACAGGCAGCAGGATGCCGGTGTCAACGAGGTGATCGCATCCATCCTCATGGTGGCCCTTGTCATCGTCCTCGCCATCATCATCGGGAGCATTGTGTTCGGCGTTATAGTGCTACAGCCGAAGTCCGCTTACATCCCTCCCAGGGTGGAGGTGGTGAATGTCAGTGGCGTGGGTGGGCAGCAGCAGGTTATCAGCCTCTACTCCAGGGGAGGGGATCAGGCATTCCTGCAAAAGGGTGATGGCGTCCAGTATGCCTTGGGGATTTACGTGGAGACCGGTTCTGCATCGTATCGTGTGACTCCCGACCCCGGTGTGGAGACCTTCAGTCCCGGGCAGACGCTGTTTATATATAATAGTAGTTCCGGGTTCCGGGCAACAGACAATATGACGGGAAAGGCCCTCACCCCTCTGCCTCCTGGATCGCTCACCCTTCGTTTAGTGGATGAGAATGCGAAATTGCTGGTCTACAAGGAGGGATTGGCGATTGGAGGAGGGGGAACGGTGAGTCCGACTATCACACCAATTCCTGCGTGTGGTACAATAAGCGGAAAGGTATACAATGATCAGAACAACAATGGTTTGGCTGGTTGGACGGTCCAATATCGGTTCCGGTCGAACCAAGGCCAGGCCCAATGGTCAGCATGGGTGAGTACCACGACCGGACCTTCTGGGACATATACTTTTACAGGTCTTGTACATTCACCAGCTCATAACTACGAAGTGGAAGTGATTGTTCCTAATGGCTGGGTGGTGACACAGCCAACATCAAATTATTCATTCATTCTCAATCCGGGAGATCAATGTTATCAAATCGGCATCGACTTTGGTCTCCAACAGAAATAATTTATTTAAAATTCAAATGTGGCCAATTATTCATTAGCTGTCAAATTATGAGCATACATCAATTTAAAAAGAAAAAAAATGGTTGGATTCTACTCCCACCTCACTCATATTATTAAGGGGTATGGCGGCATTTGTAGCAGTGAAAGGAACCTTATCACTCTCATCAGTCAATCGGTTCTATCGGAATCAGCAAGGTGCATGATATATATTGAAAGGTGATGTAATTGACTTTAGTAGATCATTCGGTCGATAATATTCCGGGTTTTATCTACCGGGGGAGAATCCCTCTCTAGACCTCCCCCTGCGATGAGGATAGTCCTTGGGCAGGGTAGGCTGGGGAACATTTCGCTTGAGGAGTCCCAAGCCATTCATGGATCCTATAGCATTGAGGGGATACTGCAACGGCGGTGCGGAGCCCCACGAGTGTCATGGTGGAGAGTGCGGTCTGTTTTTTAGAATTATCGTAAAACTAGGTTAAGTAGACGGGACGGGGGAGAATCCCCCCTCCCGGCCTTCCCCCATCCACACGATAGCCTGTGGGCAGTGCTGATCGGGACATGTATCGGTAAAGAAATTTCACAATATCAAGGAGAAGACCCCACTTATCAGCCGTTTGGCGACCATGCGGTCTCCGAATGCAGGTTTGAGAGAGCTCCCGGGGTCAGGGAAATGGAAAGAGGCAGAAAACAGTGTGAATTAATCGTATTCTCTCC
>JALOPW010000007.1 GCA_025453675.1 Methanolinea sp.
GGATATCCCCCTCGCGACCAGGGCTGAGGCAAGCCTCTGCACGTGATCAAGGAGGGTCCGATAGGTGTAGCAGGCACCCTTCGTCGGCCATACGAGGGCAGAGGGAGAGGGCTCAAGGGCATGGTTGTCCAGGAAGGCGGCAATGTTCTGCATGAGGGCTCTTCTTTAAAAAATAGTCGGGTATTCGTAATAAACGCCCTCTTTTCTTCTCCCTTCACTGGTATTCAGGGGGCTGGATCTCTTTGGGGAGCCCTCCCTTGAAAGACTGCCGGATCCTCTCGTAATACTCCTTTAACCGGGGGTTCATGGTGGGGTGGACCTTGTCGATGCTTGCCTCGAAGTGACGTGGCGTCACTTGCCGTGCCCCTTCCCGCATCGCGAAGATACCGGCCTCCCGGCAGAGGGCTTCCAGATCGGAGCCAACGTAGCCCTCGGTGCGGGACGCGATCCCGCGTACCAGCGATTCGATAGCCTCGTCAGACATCTTCAGATGCCGGGAATTCATCTGTTCGACCAGGTACTTGCGGCGCTGGGGCCTTGAAAGCGGGCTTTTCCCGGATACATGAATTCCTGCCGCGGCATTCCGGATATCTTCGGGCGTGATGGTCCTTTCCTTCCCGATCACCTCGGCCAGTTCTTCCAGGGCTCCCTCGTCAAAGCCTTCCAGGGAATCAAGAAGGCTCTCCAGTGTAGAGCCCTCAACCGGCATCCCCCGGAGGTGGATGAACAGTATATGCACCCTGTCTTCCATTCCCGGCTCCCCGATGTAGACCAGCCTGTCGAATCTCCCTGCCCGCAGGAGTGCCGGGTCCACCAGCATGGGCTGGTTGGTGGCACCCAGGACCACCACGTCTTTCAGTTCCTCGAGCCCGTCGATCTCGGTGAGGATCTGGTTGAGCACGCTCTCCATCACGTGGCTCCCCACTTCGCCCCCCCTGGTGGGGGCCAGGGCATCCAGCTCGTCGAAGAAGATGATGGACGGGGCCACCTGGCGGGCTTTCTTGAATATCTCCCGGACCGCCCGCTCGCTCTCCCCGACCCACTTGGAGAGGAGCTGCGGCCCGCGGATGGCGATGAAATTGGCGCCGCTCTCATTTGCCACCGCCTTTGCGATCAGGGTCTTTCCCGTCCCCGGAGGGCCGTAAAGGAGCACCCCCCGGGGAGGGCGTATGCCCAGTTCCTCGTAGCGGTCCCTCTCGGTGAGGGGGTACTCCACGGCCTCCCGTATCTCCTGCTTGGCTTCCTCAAGCCCCCCCACGTCCTGCCAGGTCACGTGTGAGACCTCGAGCATCACCTCCCTCATGGCGCTGGGGCTGACATCCCGGAGTGCATCGCGGAAGTCCCCGGCATAGACCTCCATCTTATCCAGCACCTCCTGGGGGATCTCCTCCTCGTCGAGATCGATCTCCGGCAGATAGCGGCGGAGAGCCCGGATCCCTGCCTCCCTCGCGAGGGCGGCGAGATCCGCACCCACAAAGCCGTGGGTCTGCTGGCCCAGCATCTCAAGGTTCACCTCGGGCGCCAGCGGCATCCCCCTGGTGTGGATCTTCAGGATCTCGATGCGGTCGGGCTCGGTGGGGACACCTATCTCGATCTCCCGGTCGAACCGTCCCGGTCTTCGCAGGGCAGGATCGATGGCATCCACCCGGTTTGTGGCCCCGATCACCACTACCTGACCACGTTCCTCGAGCCCGTCCATCATGGTCAGGAGCTGGGCAACCACCCGCCGCTCCACCTCCCCAGTCACCTCCTCTCTCCGGGGAGTGATGGAGTCAAGTTCGTCAATGAAGATGATGGAGGGGGCATTCTGCTCGGCCTCGTCGAAGATCTCCCGCAGCTTCTGCTCGCTCTCCCCGTAGTACTTTGAGATGACCTCCGGGCCGGCGATAGAGATGAAATGGGCCCCGCTCTCGCTTGCGACTGCTTTTGCGATGAGAGTCTTTCCCGTCCCCGGGGGCCCGAAGAGGAGCACCCCCTTGGGAGGCTCGATCCCCAGTTTCTGGAAGAGCTCGGGGTGACGCATGGGGAGCTCGATCATCTCCCGTACACGCTGCAACTCGTCCTTGAGCCCCCCGATATCCTCGTAAGAGATACGTTTTACCCCCTCCACTCCGGGTGCCGGTTTTTCAGAGAACTCGATGTGGGTGTTCTTGGTGATGATCACCGCCTGTTCCGGCTCGATCTCCACCACCTTGAATGGCACGAACTGGGTCTGCAGGAAGGGCAGTCCGCTTGACAGAGGCACGAGGTCGTTCTTCACCACAGGATAGTCGATGAGGGCATTCACGATATGGGGGGTGATATTGATGGGAACATTCCGGGGCAGATCCTCCGGGGGTGCCAGAACCACCCGCTTTGCCTCGATCTCGTCCTGCACCCGGGAGATCTTGACGGTATCGCCGATGCTCACCCCGGCATTCATCCGGGTGAAATTATCGATCCGTATCTTGTTCTGGTTCCAGTCCTCCACGAGAGACCGCCATACCTTTGCAACGGTACGGCGTTTCCCTTCCACCATTACGATGTCACCGGGGGAGATCTTCAAAAAAAGCATGGTCTCTGGGTCGAGCCTCGCCTTTCCGCCGCCCTGATCGCCCGGATACGCGCTGTCAACCTTCAGATGGAGTTCAGGCATTAATTTAAAGGTGCAATACGCTGGGATTTATAAGTACGTATGCGAGTCCTGGTCTTTGATCCCTTCCGGGGGGCTGCGGGGGATATGGTCTGCGGGGCACTCCTGCACCTGGGAGCGGATGCCGCCCTGGTATCCAGAGCTATGAGATCGGTGGTGGCCGAACCCGTCATCCAGGAGGTGAAACGGGCCGGGATTTGCGCAATCGGGGTGGATACCCGGGCACCGGTGGTACAGCGGTCACTTTCCCAGGTCCTGACACGGGTAAAAGGCGCTGATGCGCCCGCGGAGGCCATTGCAATGGCCTGCAGGGTATTTGAGAGGATTGCGTCGGGTGAGGCCTCAGTTCACGGTGAGAGCCCCCACTTCCACGAGGTGGGGGCAGACGATGCCATCGCCGATGTCATTGGCGCCTGTACCGCACTTTACACGCTTGCCGTTGACGCGGTGGCCGTCGGCACCCTCTCCCTCGGAGGAGGGATGGCCAGTACCTCTCACGGAGTCTATCCAATACCCGCACCGGCAACCCTGGCCATTCTCCAGAGATCCAGCCTCCAGGTGCAGTATGGGACACACGAAGATGGCGAACTCTGCACACCTACGGGAGCTGCACTCCTCTCTGAATTTACCACGCTTCCACAGGGTGCTCCCCCCGTGGGGGTGGTGGTATCCACCGGTTACGGGGCCGGGGATCGGGACCATCCTACCATCCCCAACGTGCTCCGGGCATCTATCCTGGAGACAGGATCAACACCGGCCGGAGATGAAGTGGATATCCTGGAGACCAATGTGGATGACGTGACCGGGGAAGTGCTTGCCGGGTGCATGGACAGGCTGATGGCATCGGGTGCCCGTGATGTGTGCGCCATCCCCTGCACGATGAAGAAGGGGCGCCCGGGGTATCTGGTGCGGGTGGTCTGCTTCCCGGAGGATTCCGGCAGGCTCTCAAGAGAGCTCGCTTCCGGTACGGGTACACTCGGAGTGCGCTGCCTGCCCAGTGTGCACCGCTTTGTTGCCGGGAGAGAGACCCGGATGGTCACCGTCCAGGTCTGCGGCAGGAACTGGGAGATCCCGGTGAAATGCGGCCTGCTGGATGGAAGTGTCTTCTCCGTGAAGGCGGAATCCGACCGGGTGCGGGAAGTGGCAGAGGCGTGCTCCGTCCATGCCCGTGAGGTCGCCCGGATGGCAGAAGAAGAGGCCTGGAAGACCATAGGCAGGAAGACTGTATGACCGCTGCTCTCCTCTCCTCCGGGTCCAGGGAACTCGACGACATCCTTGGCGGCGGCCTTGTACCCGGAGTGATCACCCAGGTCTTTGGAGAGCCAGCGAGCGGGAAAAGCACGCTCTGCGTGATGGCGTCCGTCTCGGCACTCCGTGCAGGAAGCAGGGTCCTGTTCCTTGACAGCGAGGGCTTTTCGGCAGACAGGTTCCGGCAGATAGCGGGTGAAAGAGCAGAGGAACTCGCCTCCAACCTCTATCTCTACGAGCCCGAGGACTTCACCCAGCAGGGGGTGATGGTCAGGGGCCTTGATACCATGCTGCGGGGCGGGGCGGGCCTGATTGTGGTCGATTCTGCAACCGGGCTCTACCGGAGCCAGCTCGAGAAGGGCAGAGACGCCATGCAGAAACTGACCGGGCAGGTGCTGATGCTACTCGGGTATGCCAGGCGTTACCGGATCCCCGTCCTCATCTCGAACCAGGTCTACACCGACACCAGCAGGAACGTCTTTGTAGGTCTGGGGGGAATCGCCCTCGAACATCTCTCAAAGACCGTCATCCGCCTTGAGAGGAGGGACCGCCTCCGCCGTGCAACCCTGGTCAAGCACCGTTCACTGCCTTCGGGCGCATGGTTCGACTTCGAGATCACCAGCGACGGTATCCGGGCTTGCAACCCACCGCATATCCTGAAGAAGGAAGATATTTAACAGGGATTTTCAAGCTGTACTGGTATGAAAAGGCTGAAGTTGGCCTCCTTATTCCCACTGACCATGCTGATCCTTGCCGCATGCTGCACGCTCTTCCTCGCAGGATGCACCGGGACCGCCCCCTTTGTCCCGGAAGGGACCGGGTCTGACGATGCATGGAGAACCGTGGAACTCCAGGACGTGCAGACCGGGGAGAAGTTCAGCGTGGCCTCCCTCTCGGGGAAACCGATAATCCTGTATACCTTCACCGTCTCCTGCCCCATCTGCACGCTGCAGCAGAAGGAGATCACCGCGCTCAAAAAGTCCCTTGGCGAGAGCGTGGTGGTCATCGGTCTTGACATTGACCCAAAAGAGGAGGTTGATGTCCTGAAGAGCCATATCCAGAAGAACGGTTTCTCGGGCTACTATGTACTCTCCCCGCCTGAAATGACCGGGTCCCTCATGGATCATTTCGGCCCCGTGGTGGTCAACCCTGCCTCGGCGCCGGTCATGGTGATCTGCCATGAGGGGAGTGCCCGCCTCTTGGCCACCGGAATCAAGTCCTCCTCGTCGCTCTCATCCTCCCTGGCGGTGTGCTGAGACGTGGAGATCTTTTCCGCCTGGTGGATGGCCTTTCTTGCCGGGGTCTATGCCCCGGTCGGGTCCCCCTGTATTATCCCCCTTTATCCCGGGTTTCTCTCTTTTTTGGCCGGGAAGAGCGGCGGTAGCGGCCATGGGCACTCCATGTTCACCCTTGGACTGGTGGTGTCGGCCGGAGTCCTCCTCTCCATGCTCCTCTCGGGTATCATATTCGTTGCCCTGGTGCAGGTCTCGCTCTCCCGTTTCCTCTCTATCGTCTCGCCCGTGGTATTCCTGATCCTGGCAATCTTCTCCGTCATGCTGATTCTTGACCTGGACTTCAGCCGCTGGACAGGGGGGATCCCACTTCCCAGGAGCGGTCATCCGGTCCTCGATGCATTCGGCCTCGGTTTCTTCTTTGGGATCATCATCCTCCCCTGCAATGCCGCAGCAGTGGTGGCACTCCTGGCCATAGGGACCACCACGACGGGCCTGCTGGCCAACCTGGGCGCTTTCTTCTCGTTCGGCGTGGGGATGTCGCTGCCCCTGCTGGTCTTTGCCGGGCTCTCCGGGACCCGCAGCCAGGAGATCCTGGCGTGGTTCTCAAGGCACCGGAGGATTATCCACGCATCTGCAGGGGTGGTGATGCTCGGGGTGTCGCTTTATTACCTCTTTGTTGTGTTTTTCCCCTTTTCCGGCGGTTAAGGGAAATTTCACACATTCACATAAAGGGGATATACGGGAACAAAGTATACATTCACCCATGTCTATCTGAAAAGAGAGATGCACCAGCAGGGACCCGTACACACACTCCACCAGAGATTCCTCCGCTTCATGGCGTGGCGGGAGCAGAACAAATTCCTCTTCCTCCTTTCAAGCATTGTGGTCCTTCTCATCCTCTACCCTGTCATCGAGGAGCTTGTCTTGGGGGAATGGCTGCTCCGCATCCTCACCTCCCTGGTCCTGGTCATGGGAGTCTATGCGGTCAGCGACACACGGATGAAATTCCTGGTGGCCCTCATCCTGGCCATCACTCCGCTTGTCACCGGCTGGCTTTCAGCGGGATTTCGATCGTACCCCCTCTCCCTGGTCGCTGATGGCTCCTCCATCCTCTTCTTTGTCTATGTGACTGTCACCATCCTCCACTCGGTCCTCCTCTCAAGGCAGGTGCGCCTGGACACCGTGTTCGGGGGGATCACCGTGTACCTGCTGATGGGGATCACGTTCGGGATGGCGTGCTATATCCTTGGATCCCTCTTTCCGGGTTCATTCTACCCGGATCCCGTTGGACATTCGAACGGCCTCCTCACCCTCTCTGACTACATATACTACAGCTTCAGCACCCTGACCACCCTTGGGTATGGTGACGTGGTCCCCCTGAACGCCACCGCCAGGACGCTGGTGCAGTTCGAGGCCATATGCGGGGTCCTCTACATCGCTGTGCTTATCGCCTGGCTGGTGGGTGCCGCGGTCTCAAAATCGGGAAAGCGGAGAGAAGAGGGTTAAAAAAGAATCGTCCCCGCAAAGACCGTTGTGGCAGGCCCCTCCATCTTCGTCTCCCCCTCGAGGAAGATGGTGAGCGGACCTCCCCGTGTTTCGACCTCCACCCTGGATCCCACATAGCCCAGGTGGTGGGCCACTGCCGCGGCCGCGGTTGCCCCGGTCCCGCAGGAGAGTGTCTCCTCCTCGACGCCCCGCTCGTAGGTCCGGATCCGCAGCGAATCGGCGTCCGATCGTTCCACGAAGTTTGCGTTCGCTCCCTTCGGGAAGGTCGGGTGCCTCCGGATCTTCGGTCCTGCCTCTGCGAGATCCACCGAGTCCAGCGCATCGGTGAAGATGACGGCATGGGGGACACCGGTGTTGACCGCATATACGTCGAACCCGTTGATTTTCTCCCTGTACTCCCCCTCACCGGTCGCGGGTATATCTTTTCGGAGGAACTTCGGCTCCGGCATCCCGCTGGTCGCAGAGAAGAGGTCGTCCCTATAGGCCATCTCAACAGGGATGATCCCGGCAAGCGTCTCCACCGTGCAGGAATCTCGGACATATCCGCTATCATGAGCGTACTTGGCAAAACAGCGGATACCGTTCCCACACATCTCGGCCTCGCTCTCATCCGGCTGCAGGAGGCGCATCTTCAAGTCGGCATTCTTTGAGAGGGACAGGTACAGCACCCCGTCCGCACCAATGCCGAACCTGCGGTCGCAGTACAGCATGGCGAACTGGGCCTTCATCTCGTCAGGGATAGCGATCCGTTCATACTCATCTATGAGGATGAAATCATTCCCGTTCCCCTGCAGTTTGGTAAAGTGTAACTCCATGCCAGTGATCTCCTTTTCATTCAGGTATGCACGGTGGCTGTCAAATACAGTCTGTAGAGTGTATGATTACGCATTCTTTCAACCATTCGCTTCGCCAGGGGAATGGAACATCAACATGGCCCTCGCCCCGTATCCTGGCGCGACCCCACACCAGGGGAGCACTCCCCGATCTCCCATCCCAGGATATCACGGATGATGAGGTAGGCCATCTGCGGTGGTATCGCCCCTGCTTCGGTCACGATTAGATCCACGTATTCTGCGGGTGTCACGTCGAATGCGGGATTCCTGACCTTGACATGGGAGAACTGTCCGGAAAGGTCGCGGGCAAGCACTTCTCCGGGATCCCGCTCCTCGATCTCGATGTACTCTCCGAGTATCGTTCTTGGGGCGAACTTGTAGGTCTCCGCTGCAACCATCAGACGGGTCCTTGCCTCGTGTGCGGCGAGCGCTATCTGGGAGGTCCCGATCTTGTTCACCACCGCACCATTCACCGAGACTGCGTCTGCACCCACCACCACCAGATCGACCTCGTTCATGAAATACCTAGCCGCAGAGTCTACGATGAAACTGGTCGGGATCCCCGCCTGGTCCAGGGTCCTGATCGTCAGATAGCCCTGGTTTCGGGGTCGGACCTCAGTTGCAAAGACGGAGATCTCCTTCCCCATCCTCTTCGCCTCCAGGATGCATGCCAGTGCCGCCTCGGAGTTGCAATGGGTAAGGAGTACGTCACCGTTTCTGATATGTCGTGAACCTATCTCCCCTATCCGTTGTACCGCCTGTTCAGACGTAGTGATGAAAGCCCTGCATCGTTCCCGGAATGCATCTTCCGCCTCTTTCACGTCGGTATATGGTTCCCGGAGGACAGACATCACCGTGTGGATGGCATTCGGGAGGGATACCGCGGTGGGACGGGTGGCGAGGAGGAGGGCGGCCGCTTCGTCCATCTTCTCCAGGTAATCCGGCAGGCTGCGGGGGGTAAGGGACGAGGAGTGGTCCTCGAGGGCGGTGACTGCTGCCCTGGCAATCCTTCCTGCCCCGCGGATTTCCATGCGCTTTATCTTCTCTGCGGTATCAGCTAGCATCGTGGGCACTATGTACCTAGTGCCAGTTATGCGCAGATAAATATGCGGGAGATAGTATTCCGATGTCCATCGCCGTGGTCTTTGACAGTGCCGGGACCCTGCTGCACACCTACCGGGTAGCGAAGGACGTACTGAAGGGAGATCTCCTCCCCGGGATCGAGACCGTCACGCTCACGTTCAGTTCTCCCGACCGGGTACTGGTGGTCATCCATGTCCATTCACGGGAGGTCATCGCCACCCCTGCCGGGATGTCCCTCTCCGACTACCTGGTAGAGCACCAGGTGGGATTCGGGGTGAGCTGCACCCGCAAAGTGCTTGCCGCAGACGAGGTGGCGAGCGCCCTCTACCACTCCAGGTACGCCACCATCGGAGACCTCCAGGACTGCATCCGGAACGTGTGGCAGGTGTGCAAGAGGGAATCGGTGGTGGCCATGAACAGCGGGGTGATCGTGAACATGAGCCTCCCCGGCATAGAGTTCACTGTCACCACAGGAGGACGACCCTTCGAGGGTGCCAGGGAGGCCATCCGCGATCTTCATCGCATGGGGATTCCCACCTACATCGCCTCGGGCGACAGAGTGACAAAACTCGAGAAGATGGCGGATTACCTGGGAATTCCCCGCGACCGCGTCTTCGGGGTGGCCACCCCCACCGTCAAAGCGCAGATCGTTGCAGACCTCCAGGAGGAGTATGATCACGTGGTGATGGTCGGGGACGGGATAAATGATATCTGTGCCATGAAGAAGGCGGATATAGCCATCCTCACCGAAGAGCAGTCCGGGGAGAGGCACCGAGAGCTCTACCAGGCTGCCGATCACGTGGTACAGAACGTCCGCGAGGTGGTTGCCATTGTCAAAAGTCTCAAGGATTGATGCAAATGGCGAGGATACCATGCGAGATGAAAAGTAATATGCATCAAGCACTATATTGTCTAGTAAGAGGATAAGAATGAACCCGCTGATCACCGTTGAGAATCTCTGTATGGACTTTGAAGGAAAAAGAGTCCTCCACAACATTTCTTTTGAGATCGGTGAGGGAGAGGTTCTGGGGATCATCGGGCGCAGTGGGGCCGGGAAGACGGTGCTCATGCACCTGATGAGAGGGGTGGAGCAGCCACCCACCTCAGGGCGGATCATCTACCATGTAGCCGTATGCGACACCTGCCCTCACCTGGGTGTGGGAAGCATGGCAGGAAAGGCTTGTCCGGCCTGCGGGGGGGCACTCAAGGCCAGGGAGATAGACCTGTGGAATGAGACAGACGAGGATGTCAAGCGCAGGCTCATGCGCCACACCGCAATCATGTTCCAGAGGACTTTTGCCCTCTATGGAAACGACAGGGTAATCGAGAACGTGCTCCATGCCCTGGATGACATCAGTTATCCCCAGGAGAAGGCCATCAACCGTGCTGCAGACCTCCTCGACCAGGTACGCCTCTCCCACCGCATGATGCATATCGCCCGGGACCTGTCCGGGGGAGAGAAGCAGAGGGTGGTGCTGGCCCGCCAGCTCGCGAAGGAGCCATTCCTCCTTTTTGCCGACGAGCCGACCGGGACCCTTGACCCTGAGACTGCCCACCTGGTCCACTCCATGCTCATCGAAGCGGCAGAGCAGAACCATATGGGGATGGTGGTCACCTCCCACTTCTCCCAGGTTATAAAGGAGGTTGCTGACAGGGCCATGCTCCTTACCGAAGGAAAGATCACCGCGCTCGGGTCCCCCGAAGAGGTGATCCACACCTTCATGGCAGGTCTCTCCGATACTGAAGAGTTCGAGATTCCCGCATTTGGTGGAGAAATCATGATCGCCAGGGACGTCTTCAAACGCTATATCTCAGTGGACAGGGGCGTGGTACGGGCGGTGAACGGCGTCACCTTCGAGGTGAAGGAGAAGGAGATATTTGGGATTATAGGAAAGAGCGGGGCCGGGAAAACCACCCTCTCCCGGATCATTTCAGGGATCATCGAGCCAACGTCCGGTGAGATGATCGTCCGTATCGGAGACGATGCCGTGGATATGACCAAGCCCGGGATCGAGAACCGCGGGAGGGCCAAGGGCTACATCGGCCTTTTGCACCAGGAGTATGACTTATACCCCCACCGCACGGTGCTCGATAATCTGACCGATTCCATTGGCCTCGAATTTCCAAAAGAACTGGCGATGAGAAAAGCAATCATCACCCTCAAGATGGCGGGGTTTGCCGAGGCGAAGAGCAAAGAGATATTGGAACGCCTCCCCGGCCAGCTCTCCGAAGGGGAGCGGCACCGGGTGGCGCTTGCCCAGGTGCTGATACGTGAACCCAGGATGGTGATCCTTGACGAACCAACAGGGACTATGGACCCCCTGACCAAGATCGATGTAAAGCACTCCATTCTCCATGCCCGCGACGAGATGGACGAGACCTTCATCGTGGTCTCCCACGATATGGAATTCGTGCGGGACATCTGCGATCGCCTGGCACTGATGCGGGGCGGGAAGATCGTGCAGATAGGTAAGACTGCCGAGATTCTGGCCAGCCTGACCGAGGAAGAGCGCGAGGTCATGGGCAAGGCTGTCACCTCCTGAAGGGGCGAGCATGATCACCCTCCTGCTCGATGGGAAAAAGCTGGAGATCAGAGAGGGAGCCAGGCTGAAAGATGTGCTGCCGGATCGCGATCGGGCCTGCTGTGTAGCGATAATCCGTCCTGGAGCCCGTGAATCTGCCACGACCGAGAGCATGCGGCTGAACACCACGGCGGGAGAGGTGGTGGTGGAGCTGACCCCCGGTGGCCAGGCCATCTTCGGTTCTTCCGGGTTGCACCTCCCTCTCCCTGTCCACTGGCAGGACAGGTACGCCGCGGCATTCGGCCCGTTCTCCTCGGCATTCACCCCATCCCGGACCGCGTCCCTGTACGAGAGGGGAGACCTTGTGCTTGGCTGCGGCGGGTATGACCCCAGGCGATCTTATCTCATCTTCTGCCGGAGCCGCCATACTTCAGATCTTGGTGCTGCAGCAGGAGGAGGAGTTATCGGCAGGGTAGTGAGTGGGCGGGGTGTCATTGACCGGTGGAGCACCGGTGATGAGATCGGGACTGCATCTCCTGTTCTCAACTGGGCTGATATCAGCCGTTCGTTCACCACAATGGATTCCGAGACCCCGCTTGAGGACGGGATGGAGATCATCTCATTCCTGCGGGTCACTTCGCATGGGTATAATGGTGAGCAGGTCACCAGCACTGCCGCCGCCGAGAGTATCGAACACCTGCTCCTCTCACTGGAAGATGGCCATTTCGTGGTGGGGAGGGCGACAAGCACTCATATCCGTGACGAGAGAAAGGCGGGAGCGGAGGTCGCGTACCAGGTAAAACAACCTCGCCGGGAGGGTGCGGTCACCCTGAGAACCGCCGGCAGGTCGGGCGGATCCGTCTACGTGTATATCCAGGACCTGCCCGGTATCCCCTCGCATACCGTGACCGGGCAGGTCACGCATGGAATCGAACTGGCGAAACTTGCCAGGGATCGGGATATCCTCTCTATCCAGGTCGACCCACCCCGTTTCGACCTCATCGGGCTTCCCCTGGAGAAGGCCTTTGAGACTGCATCAGCACGGGGAATTCGCGTCCTCGGGGATCACAAGGGTCCGTACCTGGTCGTGGTGGACCAGGACCCTGCCACGACCATGGAGACTCTGGCTGCAGGGGTCGTAGATCTGGCGGTGGTCCCGCTGGAGAAGGTCATTGATATCGAGCTTGACGATGACGCAGCTCCTGTATCCTGTGACATCTTCCGGCATCTGACCGGACTTCACCTCCATGATGTGGGCAGGATCCCATTCTTCTTCAATTTTGAGGATGTATTTCTCTTCAAACCGACAATCCCCAGGGGTGTGAACATCATTCCCGAGAACATACCGGTGGACCATGTTCCCTCCGGAGCCCTGGCCATCACCAACGACTCCCGGAAGGGATCCGGGCTGGTAGGGGTTCGTACGAGTGAGAACAGCGAGTTTGGACCTACCTCGGAACCATTCGAGGGTACGAACATCATCGGGAGGGTTCACGATCTGGAGAAGCTCGCCGCGTTGCAGGAGAAAGAGATTGTATTCATCAGGGAGATACCATCATGACCACGTACAACCCCCGCTATGCCGGCACCGTGACCAAGTATGTCTTTGTCGATTCCCCGGAGATGACACCCTCGGATCTTGCTATCAGGGCATACGAGATCTCACAGGGGGTGATGATCAAGGAGACCTGCTTCGGCCTCCAGGTCACCGGCAGGGAGGATGACGTGAACCGCATCATTGATCTGCTGCGGGCGCTTGATCCTTCCCATATTTTTGTGAAAGACAGGGGATTTTCTCCCGGAGATCCCAGGAGATGCAGGGCCAACCTGGGAGGAGCCCGCCCCGGGTACTTCGGGCACGAGTTCGAGATGGGGCTGATCAGGAATATCTCAAAGGGGCTCGAATCTCTCCCTTCACGGAAACCAGGGGATATCCCTCATCCCCCTGCCCCATCCACTGCACCCCGGCTCGATGCCAGAGATCTGAAGAAGATCATAGAATCGCAGGAGTCCTGACATGGCGAAGGTCTTTCTCTATCCCACCACGAGTCTCATCCTCTCAGACCTGGTGGCCAGGTTCGGTCACAGCCCCCTTTCCGCAGCGCTGCAGATCCGGGAGAGGATCCAGACGCCCGGGCTTGAGTCCCCGCCCCTCCAGATAACCCCGGAAGAGCCGAAGAAAGGCCTGAAATGGGCTGCGGTGGAGGTGCCTTCTGGTGTCCGCGGCAGGATGTCCCTCTACGGGCCAATGATTGATGAGGCAGAGGCAGCAATCATCATCAACAATGCTGACTTCTCCTTCGGGTGCATGGGGTGTGCACGAACCAATGAGCTGATCAAGTACCTTGTGCGGAAGAGGGATATCCCGGTACTCGACCTTGAATATCCCAGGAACGAGGAGGAAGGTGTGGAATTTGTAGCCGCGATAAAGCGGTTCCTGGATGCCCTGCACGGGGGATCTGCATGACCAGGGTCCGGATAGCCCAGCTCTCCTGCGGGCCGGAGTACAGCGGGGTGCAGAAAGAGATCGACGAGGCAGCGGCGGCTGTTGACGCAGAGATCTTCTTCCCGGATATCAAGCTGGCCGATATCAGGCGTTCCTTTGATATGTTCGGCCTGGACGTGCGGAGCCCGGACCTCAAACTGGCCATCGCCAGAGCGAAAGCCCTGGTAGAGGGCAGGGTGGAGGCGGATGCAGTCTTCATCGCCACCTGTTTCAGGTGTGCGGAGGCGGCAATTGTCAGGAATGAACTGCGGCGCTATATCCATGAGAACTCCCGGCTACCCGTGGTCAGTTACTCTTTTACCGAACGCACCACTTCAGGTACCCTGCTCACCCGCATGGAGGCCCTGACCACCATCGCCAGGAGACGGGCACTCCTTGCAAGAGAGGTGCAACAGGGGCTTACCATGGGTGTAGATTCCGGGTCCAGCACCACGAAGGCGGTGGTGATGCGGGACAACCAGATCATCGGCACGGGGTGGCTTCCCACCACTGCGGTCCTCCAGAGTGCCGATGAAGCGGTCACACAAGCTCTCTCTGCCGCCGGAGTCACCCGCGATGAACTGCAGGCGATCGGGACCACGGGGTATGGGCGGTTCCTCGTGGGGGAGCACCTCAAAGCGGACCTCATCCAGGAGGAACTGACTGTCAACTCCAAGGGTGCGGTCTTTTTAGCTGGCACCCAGGCCGGGCCGTCCACGGTTATCGATATAGGGGGAATGGACAACAAGGCCATCAGCGTCCAGGACGGCATCCCCGGGACCTTCACCATGGGTGGCATTTGCGCGGGGGCAAGCGGCCGGTTCCTCGAGATGACCGCAAAGAGACTCGGCGTGGATATTACCGAGCTTGGACCACTGGCCATGAAGGGGCTCTCCCGGAAAGTGCCCATGAACAGCTACTGCATTGTCTTTGGCACCCAGAGCCTTGTGAATGCCCTGGCCGCGGGAAGCAGTCCGGAGGACGTTGCGGCAGCAGCCTGCCACAGCGTTGCCGAGCAGGTCTTTGAGCAGCAGCTCCAGGAGGTGGATATCAAGGACCCGGTGATCATGGTTGGTGGCACTTCCCTCATCCAGGGGCTGGTCCGGGCAATGGAGGAACTCCTCCAGACAAAGATCCTGGTCCCCCACCACTCCCAGTACATAGGGGCGGTCGGTTCAGCACTCCTGGCATCAGGGTTCATCAAGGGAGAGTAGATGGAGGCAGTGGAGTATTTCGAGGTGGAATGTCCTGAAAAGGCAGGAGGAGATTACTACCGCCGCATCGCTGACGTGGTGCTCCTGGACCATAACCTCATCAGGGTGATCTGGAAACTGCACATCTTCATCGATCCCCGGATTCCCCTCTTCATTGCGACGGGAGTGACGAGAAAACTCCCTGGAATCGTCACGCTCCGTGATTTTTCGGATGTCAACAGGAAAGAGCGAAAAGTGACCATCTCCATCGGCGACGAAGCGTACCTCGCTCCGCTGCTGCAGATATTATGGGAGAGGTTCGGAAAAGAACGGGTAGAACAACCTGACCGCTTTACCATCATGCTGAATATTGATGAAGGGGAGTCCAAAGACCTCGAGGACCTTCCCGTGTACGATCCGAGTTTTTCGATCTACAAGGACCTGATTTACGCTCTGCAGGTCATCCAGCCTGAAGGGTTCAAGGTTCGGAGGCAGTATTATGGAGACGGCAGGTTCTACCTCGTGGCAAGTGAAGACACCCTACCAGAGAACATAGAAGAACTGGTCAGGGAAAAATTTTTATTGATGGGGGAAAGCCTGTGATCCTGGTTCCGGTCACCTACAAGGGCGGCATCTACCGCCATGACGAGATCATCGATCTCATCGAGGATCTGGGCGGCTATATCATCCAGAAACACATGATCGCTCAGGAGGTGGTCCTCCAGGCCCTGGTGCCCCGGGATGACATCGATCTGATCCGGAGGGTGGGAAAGCCGCTTACCGGTGAGCTCACCTCATCACCCCTGGTGGGAACCGAGATCGCCGTCGTGACCCCGTCCCTCGAGATCCATCACCTTCCCCATTCTTCCTGTGATGTCGCAGAGTACATCCGCCGGTTCGGTGCCAAGACCAACATGGTGGGACTGGCAAGAGGATTTGGAAAACGCATTGCACAACTGAATGACGAGGAGAGGGACGTCATCAACGAGCACGACCTGGCAGTCTACCTGCTCGGGGATTTTGAGACCTGCATCGAGCATAAATTCCCGGTCCTCCGTCGGGGAATCGAGGTTCCCATCGTCCTATGCGGCGGCCCGTCCACTGAGGTGCTGAAGAGCATCATTGATCCGCCCGTGGATGGGTACGTGGGAGGCGTGGGCCGTTTCATGCACCGTACCAAGGAATCAGAGGAGCTCTCCAGGATGGACGATGTGGTGGATGAGGTGACCCGTGTCCTTGACCGGAGACGGGAGGAGATGGCGAAGGATCCCCTCTCTATCTCTCCCGCCCGGCTTATGGATATCCTCTCCGAAAAAGTTGACGAGATTCATGAAGTCCTCTCGCCTACACCCATCACCGTGCAGATGGAGGGTCTCCGGGTCAAGCTGCCCTATGATTCATTTGCAAACCGGATACGGAAGACGGAGATTGATGAGGGAGTCACCATCGGCGACCTTGCTGATGTCCTTCCGTCCCGTATGCGGGATTACATCCTGGTCAGGATTAAGCCGTTCTCAGAGACCAACCTGATGGTCTGAACGGGAAGGGGAACCGGGAGGGATACGCCCCATAACCATCAGGCGGTGAATATCCCGGCCATCTCGTAATAATTGTAGTCCTTGTAGGAGAAGCTGTTGGTGGAGAACTTCCACACCTTCCCCGGGCCCAATGAGTTCACGCTGGCGTGTGCGTTCCCTATCAGGTTTCCATTCGGGTTGTAAAGATTGAAATTCACGGTGATATGATTGATACGGAAATTCTCGTCGTTCTTAATCTTCCCGGAGATGAATCTCTGGCCAGTGGCATCAACCTCATCCTTGATCTCCACGATGGATAACCGGATACCGGTCGTGGGACTGGTAAGGAGATACCCGTAAGGAGTCTTCACAAAGAACTGGGACGTTCCCGATACAGGGACAGGCACCATATCCGTCGCTCCTGTCTCAGCCGGTTCCCTGGGGGAGGAGGTCGATGTAGGGGTGACAGTTCCCGAAGTGCTTCCACCCGGTTCCGCCACGAGGTCCTGGGGC
This sequence comes from Methanolinea sp., assembly GCA_025453675.1. Taxonomy (GTDB): domain Archaea; phylum Halobacteriota; class Methanomicrobia; order Methanomicrobiales; family Methanospirillaceae; genus Methanolinea_A. The sequence goes on from JALOPW010000007.1 coordinate 16,768, forward strand.
GAGATGCAGCCAGAGAGGGTTATGAGACACAGTAACACGATCAATACCGGCATCCAGGAATTACTATATCTTTTCTTCATTCCCACCCCACTCATGCACTAGACTCTCACCTGTGTGTGTATAAAAACAATCGGTCCGTTTCCTGCAATTCCTCCTGAAGACAGGAACAGGGAGCCATCCCTCCCTCGCGGGGATGATCCTGCCGAAGAACAGGCTGGCTGGAGATTTAAAAACCAGATGATTTCCTTCGAGCCACTCGCATATATCATGACAATACCGGAGGCATTTTCATGATGTATGTCCGAAATCCTGAAAGGAGTTCATAGTGTGTTGGTATGAAAACCGCATCCGCGATTTTCATCAGGGGGGATTGTGACCCGACAGTCTCATGTCCGTTTCATATGGAGGGGTATGTGACCATGGGACACATATCCGTTTCAATGGAAAAAAAGAGGGTTTGTTCAGTTGCGCCGAGGAGGGATCACGTCATCAGGGGCGTTCTCCACCACAAGGCGGGTCAGATCTTCAATGAGCGGCTGGAGTGCCTCAGGTATGGCGGTATCCTCTGCGAGCACGGTCTTCCCATACGCGCGGATCTGGTAAAGGAAGAGGTCTGCACTCCCAGGGGGAGCCCGGTAATGTGGTGCAAGGCCTATGAACCCTGAATCCACCAGGAGGGCTTCGATGGTCTCCAGTTCCTCCTCTGAAATTGTAAACCCGACGAAATATTCTTTCCGGGTCAGGGAGACGCTCCCATCTGGGTAGACCGCCAGGTGGTCATTCATGCCGGCAAATCCCCCTGTTCTCCAGAACTCCACCAGGGGCTCCTCTTCATTTGAGGCATCCGCTGTTCCGGGTGAGAAGACCAGTATCTCGCAACCCGACGCATCTGAGATGACCAGGTCCCCACCTCTGACCTTCCATGATCCCGCTTTCTCCAGGAGCTGCAGGTAGATACTCTCCTGCTCCATCATCCCTTCAGGGAGGTCGACGCAGTACATCTTGGTTGATGCGGCGAGCCCAATCTTCAGGGATTGTCCAATTGCCTGGTATGATGCAGAATAGAGATTGCACCCCGATGTCCCGCTGACTCTGCCTTTATCAGAGAACTCTGCAGTGATCTTCGTTCCAGGGATTACAGGGGTTACCGGACTGCCCTGGACCATACCGGCCAGGGTCCATGTACCGATAAGGGGGGTGCTCACAGAATCCTCGCCATCCGACCTCTTCGAGATGGACATGAGGGTAACCGGAATTCCCCACATGTAGATGCCCAGGGTGTCAGGGACCGTTCTCGCAGTAAAAGAGACTTCCATCCCGTCCACCTGGTACTCCTTGGGCAGGTTGCGGGGGAGGTAAGACCTTCCGTCTCTGGTGACAATGCCATAAAACCCACCCGCAAGGTCGACATACTCGATCCGGCCGTCGGATTTCACCTCTTCCCCGAGGGGAACTGCCGTAAGAATCCGCAGGGAAGTCCCCCACATGTAGATGCTGGCTCCATGGGTCTTCTCCATCCCGGTGAATTTCACCCTGATCCCATCAACCCTGCAGGATGGGGGGAGGGTATCGGGGAGGTAATGGGTTCCGTCATCTGCGATGATGCCGTAGAATCCGCCCTCGAGATCCATGTAGACCACTGTTCCTGTTCCTGATACGAGGGAGGATTTCACGACCGATTGATTGAGTACCTTGTCCTTTGCGGGAATGATCACGTGGTTCCGTTCGGGAATGGTGAAATTGAACTCATGGGGACTACGTACGATTGAAGGTGCAACACCCTGAACATTCTCGCGCAGGATAATGCCCGGGGAAGGATGGTCTCTCTTCCAGCCGGTAGCTGCAATGGCCTTATCCGCGCGGGAGTATGAGACCGGGGCAAATGTGTTTCCGCCCGGCATCTTGCCGAAAGGATTCTCCTGCACCCGGTGTGACAATGATTTCTCGGTGAGATTGTATCTCATCGGTGCGGCCTGGACTGATCCTATCACTCCAAAACAAAGCGCGATAAGAAGCACCAGGCAGGTGGAGCGTAGAAAAGGACTCCTATTTGCCATATTTATCTCTCCTGGTCCACATTGCATGGGAACCATCCAGATCCTTTGCATGATTCTTATAAATACGTGACTTTTACTGCGAATTTTTTCACACTTATCGGCACTGGCAGCAGTATAATGTGGCCTGCAGCATGATATGTAGACTGCGAGGTTGCACATGAACGACCTGGAGGAATTCGAGCTCACCCTGCAGGAGATCGTATCGCGGGGTGGGGGAGAGACCGCAGATGCCTGGATGAGAGACATTGAGGCAGAGTACGGCCGTGCACCGCTTATCTTCAAGCGGATGGCTGAACGGCCGGAGGTGCTTATATCGCATCTCCTCTACAAAACCGCAGTAACAAAGACCAGTGCCATCGACCCGAAATACATCGAGCTGATCAGCATGGCAGTCGGTGCTGCACTTCGCTGCCCGCACTGCACCAGCTATCATATGCAGGCCGCAGCCAAGAAAGGAGCCAGCAGGGAGGAGATACTGGAGGTGATCCTTATCGCGGGGATGATCTCCAACTCATCCGTGCTTGCAAATGCCTACCGTATCTTTGACGAGAAGATGGCCAGGTGTATCCCCTGCGACAGCACGGGGATCGAGAAACCTAAAACTTAACCATTTTTAGGACTTCATCCAGGCTTTCTCTCTGGCCCCTTGCAAAGGAGGCAGCCATTCCCATCCCCGATGAGATCTTCCCTTCCTGCTGCAAGAAGCCCTGCTTCAACCAGGTGCCGGGCTTTTGGATCCCGGTACTGGAGGAGAGCCCGCTGGATCTGTTTCTCCCTTCCTTTTGGTATATGAACGGGTTCCAGGGTGAAGGGATTGAGCCCTGTGAAATACATGCAGGTGGACACCGTCATCGGTGTAGGGGTGAAATCCTGCACCTGTTCGGTATAGAGCCTCTGGTCCCGGATGAACTCGGCAAGGGCAATCATGTCGGCAACGGTGCACCCCGGGTGTCCTGACATAAAATAGGGGAGAAGATACTGCCGTTTCTCCTTCCCCCCCTGACATTCCCTGAAAGCAGCCAGGAATCGTTCGAAGATCTCTCTCCCCGGCTTTCCCATCAGATTGGTAACAGTTGGCGAGATGTGTTCCGGTGCTACTTTCAGGTGCCCGGATACATGGAATGCACATATCTCGGGGAGGGGATTTTCAGGATCTGCCACGAGGAGGTCATATCTGACTCCGGACCCGATGAAGACCCGCCGGACACCGGGTACCTCTCTTAACCTGCGGAGGAGCGCAATCTGACGCGTGTGCGAGACTGCAAGGCTTGGGCATTCCGAGCTGCAGCACTTGTCCTGGCAGGGGCCTGCGAGTGCCCAACGGGGGCACTCCATGCCATACATGTTGGCGGTAGGCCCGCCCACATCGCTGATCACCCCTTTAAAACCCTTCATGCCCGTCAGCCGGGTAGCCTCCCTTACCAGTGATTCGATGCTCCTGCTCTGGATGATGCGGCCCTGGTGATGGGTAAGGGCGCAGAATGAGCATCCACCAAAACACCCCCTGTGACTGGTGAGAGAGAACCTCACCGGTTCAAGGGCGGGGACGGGGACCTGGTACGCCGGATGCGCCTCCCGAGTATAGGGGAGTTCGTATGTGGCATCAAGGGCATCCTGGGAGAGGGGGGGTGAGGGAGGATTCTGTATGATGATCGTCTTTGGATGCCTCTGTGCGACAGCCCTCCCTTCAACCGGATTCTGCTCCCGGTAGTGCATGGCAAATGCCCGGGCATAGGCCTCTTTGTCCTTCTCCACCTCTGTAAAAGAGGGTATCTCTATGAGGGGGAACCGGGCTGTTCCATCGTACACCGATGGCGGGACACGGTATACCGTCCCCCGGATATCGGTCAGGGAATCTGTTGACTCTCCCCCTCCCATGCGCCTGGCGATCTCCCTGACCTGCTGCTCCCCCATGCCATACACCAGCAGGTCTGCAGGTGCATCTGCAAGTATCGAGTGCCGGACCTTGTCAGACCAGTAATCGTAGTGGGCAAATCTCCGGAGAGATGCCTCGATGCCCCCCAGGATGAGGGGTACTCCGGGGTAGAGCCCGTGTAGTTTATCGCTGTAGACGGTTGCTGCCCTGTCAGGCCTGCGGGGGACACCCCCCGGAGAGTAGACATCATTCGATCGCTTCTTCCTTGCAGCAGTATAGTTGTCCACCATGGAGTCGCAATTCCCCGGGCAGACGGCAAAGAAGAGGCGCGGGGTGCCCAGGCGGAGGAAGTCATCCTTTCCTCTCCAGTCAGGCTGGGCGATCACCCCCACTGAGAACCCGGCGTCCCAGAGCACCCGCCCGATGACTGCGGCAGAGAACGAGGGATGGTCCACGTAGGCATCCCCGCTGACCAGGATGATGTCAAACTGGTCAATGTGAAGCGTCCTCGCCTCCCTCTCACTCATGGGGAGGAACTTCGGCTGTCTCCTCTTCATGGGGAATTTCCGGGCAGGAACCGGGGGAGGTGGAGCCCGGTTACCGCATCATGGCACCGGACGGCCTGAATACCCACGATCTCGGTGACGATCGCTTCCACGACGATGTAGACTTTCGCCTGGTCCCGAAGGCACCCGGCTATGGCATGAGACCCTCTTCCCATCGCCGAGTGGAGATGGAGATACGGGCCGTCCTCTCCCCACGAGATCGAACCGATCCCCAGGATATCCCATCCTCCGTCAATCTTCTCTCGGTGAGGGACAGGAGGGAGTACCGGCTCCTCCGGCCCTGCTACCAGGTCTCCCTGTAAAAGAGCCCCGAGAACCTGGATTGTCCCACAATGTATCTCCTTATCGCGTATGCATTGCAGGAGGGCCTCCAGAAGATCTTCGCCGTGCTCGATGCGGAGGACACATATCCTTCCCGCACGCCCTTCAGTACACTGCATGGATACCTCCAGTCTGGGGATCACTGGCACTCATCGGCCACCCACACCTCCGCCACCGAACCCGCCGCCTCCCCCAAACGATCCCCCTCCACCGAACCCGCCGCTGCCTCCTCCTTGAGAGGGCGCTGAAAACGCGAGAACCGGGACAAACGCGGTCCTGAGTCCCATCGCAAGGGGCACGCCCGCTTCAGGCAGGCTGATGTGGAGTGTCTCCATTGCCTTCTCCACCTTCCCCCCCACACCGAGCGCGGTCCCGTAGACCAGCCACTCACCCCACATGGAGATGTCCTGTGGGCTGTATTGCTTTATCAAGGCCAAATCCGAGAGGAACCGGGCAAACGCGTCCCATTCCAGCTTCTCCCTGTAGCGGTCGTCCTTCCAGTGGCCAAAGAGTGTCGACGGGAATCCGAGGGCTACCCCGGACTGGACGATCGTCCCGGCCCAGAGAACGATTGAGGGTCCGAGCAGGGCTGCAAGGACTGGGAACAGAATGAGCGCCATCACGGAAATGGCACAGAACGCGATGCCAATGAAGAGGAGCGGGAAGAGGTGGTCCCTCCCGTCGACGATGTACTGGGAAATGAGGCGGGGATCCGACTTTTTTGTCACTCCCGAGAGCTGCTGCTGGTAACTGAGTATCTTCCTCTCCATTGCTCTGTCACTCCTGGCCTGGACCGCCATCTGCTGCAGGGTATCTGAGTCGACGATGCCGTTCTCCTCGACATTCTGCAAGAAGTCGAGCACACGCTGCTCATATGGTTCTTCTGATTGCCGCTGGTTCACGGTGATGGTGATACCTTTCTGGTCAGGTTTCTCATTGATGGTGATCACCTTTCTCCTGTGCAGGTCAAGAAGGGTAGCGTAATAGCCGTCCTGGTCGAATTCCACCGCATCCCCCTTGAAGAGGAGGTTCACCGCCCAGGGCTTCATCGTGGGGTTGGGACAAAAGCTCAGGAATTCAGGGATGGTGAACTCTTTCTCGCGCCCGTACCTCCGATGGAAGAGAATAAGGAGGAGCGGTGTGATGAATACCATCAGGAGCCCGGCCCCGTACAGTACCCAGGCACATATGAGGGGGAGCCCGTTATAGAACGGGTTCGCGGCCTCTGTCTTCTGCCTCACATCCTGGACAAACGTGGGGAAACCGGGAATCCCCTGCGCTTCGCCGGCCTTAAAAAGCGTCTCTATCCCGAGGATCTCGTCTGCTGCGACCTTTCCCGAGATCACCACCCATTCACCCTCCCGTGTCACTGCAAGGCCCGGAGGGTGGGGGAAGATCTCGCTCGCGTACCGGGCAGGGATGCGGATCTCCATTTCCCGGTAGGGGATGTGTTCATCGACCAGGCGCAGGTTCAGGTGAGCGTCAACACTGTCATACTCAATGGGCGGGTGGAGTATGTAGGTGTAAGAGACGGTATACGTCCCTGCCTGGAAATACTCCGGGTTGTAGATCCCCACTTCGTTTCGTTCTGCCCGGTCCTGCACAAACCGGATATACGCAGGATTCTCATTCCCGTAAAGGGTCACATTTCCAGACCAGTCTTTTAAGTATCCCACGGTGGCAGGCGGGACATCCATATCCACACTCTGGATGAAGGGGAACGTGAGTGTCTGGGAAGAGAGGGGGTCCTGCCAGTACCGGAAGAGCATCCGGTATTCCCCCCCGCTCTTCACTTCGTAGGTGTAGACCTCGTGGAAGGTCCCATCTACCTGCAGTGTCGCCTCGTACCGGGTGATGACCAGGTCCCCTTCCGTGAGTGCAGGGATCGCCAGGGATACCAGTATGGCGCAAGCACCCAGTATGAACGCCAGCACGACCAGGATCAATAGTTCTCTCGTCTCGCCCATGGGTGCCCTGTTCAGAAGGCGATCTTCGGTGGTGTCTGGATGGCCTCTTCAAACTCCAGGTACTGCAGTTTTGAGAATCCCAGGAGCCGGGCTACAATATTGGAGGGTATCACGTCACAGAGGGTATTGAACTGCTGCGAGATGTTGTTGTAGGTATACCGCTGCCTGGCTATCTCGTCCTCCACTCCCCGGACTGCATCCATGAGGCTCATCACCGTGGTGCTGGTCTTCAGGTCAGGGTAGTTCTCAGCCACTGCAAAGAGCCGACCGAGCAGGGAACGGGACTCCCGCTCGATCTGGTTGAGGTCGCCGGGGCTGGCAGTCGCGACGCTGGCCCGCATGGCGGTGACTTTCTCGAAGGTCTCCCGTTCGAACGCGGCATAACTCTTGACCGCTCCCAGGAGCTGGTCGATCATATCCAGCCTTTTCTTCATGGCAACCCGTATCTGGCCGAGGGTCGCTTCCGATGAGTTCTTCAGGCTGAAGAACCGGTTATATACCCCGACAAAATAGAGCACCAGCCCTACGATGACGAGGAGGATGATGCCCCCTACGATCCAGGGGATGAGATCTCCAAGTGCCATAGCTCAATCTATCTCTCCCATGCCTATTTAATCCCGCGGCCTGGATAAAACAGAGCAGGGAAGAGGATTTGAATGGAAAGAACAAAGGACGAATTCAAAGGTTTTCAGGAAGGATTGAACCTTCCTACCACCCGGAGCTTGCCCCCCTCCAGGTAGTGTATGAGGATAGATGCTCCCGGTGGATACACCAGGTCCTTTTCAGATCTCAAGGTAATTTCAGGCCTCTTCCAGTCCCCGGCATTGTTCACGAAGGCGATCCTGGCCGGAATGAACTGCATCCAGTGCCCCAGGTACACAACCATCTGCTCCTTCAAGGGCGCAGGCCAGTACCGGACCAGCTCGGCCCGTCCGTTCAGGATATGGGAAGCTACAAGGGAGGGGTTATTCGAGAGCACGAACCCACGGTCAAGGTCTTCCACCTCCACCCCCTTCAGTGCCAGCCCTACCCTGTCCCCTGCAGATGCCTCGGTTACGTCATCGTCATGCTTCTGGATGGACCGGAGATGTGCGACCTTCTGGGTGGGAAGTACCTTCAGCTGGTCATGGATATGGATGGTCCCTTCCGCAACCCCACCCAGCACCACAATACCCACCCCCTTCACCGGGAAGTGGTGGTCGACAGGAACGGATCCTCCCCGCGATTCCTCCTTTGGAGACTGCCCTTTTTTTGCTTCTTCGAGGAGCAACTCCCTCAAATGGTTGTGGTCATCCGGTTGCGGGGAGTAGTGCTCCACCACCGTGCCTTTCACCAGGGGGGCCACCTGGTCGGGGGAGAGATAATTCCGGAGCACAAGAATCCCTTTTTTCACGTTCGCCGAATCCAGCATCAGCACGCACTCACCGAATGCCGGGTTGATCTCGTCCACCACCAGGATTGCCATTCCTGCCATGGAGATGGAGAAGAAGAGCGAGGAGAGCTTCTCCGGGTAGCGGCTCGGTTCGATATAGGTGATAGTGGCATCGCCACTCTTCAGGTTATAGAACGTGATGTCTGAGACGGTTCCTTTCTTCCCCAAGGAGCCCGCATAGCCTTCCGGGCCGATGACCGCGACGGTGAGGTTGGGCATGTGTACAAGTGTATTATCTTTTAAAATATTGAGTCTTTAGCTTTCCCTGCTTCCAGAGCAGGCAGGTCAGGGTTTATCAGCAACCAATAAAAATCTCCATGATACCATTGAGTCAATCCGTAACTTTCTCAAGAATTGAGATAAAATGGCATCGGTTTTCATTATTGATTCTTCCAGGAACCGTTCCCGGGGAACCAGCTGATGAGATACATATCCCCCGGAAAGAGGAAATGCCAGAATATCCCGGAACTGTACCGTCTGTGATGAAAACCCATAGAAAGCTGCACAATTCTCGTAATAACGTAATTTTTGTGGATTATACTCCTGGTGTCCGAGAATTCCCCTCAATCCTGAAATGAGCGGATTTAGATTTGTCTGAAATATTAATACTCTCTTTCTGCAGATGCGAGAAATTTCTTTCATCGCCTTGGGCATGTCGAGGTGCTCTACGCATTCACGGAGGATAACCGTATCAAAAAATCCATTCTTGAAAGGTGTTTGGTAAATGCTGTATGGTAATTCCTCTACACTGTGCCATGCCATGGCAACTTCCCTTACGGCCCTGTTGGGCTCGATAGCATATGATTCAAATCCAGAATCCAGTAATCTTCTGGAAAGGTTACCATAGCCAGCTCCAACATCCAGTACCCTCTTCCCATATACCTGTTTCAGAATTGTTACGTCCTGATCTGCATTCACACGACCATAAAGGGATTGCAGCTGTCTGTAGGAGTGTTCATGGTCAGTGCGATGATAAATATGTAAACGGTAGAGATCTTCTTCATCAAGATTTTCCGTAAAATACACATCATCTGTCATCAGATTCTCCTTTCCGCTCAATTATTGTCAGTTCCATTTCCCATTCAAATATTTTACTCTGAAAATTTTTCCAATGATAATTGCATGATTCTGAATACTCTTCCATGTTCTTGCTTTTGAATGTCCATGTTCACGAGTGTACAGATGCGCCGGGACCTCTCTCACGTGTAACCCGGATAGAATCATTTTCGATAGAATCTCGGCATTTACTTCAAAATTGTTGCTGGTGATGGTTATTACCGAAAAAACACCCCTTTTATATAATCTGAAAATTGGGCTTACACTGGTGACCTGTTGGCCAAGCTCAAGACAGTAGATAAAATTCACGATTTTTGATAATATTTTTCTAATCGGTTGAACCTCTGTCATGAGGTTATTGTTGAGATATGGGGAACCGGATATACAATCTACCGGATGCATTTCATATTCGGTCAAGAGTATTTCAATTTCTTCAGGCCTGAATGTGAGATCTGCATCCATAGTGATGAGAAGGTCTCCTTCACACATTCCAATACCATTTCGAATTGCAGCTCCCATTCCCAAGTTTTTCTTATTGCGCAATATCTTGATATATGGTTTCAGTTTCAGTAATTCTCCCATATGATGCCAGCTCTGGTCGGTGCTTCCATCATCAATAAGAATGACTTCAAAATCCCGTGAATATTCCGGGATAATATTTTCCAGAATGGGAAAGAGATTATTAGGATATTCTGATAAAATGTCTTCTTCATTGAATACGGGAATAATTATCGATACTTTCCCTTTCATTCATATAATAGGTGCGCATCCGGTGATAATAAAAAAAACCTATGATTATGACGAAATACATCGAGATCGCTCTGTCAATCACTGCTATTCCAACTGCATTTTCAGTCGGCACTCCCATTTCCGCCAAAAAAATCGCAAGTGAACCTTCTGTAATACCGATACCAAGAGGAATTTGTGATATTAAGCCTATCAGCACTGCCAATGAGAAGAAAATTGAGAGATGGATAATTTGTAAAGAATACCCAAAGGAATACGCCACAAGCCACAATCTGACAAATTCACTGGCGAGGGCAAAAATCGTGTATAAGAATACATTGAATGCGGTAAAGGGGGAGATCTTTCTAATTTTAATCTCCTCTGTATCAAATGTCCGAAATTTTTTTCTGGCTAAATTTTGAAAGAACTGTATGAACCGATCAGAAAAGAGATACATTATCCCGAGAAATATGAGGAGAAATAACGTAAATTCTAGAATAATGTAGTATTTTGCAGAGAATCCGATGAACAACACTCCTGCAGCGATTAAAAATATGGATATGAGTTCAAAGATACGCTCGTAAAACACCATGGAGATACCATCTCTGAAGGGGAGGGAGTATCTTACTTTCATGAAGTCTGCCTTCATGATATCCCCAATTCTTCCAGGAGATATACCTGCCGGGAAAAAACTGGCAATAACAATCCCCATTGATTCATGAAAAGTAATAGGGACCCCATAATGACCGCAGAGATACTGCCAGCGTTTGATCTTAAGAAGAATGGTCACCTGGGTGAGGAAGAAAGCTGCCAGAAGAAACGGAAAATTGATGGTTACGAAGATACCTGGGTTCTGATATAATCCCGAATCGTAAATAAAGTAAATTAATAGGAAGATACCTAGTGCGGCAAGGGTCGTATATATGAGTCGCCGGAGATTCATTGTGTGAAATCCATCCATGTATCCAGGTACTTATCTTCTATGCTCTGATCTTTTCTTCCTGCCTTTTTTGTCTATTCTGTTCTGTATCTGTCACTTCTTATTCCGATATTCGAAACAAAAAAATACCCGTATATTCACCCATCAATGTGGCATTCTTCTTCAACCACTCGACACTTGCACCCGAGGGATCAGGAGCAAAAATATCTCTTGTCATAATTATGAACACTCTCTTTCCGCTATATTCTTTTGATATATTCTCAAGTTCATTGAGGCTTGAAGCTCCCAACTGAATCGTATGATCACGCTGTGAGTCATAGTAAAAATTGAATGGATAGTGCAGGTATTCGGGCATGAGCACCACAACGTCGCCATCCTGGGTAAACTGTTCAAATTCGCTCGAGAAATCGCGCCAGTTTTCCTTGGTATGGACAGTATAGAGTCCTGTGAGGGTGGGTATGTTCACCAGGAAGATACATGCTATCAAAATGAAAATGACGAGTTTATGCTTGATAATGTGACAGAATGCCCTTGAAGAATAGGCAATTCCCAGGAAATAGAAAGGTATCATTATGATGAGAAACCTCGTTTCAAAGGGCATCCGATAGGAGAGAGAATAACTTACTATAAGTATTGCTACAATCGAGATCGCGAGGAACATGCACTTTATTTTTTCATGTATAACTGCCCACAGCAGACCAATGCTGAAAAGGATGAGAAAAACGACGGTTGCAGGCATACTGAATCCGGAGAGCGTAAAAAAACCATTTGTGACGACATCCCATCCCTGGAGGCCATACGTGGGTAACGAGGCCGTCCTCACGAGAAACAGTTCCACAGTCACAATAAGGAGTGGGAGGGTGACAAGAAGGAATGTAATAAGTGAATAAAGGAACTTCTTCCAATTCTCCCATCTTTTTTCCTTCTTCATATACATATTGAGAATCCCCAAAATCACAAGTATTCCGAATACAATTGCAGAGTAAAAATGTGTCCAAAACGCCAAACCCGAAAAAAGGCCGAATAGCACCCAGTGAATCGCCCTGTTATTTGTTGTTCCCTTCAGGAAAAACAGGATGGAAAGTGCCACGAATAAGAGGAGCAGGGTGTATGCCCTTGCCTCCTGAGAATAATATACGAGGAAAGTTGAGAATGTGACGAGTGTTGCACATATTATCCCGCAATTGCGGTCGGAGAACTCTTTGCCCAGCCAATAAAAGATGGGAATTGTCACGCTTCCTGCGAATGCCGGGATGATCCTGAGCATTATTGCATCTCTCCCAAAATACAACATCACGGATTCAATGACATAAAAGAGTGGAGGGTTGAATTCAGTGCCATTTCGCAGGAGTTCCCAGAGTGAATCAAGAGGTATCGTTGAATAATAGTAGGTAACAGCCTCATCCAACCAGAGAGAATTGAATCCGAGATTATAAAACCTTAAAAATAGGCCAATAACCGTGAGGAGAAGCACAATTTGGGTGTATCGATCTGACAACACATTGTTCTTGAGAGATTCAATATTCCATGTACCCGCCTCCACATTTTCAACTATTCTCCCCGAGTTCAAATCACAAGGAGAGATTCTGGTGATATTATGTCCCTTCCCTTTTACCCGACTGGTCATTACATGAATACTCCATCAAAATACTGATAAATATATCTGGATACTTCCAGAATTTTCAGCATTTGAGTTATCAGGAGGTTTTTGATCGTTAATGGGTGATTGATTGATTTTTTTGGGAATTTCAGGTGTGTACTTTTCCATTCGATACTCCCTCAATTCCCCCACCACACACAACCCCCCCCTTCAGATTCCTGAATCACTGGGCATGATATTTCATTCAAATGTATCGCCTGCGTGGACGGATATGCTGCATTCGGGTCTATTCTAATGAAAATGGCTTCGCCATTTTCATAATTTATGTCCGAAATCCTGAAAGGAGTTCATAGTGTGTGGTACGAAAACCGCATCCGCGGTTTTCATCATGGGGGCATGTGACCCGACGGTCTCATGTCCGTTTCATTTGAAAATGCCTCCGCAATTTTTAATTTGTATGCGTGTATCCTGAAGGGAATCATGGAGTGTTCTTGAAGGTGATGAATATCTTCTCCGGTCCTATCTTCGAAAAGACCGGGTTTTCTTTCCACTTTTTTTCTGCCGGGAAAAAGAATCCTGCTGTGGTGTGGACCTGGAAATCAGTCAGTGGTAATCAAAGTATAGTCTCGTCCTGCAGATACCGCTCCCGAAGAATTGCACGTATCAGAACACTGGCAGAGATCAGGCAGATTTGTTGTAGAGATGCAATCGACCACTCATTCGCAAAGATCAGGCAGCAATCTGATCTTTTCCATAACGTCCTTTTCTCTTCGTTCCTCTCTTTATTTCATCCTGGTTCATTCCGGCATCCGCTGTTGCGGGTTCATTCTCTGGTGTTCCAGGAGGAAAGGGGAGTGCAATGCCTCCAATATCTCCACTTCTCTTCGCACTACCCGGGATGACTGCTCGAGCATCAGGTTCACATGCTCATGTGCCCCCGCCCTCCTGAAATCTGTCCTGACGGATATGACCGGGATGGCACGGGCATAGGCATACCCCATCTCCCAGGAGGTCCCGGAATCGGCATCCGCGCCGTCAATCACCGCAAGCACCACGTCTGCCCTGGAGAGCGCCTCGCAATGCCGGGCAAACATCTCCTGCTGCGAACTGGTGTCACGGCAGCATCCGTCCTCGCCTGCCTCCTGGGGGAGATAGACCTGGAAAAGGTGGGAAGAGACGAGCTCATAGAGAGAGACATTGAAGCGCCTCTCGGCGGTCGAGAAGAGGGGTGCCGCAAGGTAGACACGGTAGCGGGCAAACGCCTGGACATCGATTGCAGGGATTTTAGGGAAACGGTCCAGGAAGACCCCCCTCCCGGGACGTCGCGACGGTCCGGCCTGGTCGGCGCCATAATAGGTGGTGTCAACCCCGCAGGTGGGGGATGAATTCACCCCGACAATGCAGAGCGGCGGGCCATGGGTCCCGATGATCTCTTTGACCTCTTTTTCAAGGCTGTCAAGGAGCCTGGTGAACTCCGCGGTATCAAGCCTTTCGAGAAATGTGCCCGGTTCGCGATCTTTCCCGAGGTAGAGGGTTTCAGGACAGGGGAGCGGGACGACCTCAATCCCAAACGTGCGGCAACGCTCGATTGCCTTCCCGAATGCATCGAGATCCGAATTCCTGGTGATCCCGCGGGCCCGGAGTTCGGGGTGCAGGATGCAGGGGCACATCAACACGTACATTTGAAGATAGGTGGATACGAAGAGGAGATAGATGATTCCCCTGTATGCCTTCCGGGACAACAGCTGTGACCCGCGGAAATGTACTGTAAAACGCATGGAGCGTTCAGGTCTTATCCGGGTCCTTTCGAAGATCTCCCGGATACCGCGGAACACCCTCCTCCTGGACCCCACGGCAGAACAGGCATTGTCCCCCGCCGATCGGACTGCCCGTTCCATCACCGCCCTTGACTGTTCCTGGGAAGTGGTCGAGGACATACCTTTGAGTTCCTGGAGAAGACGGAGGGCACTCCCGTTTCTGCTGGCTGCAAACCCGGTGAATTTCGGGAGACCCTGGCGTCTCTCATCGGTGGAGGCACTTGCGGGTACCCTCTACATACTGGGTGAACGGGACCAGGCAGCCCTTATCCTGGAGACCGCCCCGTGGGGGCGGAGATTCCTGGAACTGAACGAGGAGCCTTTGAGTCTTTATGCCGAAGCAAAAGACAGCCAGGAGATCCTCCAAATCCAGGGTTTCTATCTCTGAAGAAGGTCCTGCGAGGCATGCCTCATGACCACGAGGTGCCCCAAAAAGGCCCCCTCTGCATCCCGAAGGCAGGATATCTCTGCATCGGTGACCTGGTTCAACTCTCCAACCCTGATCCTGACCGTATCTGTTCTCTTCCCATTATCCCTTGATTGACACAGACACTCTCTCACCAGGGGCACATCCCTGGAATTGCAAACCTGGAAAAATTCCTTTCCAATGACCTCGTCCTTCTTGCACTGCAGCAGGGCAAGGAACGGGGGATTCATCTTCTGGATCCGTGCCTGTGTGTCAAGGATGGCAACACCATCGGGGAGCTGGTCAAAAGCAGACTCCAGGCAATCCAGGTTATTTCTATGTTCACAAGCAGGGGGGGGAAGGGGTGCCGTGAGGTCTCCTTCCCTTTCCTGGTGAATTTGTGTGGTCTCTTTCGCTTTCTTCCACTCTGACATGTCCCGGAAGGATTCGATCGCACCAATAGTGTTTCCTTCCCGGTCAAAAAGGGGGGTTGCCTTTCCCCACAGATATATCCCTCCTTCTTTCTGCCTGCCCGAAATGAACGCCTCAACAAAGATGCTGTCCCCGAATCGCCGGATGTTCGGGTAGGATTTTGCCAGCTCGTGTGCTGGAAGGTCGAGTATATCTACAAGGATCGGCCTGGTCCCCTCGAGAAAGCTGAATGCTTTTTTGTAAGTATCAGTACCCAGGATATCCGCACTTTTCACCCCAGATAAGGTCTCGAGCGCCCGGTTCCACGCAATGACTTTCTTATCCCGGTTGATGATGAATGTGGGGTCCGGCATAAACTCGACAGCATCCTGTAACTTCTCGTGAGTGGTCTTCAGGGCCTTCTCGATCACCTTCTGGTCGGTGATGTCCATGAAGGTACCCATACCGCAGAGTAACGCCCCCCTGTCATCCTTAACCTGGGTCGCGGAGACCTGGAAGAACCGGGACATGCCGCCGGGCATCTTCACCCGCAGCTCTCCGCTCCATCTCCCCTGTGCACTGAGCACCTTTTTTATTTCGTCTACTGGAGGTATGGTGTTGTTTGCAATCTTCCAGAAATCGTCCATGTAGTTCTGCAGCATTCCATCCAGGCTTTTTGCACCAAAAATGCTCAGGAACGCCTGGTTCGCATAGACCAGGCGATCCTCGGCATCAAAGATAATGATGCCGTTGATCGCCGATTCGATCGCAGTATTCTTTATCTTCATCTCTCTTTCATTCTCCACTTTTTCACTGATATCGATGAAAGAGGCCATCATCGCAATAGGCACACCATTCTTGTCCCTGATCAGGTTCGCGGTGTGGTGGGTATGAACCTGGGTTCCATCTTTCCTGATGATCAGAATTTCCCCCACCCATTCCCCCCTTTCTTTGAGGGCCTGCATCACTACTTTCACTCCGGGTCCGGGATTCTTTGGATTTGCCAACATTTCCAATGGTTTGTGAAGGATATCCTCCAGGCGGGGAACTCCGAATATGGTGAGGAACGCCGTATTTGCGTAGGTTATTAGGCCATCAAGAGTCGCGATGGCGATGCCATTGATAGAAGAGGCAATTGCCATGTTCATCACCAGGAGGTTCTCTTCCGCGATCTTCCTCTCGGTAATGTCCTGGCCTACGCCCTGGTACTCCACGATATCCCCCGATTCATCAAAAATAGCCCGGTTCGTCCACTGCTGCCACCGGATATTTCCATTCTGGTCAAGCACCCTCTGTTCATGGGTGAGAAACGGGTGTTCCCGGTCAAGAGAGAGGATATTCCTCTTCACGAACTCGCGATCATTCTCATAAATATAGGGAAAGAGGTTTGTGCCGATTATCTTCTCCCGGAAAATCCCCAGGTACTGGCACATCGCATCATTCACAAACGTCAAATTGAAATCTGTGTTGAAACGGGATATGAATTCAGTCTGATCTTCCACAATAGCCCGGTACCTGGCTTCATTCATTCTCAGTTTCTGCTCATAGGCCCTGGAAAGGGTTACATCCTCGAAGATCAGGGTGAATCCCTTGCTCCCGTCGTCGAACACGGTGGGAACGGTCTTCAGGGCAAGATGGTGCTCCTGGCCATCCCGTGTAAAACTGATCTCTCTTGTACTGTCTCCCGGCCGGACAGGTTCTTCTGATAATTCACCGAATGGGATACTGGAGAGGCCCGTGATGTGTTCAGTCCGGATGTCATTTCCTATCAGATTCTCCTTTTGAAGGCTGAAGAATGAGAGGAAGTTGTCATTCATGTCAATAATTTTCAAATCGGTGTCCAGAATCAGGATCAATTCAGTAGCAAACTTCAGCATCGAGGAGATGGGGACTCTCTGGGAGAGATAGTAGACCTTGGCATTCCCGTAGAGCCGCATCTCCACCTGGCCGGTGATCAGGAGGATCTCCAGGTATTTTGCGACTGAATTCCGGTTGAGCTTGAGCATCTGCGAGATATCCGAGATCGTCAGCCCTTTTGGCCGGGTCTTCAACAATCTTTTAATCCTCGCAATCTTCTCCTGATCCAGGATCATAACAGTGTTGTGTTCCCCTTCAACCCACTATAAATATTTGCCAATCAAATATAACTCGTGTATTGAGCCCCTTTATAGGGTTCAACGCCGGGATTGTGAATTTTTCCAGTATATATCCCTGAAATGGGCATATCTCCTGGTAAACCCTGTTCTCCACAACCTTTTTGTTCCGGGGTGTGTCACTGGTTACCATGGAGCATATTGGAAAGCCTGCTGAGATACTCCTTGTTGAGGATAATCCAAATGACGTGGAACTGATACTCCATGTCTTTCAGTGGTGTAACCTCTCAGACAGGGTCCATGTTGCCTGGAACGGCGAGGAAGCGCTGGACTACGTATTTGGAACCGGTCCATACCGGGGACGGGATATCCGGAACCAGCCAAGGGTCATTCTCCTCGACCTCAAACTTCCCAAGGTTGATGGCATTGAGGTCCTGAGACGCCTGAAAGATGATGCAAAGACCCGCACCATCCCAGTCGTGGTGCTGACATCATCCCGGGAAGAGCGGGACATCGTGCACAGCTATGACCTCGGAGTGAACAGTTATATCGTGAAACCAGTCCAATTTGACGAATTTGCGAATGTCATCCGGGAAATGGGGCTCTACTGGAGGATAATCAACCAACCCCCGGTGAAGGACGAGAGAGAGCAATAATACCAGTTAAATTTATTTCCGGTATCATATAGCTCTTTTGAGTCCTTCCATTGAATTATCCGATGCTTCTTCACGAGAGGATGTTGTCCCTCATTTCTTTTTCGCCTCCTCTTCCATGTATTGCTGGATCTTCTTCTCCTCCCACTCACTTGAGAGGATCTTTCCCTTGCCGAACACCTGCGATGCATGGAATATGAGCCCAATCCCCCAGAAGATGGTTACCCAGTAAAACCACCACTGTCCGGGGGATGTGAGGACGTTGATGAGAATCAGTATCACGTTGATGATGAGAAAGATCGAAAGGTGGGAATAGAATCCCTTCACTTCATCGAGTCTCTTTTTTGCCCTCTCTCTCGATTCGTCAGTCATTATGAGGATCACTCTCTTTTGATCCTCTCTTGCACCTCTGGATTAAAAAGGTTTTTTTGACACCTGTGGTGAAAAATTTGAGATTGCCGATCTGCAGTTATGAATCCCTATTCTACTGGAGCAGCATGAGAAGAGGATTGTATGTGTTTTCCGCCTGCCGCGCCGTGCTGATCGCGGACATGCCAACACCAGGAGAGGGATTCACCCGTTGAAGTGGTGGTGGTCAAAGCAGGTCCTGATGAACTCCTGCTTCCGGTGCTCGCTCGCGTTCACCGGTGGCCTGAGATACCCCGATTCAGGGGTCTGGAGTGCCGGGCAGAAGGGACAGAGGGCTGAATCAACGTCATTTGCCTTTGTCCGGACTGGGCAGTAATAGATCCCGTCAATACACTCCACCCGGTCCCCGCCAGGAAACGGCATGCCGATCGGATGCCCCGGCATGCCCTGCACGAGCATGCAGAACCCGCTGAGAAGGTACTTGAGGAACCGGATCCGGTCTTCTTCCTCATCCCCGGTGGCACAGTGGTCAGCAACCATTCTCCAGTATGCAGGGGCGTTGGCCTGTAAGGCCCCATGTATCGAGGAGAACACCCCCTGCTGGTTCATCAGCCGCACATTCTGGTAAGTCCCGTGGAGGTATCCCGTGATAGCCTCCTCGAGCGTTTTCCGGTATGCCGGGCTGATATCCCGGATCTTTTTCGAGAAGTTCCATCTCATCTGCTGCAGGTCCCGGGGGCTGTGCGCGAGAACGAGCCGGGCTATAGCCCTGCCCAGGTCGCCCCGCGTCTCGATAACTGCGAGCTGTGCGCATTCTCTCTGGATTGCTGAGTTTGGTGCAGGTGGTTCTTGCATTTCTATTTTTTCACTCCGAGTCATGTATGGGGGAATCGCCGGGGGCTGCCGGAGTCTATTTTTTGTTCTCACCGCTTCTCAAGGTACTTGTCTCCGCCTGATACCATGTATCCTTCGAGTTCGCTCAAAATGTTCAGCGATCAGAAGATAATATGCAGCCAGCCCCTTCCATGCTCCCCATCGCTCCGCGAACTCCCGTACCTGGTCTGCCGAAATCTTTTCACCCGGGAAGTACACTCTCGCAATCGCCCGTTTAACCCCGAGATCATCGGCAGGGATGGTATCCAGCCGGTGAAGACCGCGGAGAAGCACGAATTCTGCCGTCCACCTCCCGATCCCGCGAATCCCGCACAATTCCTCGATGATCCGGTCGGAATCCCGGATCTCTCTCATCGATTCCAGGTCCATCGTTCCCTCTGCCACCATCTCCGCAGCATTCTGAATATACTCCCCTTTCCGGGCTGAAAGTCCGCAGCCACGGAACTCTTCAACCGTCCCTCCCGCCAGATCTTCCGGTTCGGGATATGCGAAATAGGTCCTGCCGGCAACCTCCAGCCTCTCTCCAAACCGCTTCACAAGCCTGGCCTCAAGTGCCCTTGCGACCTGGATGGAGATCTGCTGCTCGATGATGGAGGTTACCAGTGCTTCGAAGACGGTGGCCGATTGCGGTGCCCTGAGTCCATACAGGTCCCGGGCCACGCCTGTCATCAGGGGATCGGCGTTGATTGTCCTGAAAAAAGCGATGAGGTCATCCGGGAGACTGAGTAGTGCCGAGACCCGTTTTTCTGCCTCATCTCTCTCTTCCGATCTGATGGGATCCCCCGAAAGGATATCGACTGCCAGGACCGTATCCCCCTCGTTATCCACATCCCTGACCTGGACGAGCATCGGCTTCTCCCCAACTCGCACTACCTGCCAGAAGATGCCCTGCTGGAACCTCCGGATGGCAGGGTCGCCTTCAGAGAATACCTGGCAGCTCAGGCTGAAATCGTAAGGAGGTTGAGGATTGAGGAGGAGGGGCATTCTGCGGGGTAAAATCAGCGGGATGGGAGAAAAAGGTTATTTATGGATCTTCACATTCCCGCCATCCAGGGGCGTGACCGGGTCCGCAGTGTCGTATCCCGCACCATTATCATAGATCAAGGTATTGGTGGCCTTTTCCCGGATCCGGATCCTGAAGGTATCGTCTCCACCAGAGATTGCGCCATCAATCGCTGATATGACAAAACCATACTGGCCGGCACCATTGACAGTGCCTGTGCTATGACAGGGAAAGCCCCTCATTTCCTCCACCCCCACAATTGGCAACCTTTAACTCCCCTCATTCCCACTCCCTCACCATATGATCAGAGTCGCCATCAACGGGTACGGGACGATTGGAAAGCGCGTGGCGGATGCCGTGGCCGCCCAGCCGGACATGAAAGTGGTGGGGGTCTCGAAGACGAAACCCAGCCACGAGGCCTTCGTGGCAAAATCCAGGGGCTATCCCCTCTACATTGCAGATATCTCAAAGAAAGCTGCCTTCGAGAAGGCCGGGCTCCCGGTGGCCGGCAGCGTGGACGATATGCTGAAGGCAGCCGACATCGTCGTGGATGCCACCCCCGGCGGTGTGGGGGAGAAGAACAGGCCCCTCTACGAAAAGATGGGGATAAAGGCCCTCTGGCAGGGAGGAGAGGACCACGAGGTGGCCGGTTTCTCCTTCAATTCGGACTGCAACTACAAGGACGCCATCGGGAAGCAGTTCGCCAGGGTGGTCTCCTGCAACACCACCGGCCTCTGCCGGATTATCAATGCCATGGACAAGGCGTATGGCGTGGAGAAGGTCCGGGCGGTGATGGTCCGGCGTGGCGGGGACCCGGCAGACATCAAACGCGGGCCGATCGATGCCATCGTGCTGAACCCGGTGCACATCCCCAGCCATCACGGGCCGGACGTGCAGAGCGTGCTCCCCCACATCAACATCGTCACCCTGGCAATGATCGTCCCGGTGACCATGATGCACATGCACGTGGTGCAGATGGACTTAAAAAAAGAGGCGAGCAGGGAGAAGGTGCTCGAGATCATGGAGAAGCATCCCCGCATGGGACTCGTCCGGAAGGCAACCGGTATCACCAGCACCGCCGAGCTGAAGGAATACGCCATGGACATGGGCCGGCCCCGTTCTGACCTATGGGAGAACGGCATCTTCGAAGAGTCCGTATCCTGTCTCGGGAAAGAACTCTACCTCTTCCAGGCCATTCACCAGGAGGCAGACGTAGTGGTGGAGAACATCGACTGCATACGGGCAATGACCGGTACCGAGAAGGACCCCGCGAAATCTATCGCCATGACCAACAAGGCCATGAAATTCGTTGCGATCAAATAATTCCCATTCTCCCATTTTTTCCGATAACGGAATGATTCGGGAGAGGATCTGCTCGCGTTCTTTAATGAGACCGTTGTCAGTATCACCGTTGCTTCACTTCGGAATGTCCATGATGCAGATTGACGGTTACCTCATCTTCTGCTCTGTTCGTTGAGCCAGAAATACCACTGCCTTCTGTAGTAGAGAGAATAATCACCCGTCATGACGCTGAACCGCTGCACGGGATGACCGCTGGGGTGGCCAATGACCCCCGCTCCCCCTATCATGTGTAATACAGGAGAGACCTGACCAGATCCAAAAGAATGAGCTCTTCCCATTCGTGATACCTGCATAAAGGACACAGGTGCCGGAGTCTCCCTCCCGGGGGACCTCGATGCTTCCTGTTTCCGGGTCTGAAACAGGGTGAACGAACACTGTAAATGCGATTTATGACGGAAAAAGCTCTTTCACCCATCCTGCACTCCTCATCCTGGCAGTTCCCTCACATAAGCATTAACACCCTGCATTCCCCATTTTATATGAATGGACGCGTATGCACTGGCAACGAGGAACACCGTCGAGGTGGTCACGGATGAGGAGCTCCGTGAGGTACTCGCCAGGCCGAAGAAGAGGGTGTATGCAGGCTATGAGCCGAGCGGTGAGATCCACCTCGGTCACCTGGTGACCGTCAACAAGCTCGTGGATCTGAAAGGAGCTGGCTTTGAGGTAGTGGTGCTCCTTGCTGACCTGCACGCCTTCCTGAACCGCAAGGGGACCATGGAGCAGGTCCGGGAGCTTGCCATGTACAACCGCAGGTGCTTCGAAGGGCTCGGGCTCACCGACGTGGAGTTCGTGCTCGGATCAGACCTGCAGCTTGACAGGGACTACGAACTGATGGTGCTGCGCCTCTCCCAGCAGATCACCCTGAACCGGGCTACGCGGAGCATGGACGAGGTGGGCAGGCAGATGGAGACCCCTACTGTCTCTCAGATGATCTACCCCATCATGCAGATGGTGGATATTGCGAGGCTCAACGTGGATGCCGCGGTCGGAGGCATCGACCAGCGGAAGATCCATATGCTGGCCCGTGAGCACCTCCCATCTGTCGGCTACCCCTCCCCTGTCTGTATCCATACCCCCATCCTGAACGGGCTGGATGGAAAGAAGATGTCTTCTTCCAGTGGAAATTATATCTCTGTTGCCGACAGCGTGGAGGATATCCAGAAGAAATGCCAGAAGGCCTTCTGTCCGCCGGAGTGCGAGGAGAACCCAGTCCTCCAAATCCTCCAGTACCATATCTTCCCCCGTGTCCCTGAAGTGGTCGTCCGCAGACCGGCAAAATTTGGCGGAGACCGGGAATTCCAGGGTTACACCGAGCTGGAAGGTGCCTACAGGAAGGGAGAGATCCATCCACTTGACCTGAAGAAGACCACGGCGACCTACCTGGCAGATATCCTGGCCTGCGTCAGGGATCATATCGGATGAGAAGGTGAGCACAGGTGAGCATCGAACGCATCGAGGACGGATTTGACCGCAAAATAGCGGATCTTGGGATCCGCATCAGGGACATGGACCAGCTGAAAGTCCGGGATGATGTATTCGATGAGATTACCCTGCTCTCGCTCTACCGCCTGGCGCATAAAAAGTGGATCACCGCGATTGGGGGCTCCATCAGCACGGGGAAAGAGGCGAATGTCTTCTTCGGGGAGAGGGACTCGGATGACCTGGCAATCAAGATCTACCGCATCCGTACTGCCAATTTCAATGCCATGAACGAGTATATCATGGGGGACAGGCGATTTTCCGGGATCCGCCGGACCAGAAAGGATATCGTCTTTACCTGGACGAGGAAAGAGTTTGCCAACCTCGCCAGGGCTCACGAGACCGGGCTCCCCGTCCCCAGACCACTTGTCTGGGACCGGAACATCCTGATCATGGAGTTCCTGGGGAAGGATGAGCGCCCGTATCCACAGCTTCGTTCTGTGCACCTTGAAGATGCGGAGGCAGTATACCACGAGGTCATTTCATTTGTACGAGACCTCTACCAGAAGGCGGGATTGGTGCATGCCGACCTCTCGGAATACAACATTCTCTACGGGGATCGCATGTATGTAATTGATATGGGGCAGGCGGTCACGCCCGATCACCCAAGGGCGCTCCATTTCCTGGTCCGTGATATTGCCAATATCACCCGGTTCTTCAGCCAGAAGTGTTCCGTGCGGGATGAGCGGGAGATATTTTCCGAGGTGACAGGAATCCCCCTTCGGGGGGAGACGGGAATGCAAAGAGAGACGAGGTGAATAGGACATATGATGCAGGAACTGAAAGTGGCCGGCAACCGGATCGGGGTTCTGATCGGGAAGGGCGGGCTCATCAAAAAGCAACTTGAAGAGAGGACCGGGACCACCATTGGTATCGACAGCCAGGAGGGCATCATCAGTGTTGAAGGGGAGGATGCCATCCCCTTCCTCAGGGCCGTGGAAGTGGTTCAGGCGGTGAACCGGGGATTCTCACCAGAACGGGCTTTCCGGTTGCTGGATGACGAAGACCTTCTCCTGGAGGTGATCGATCTCTCGGGACTGGCAGACAGTCCCCGGCAGATGGACCGGCTCCGGGGCCGGATTATAGGGAGAGACGGGCGTGCAAGGGAGCAGATAGAACACATGACCCATACCCAGATCTCGGTCATGGGAAAGACCATCGCGATTATCGGCCTCCCAGAGCAGATGAAGGTTGCCCGTGCTGCCATTGACATGCTCCTTGAGGGTTCTCCCCACGAGGCCGTCTTCTCGTACCTGGAGAAGAAGCGCCAGGACGCGAAGCAGGATATGATCGATTACTACTATTGAAACGCATATGAGACCCATGGTCACATACTTTTCATATAAAAACAAGAATGACGCATTTCGCAACAGGTCCGACGCATGAAAATGGCAAATCCATTTTCATTCGAAAAACCCCTGTGCGGGATGAATACCGGGAGCCGGATCAAGGGCGGGAAAAGGACGGTTTCCAGTGCGATTGAATACTGGATCATGATCCCGCTTTGGGAAAAATACGCGCGTGCGATGCGCCATGGAGTGGAAGAGAAGGGGTTGTAAATGAAGGTCGCCACCCTCCCTATCCCGGCTTACCTCCAGGAGAGATACCGCACACTCGGGATTGTCGATCTCTACCCGCCCCAGGCTGAATGTGTGGAGAAGGGATTATTCGAGACTAAAAACCTGCTGGTCACCATTCCCACCGCAAGCGGCAAGACCCTCATCGCGGAGATGGCAATGCACGCCCATGCCTCCCGCAGGGGCAAGTCTCTCTATATTGTGCCCCTGAAGGCTCTGGCCAGCGAGAAATACGATGAATTTGGGGGGAAAGGAGTGAAGGTGGGGATTTCCACCGGAGATTTCGACCGGCGCGATGACTACCTGGGCCGCAATGACATCATCGTCGCCACCAGCGAGAAGGTCGATTCTCTCATCCGGAACAGGGCCCCGTGGCTCAGAGATATCTCCCTCCTGGTGGTTGACGAAGTGCACCTGCTGGACTCCCCTGACCGTGGACCCACGCTGGAGATGGTGATCACCAAGATGCGGGCCCGAAACCCGGCGATGCAGGTAATCGGACTCTCTGCGACAATAGGAAACCCCAGGATCCTTGCCGGCTGGCTGGATGCTGCCCTGGTCACCAGCTCATGGCGTCCCGTTGACCTTCGCCAGGGGGTCTACCTGAACGGAGAGATACGGTTTGACGAGAATGCCCGGCCGGTCGCCACTGTCTCCAAGCATGAAGACATCAACCTGCTCGTTGACACCGTTGCCGAGGGGGGTCAATGCATCTTCTTCGTCTCTTCGCGAAAGAATGCAGAAGCCTTCGCAAAAAGGGCTGCAAAGGCCCTCAAATGCGAAGACCCGGAACTTGACCAGTACCGGAACCGGCTGAAGAAGATCGCCGGGACAGAGATGGGAGAGAGCCTTGCCTCATGTGTGGGAATGGGTGCCGCGTTTCACCATGCCGGGCTCCCCCGGGAGGCCAGGGCAATTGTGGAGGAGGGATTTAGAAAGGGACTCATACGCTGCATCTCCTCCACCCCCACTCTCGCCGCAGGCCTCAACCTCCCTGCACGCAGGGTGGTCGTCAGGGATTACCGCCGTTACGAGACGGGAGCGGGCATGGTCCCTATTCCTGCCCGTGAATACCACCAGATGGCCGGCAGAGCCGGACGACCCAGGCTTGATCCCTATGGAGAGTCGGTCCTGATAGCCAAAGATGAGGAAGAGCGCCATACACTCTTCGAATTTTACATCCATGCACCGGCTGAGGATGTCAATTCGCAGTGTGCGAATGAGTCTGCATTGACCACCCACATCCTTTCACTGATCGCTTCAGGATTCGTGAGTTGCGATGCAGAGATACAGGAATTCCTGGGTCGCACTTTTTACCAGTACCAGCACCGTGGAAGCAGGCTTATCGGTTCTGTCACCGAGAGGGCTCTCCGGTTCCTTGATGCGGCGGAGATGGTGGTGGAGAACGGGGGGCGCCTCTCTGCCACAGAATACGGAGCCCTGGTCTCACAGCTCTATATCGATCCCAGGGGGGCAGAATCCATTGTCACCCGGATGTGTTCCGCAGATGAGTATTCCGATACGGGGCTCCTGCAGATCCTCTGCAGTACCCCGGATATGTACACCCTCTATGTGAACAACCGGGACCTCCATTACCTGGAACGATTCCTTTTTGAACACGAGGAGGAACTCTGGCTTCCCCTTGAATTCGGAGAGGAGGAAGAGTTCTACCGGGCGCTGAAAACCGCCATGCTCCTTCGTGACTGGTCAATGGAGGTCCCCGAGCCGACCATCTGTGAACGGTATTCTGTCGGGCCGGGCGACATCTTTAACCTGGTCGAGAGTGTCAACTGGCTTATGCATGCCTCGGGAAGACTCTCCACAATGTTCGTTCCCCGGTTTGCCCGGGATGTGAGGGAATACGAGGTGTGCATGAAGCATGGCATAAAGAGGGAGCTTCTGCCTCTGGTCAGTCTCAGGAACATCGGCAGGGTGAGGGCCAGGAGCCTCTTCAATAATGGCATCACCTGCCCTGAAGATCTGAAGAAAGCAGACCCGGGGAAAGTCTCGGCCATACTCGGGAGGGGTATCGCTGCCCAGGTAATGCGACAGCTGGAGAGAGACGAGGCAAATGGGGAAGATGAACCTTCCGTTTCAGGCCAGGTCACCCTTTCTTCATTCAAAGAGGGTGGATGATGCAGTCCTGCGGTATCCACCAGGTACGGGTACACATTGAAGACCTGGACGACTTCCTGTGGGCGATCCGGGAGATCGCCACCCATAGGAACACACATATTGTACTCTTCAATGCAAGGCACATGGCGGGCAGGGCCCATGTCGAGTCTGCCCTCCGGCATGCATTCCGGGCAAGGGAGCAGGGGGCCATGATATCCAGCCGGGTGGAAATGGATGCACTCCTCTATGCCGCGGGATCACGTCAGATTGTGCATGCTATGTCATTTGGTGTGCAGCGAGGAGAGAACGCTGCATACCTCTGCCTCTGCCCTGACCGGGCTGAGGCATGGAGCGATCTCCAGCCCTTCTTCTCACCCGCCGACGGTGAAGACTGGGATACTCTCTCCCCGGAAAAATCTGCGCATTTAAGCGCTTTATTCTCCATCTCCCCCGAAGAGCTCATGGTCGTTTCGCCTGAGCGGATACAGGAACTTGTCCTCGAACGGGTAGCCCTGCTCGAAGTCTACAGGTAAATCTGCTCTCATGTCCATGATACCGGATGGAGCCATTTTCTTTGAGGACTCCGTCCACCGGTGATGAGATGCGAGATGATATGGTCGCACCGGATGGAATGCCACTCCCTCGCCGGAATGCAATCACCCGCGGAGGAACGATGCAGATAAAACCCCGATGCCTGGATACTGCATGATTCGCAGGGATCTGGTCGCTGGTGTGCGACACA
The DNA here is from genome assembly GCA_025453675.1 of Methanolinea sp. Classification (GTDB taxonomy): domain Archaea; phylum Halobacteriota; class Methanomicrobia; order Methanomicrobiales; family Methanospirillaceae; genus Methanolinea_A. The sequence continues at coordinate 44,233 of JALOPW010000007.1, forward strand.
GACGGTACTTCCCTTACATCGCATTAAAAGAGAGCCGAGGAGCGAATGCCTGTTTTCCCGCAAAAAACTCAATGACGCTTCTCTGCATGTGTGAGGATATGCCGAAGTTCCGGAAGGATGAGATCTCGTGTCGCCAGGGTAACCGCAGGGGTTGAGCCGGGGATGCAGAACACTGCCTTTCCACCGGAAATACCTGCCAGTGCACGGGAAAGCATGGCAGCCGTCCCAATCTCCTCCATGCTCTTCACCCTGAAAAGTTCCCCAAATCCATCAATCTTCTTCTCAAGCAGGGGTGCAACCGCCTCGATGGTGCAGTCATCCGGCGTGAGACCGGTTCCACCATTGAGAATGACACAATTACATGACCGGAACGCTTCCAGCAATTCCCTGCGAATTGCCTCCTCCTCATCCGGGATAATGGTATAATGTCCTGTCTTCACCCCGGCCTCCTCGAGGAGTGCCATGATCTTCTGTCCACTCGTGTCATTCTCCCTGGTCCTGGTGCTGGAGACCGTGAGAACTGCAACATTAATCAGAAGTGGGCGTTCGTGGTCTGGCTTCATCATGCATATGATGCATCCCCAAAAGGGATAAACGATGCCAACCCTGAATGAATTCCAGGATTACCTGGACCCCTTTGTTTCCACTGGAATGTACAGGGAGACTCCCCTGCTTTTCCTATGCGACCAACGCTCTGTTTCCAGCGATATCCTATAGTCAGATGACTAAATATAGTTGTTATATGAATTTCTCAATATACATCACAACTGATTGTCCAGATGTTACTCACAGTAAATTCTTATACCCCTTTGTTTCCACTGGAAAATACAATAATTACCCTTTTTTTCAGAAAAATCTTATCTTATAGCTGTTACACAATTACTATAGTTCACTACATAATTGCAGTTCGTTCTCTCAATAGAGCACTCATTTTCTTTATTTATGGAATCATTTCAGTGAAGTTTTATATGAGAAATGTGTAACATTCAATGACTAGTTCTTTTTTTATTTTCTCTCTCAATGAGACAAGTTCACAAAAAAACTCCAGTGGAAACAAAGGGGTCCCGGGTGTGAAAGGAAAGAAGGGAAACTCCTATGGAAAACAGGGTATTTCACATCAGGAGAAAATGACTTATAATTGCGCGGATAGGCAACAAAACCCTTTAAACCTTTGTGTCCAGTGGAAACAAAGGGGTTTATATGCCTATCAAACAGGCACCTTTTTCAGGGAGAGGTGCATATGATCATCTCCCAGGGGGAGAGGATGTCAGAGGAACTGAGTGCATCGGTCGGATTGTTCAAAAAATACCTGGAGACCAATAAAATTTTCAAAAACAGGGAAGTTCTCCGGCACTCTTACCGACCGCAAATCCTCCCTCACCGCCGACCACAGATTGACCAGGTTGCATCCATCCTCGCACCGGCCCTTCGGAATGAAACTCCCTCAAATATTCTCATTTATGGGAAGACCGGAACCGGAAAGACAGCCAGCGTGCGCTACGTGGGATCTGAGCTCGAGAATGCCGGGGTTCATATGGGAACGGTATGCCGGGTCGTACACCTCAACTGTGAGGTCATTGATACCCAGTACCGTGTTCTTGCCCAGATCTCAAAGACCCTGCTTGGCGAGGATGAAACCGCGAGTGACAAGACCCGTATCCATATTCCCATGACCGGATGGCCGACTGACCAGGTCTACCAGGAACTCAAGAACCAGCTGGAGACCATGGGAGGTGTCCTGATCATCGTGCTTGACGAGATCGACAAGCTGGTGAAGAAGAGCGGGGATGAGACCCTCTATAACATCTCCCGTATCAATGCCGACCTGAAAAAATCCAAAGTAAGCCTGATAGGAATCTCAAATGACCTCTCGTTCAAGGATTTCCTGGACCCAAGGGTCCTCTCCTCATTGAGCGAGGAAGAACTGGTATTCCCTCCGTATAACGCACCGCAACTCTGCGATATCCTGCAGCAGCGTGCAGAGATGGCATTTCTGGAAGGGGTACTTGATGAAGGGGTCATCCCTCTCTGTGCCGCGCTCGCTGCCCAGGAGCATGGAGATGCCAGGCGTGCGCTCGACCTTTTGCGGGTTTCCGGCGAGATAGCTGACAGGGACGAATCAGGCAGGGTGGGTGAGCGGCACGTGAAGAGTGCCCAGGCCAAGATCGAGGCCGATTCGATGATGGAATGTATTGCCACCCTCCCTACCCAGAGCAAAGTGGTCCTGTATGCCATGCTTCTCCTGGATCAGATGGGACAGACGATCTTCACCAGTGGAGAGGTAAGCAGGATTTATAAGGAGATCGCCCCGGCAATGGAACTCGATGTCCTGACCCACCGGCGAATCACCGATCTCATATCTGAACTGAATATGCTTGGCGTGATCAATACCCGGGTGGTGAGCCGGGGCCGCTACGGGAGGACAAAAGAGATGTGGTTTGATACCAATATCCATAAGATATGGGATGTCATCACCGCAGATACCCGCCTGAGTGCCCAGGGCCTGGCGGAGAGGGATATCCAGTGGTGTAAATCCCTGTTCAGGTGAAGAGATAATGGACGAAAAGGACCTTCTTCTACTCCAGCTTTTGGAGGAGAACAGCCGCCTGACCACCCGTGATATGGCCGTGATGGCCGAGATGGCACCCGAAGAGATCGAGGCTCGGATCACGGCACTGGAGGATGCAGGCGTGATTCGCAGTTATTCCGCAGTGATCGACTGGGAACGGGCAGGCAATGGTGAAGTGTCCGCCATCATAGAGTTGAAGGTAAACCCGGAACGGGATTATGGTTATGACCGCATCGCGGAACGGATCTCCAGGTTCCGGCAGGTCAGGTCGCTCCGGCTCATCACCGGCACCTACGACTTTCAGCTCACAGTGACCGGAAAAAATATGCAGGAGGTGGCACGTTTTGTCTCGGAATACATCGCTCCCATGGATCGGATACGGGAGACAGCCACCCATATTATCATGAAGAGCTACAAGGAGAACGGTCGCACCTTCTGCGAGAAGGAAGGGAGCGAACGGATCCCCTATTCCCTGTGAGTGGGCTCACATGAGAGACTTCATCTCGAAAAAGGCCAGGGAGATACCTCCATCCGGGATACGGAAGTTCTTCGACCTGGCGCTTACCATGGAAGAGGTTATCTCCCTTGGGGTGGGGGAGCCGGATTTTTCCACCCCGTGGAATCTCTGCGAGGCCAGCATCTACTCCATCGAGCAGGGGGGGACCTCATATACCTCCAACCGGGGGCTCCAGCCACTCAGGGAGGCCATTTCCCGCTATCTCCACGATCATTACCATCTCTCCTATCACCCGGATCAGGAAATGATCATCACCACCGGGGTGTCGGAGGGGCTTGATATTGCCATCCGGGCGGTGGTTGACCCTGGTGACGAGGTGCTGGTGGCAGAGCCCTGCTATGTGTCCTACTCTCCATGTGTGACTCTTGCAGGCGGCGTGCCTGTCCCGGTCCCGTGCGAGGAGGGGGACCATTTCCGCCTCAACGCGAACCTCCTGATGGAGAGAGTGACCGGGAAGAGCAAAGCCCTGATCATCAATTTCCCCAATAATCCTACAGGCGCGGTGATGCGAAAGGAAGACCTGCAGGCAGTGGCAGACATCGTCTGTGACCATGACTTGGTGCTGATAAGTGACGAAGTCTATGCCGAACTCACGTATGAGGGATCACACGTGGCCTCCGCAACTGTGGGCGACCTGGCCGGTCGGACCATCACCCTGAACGGGTTCTCAAAGGCGTATGCCATGACCGGATGGCGGATCGGGTACCTGTGCGCACCAAAAGAGATCTGCGATGCCGCCCTGAAGATTCACCAGTACGTAATGCTCTGCGCCCCGGTAATGGGGCAGGTTGCGGCACTGGAAGGAATACGCCGGGGGGAGGAGGAGAAGGACCGCATGGTCCGGGAGTACCGGGTGCGCCGGAACCTCTTCGTGGAGAACCTCAACCGTATCGGGCTGTCCTGCCACCTCCCTGAAGGCGCATTCTATGCCTTCCCGTCGGTTGAGACAACGGGATTGACGGATTACGAGTTCGCAGAACAACTCCTGAAAGAGGAGCATGTGGCCGTGGTTCCCGGGAGTGTCTTTGGCCAGGGAGGGGAAGGCCACCTCCGCTGCGCCTATGCGGTCTCCAGGAAAGATCTGAATGAAGCGGTCCGGAGGATGGAAGCGTTCCTCTCCCGGCTGAAATGATGCGGGATCTTCCCGAGATCTCTCATTTCCATTCCCCGTTCACCATGAGTGATCGAACGTTTTGAATATACAAACTCTTTTTTGGATTGAGAATAATACCCCTGGTCCTGCACCGGAATCCTCCAATCACCTGCACACAACGGTGAATAATGAAGGGGGCCGTCAGTATAACATCTCACTGAAGCCTGCAGTCAAATCCCTCCCATTGAGTGCCCGATATACTTTTATCCGCAAGCCGGACCTATAGTATATGGTTGTACTATGACCTGCACCATAATCGTCGGCGGATTTTTTGGCGATGAGGGGAAGGGCAAGATCGTTGCCCACATCGCCCACCAGGACCATCCCACCATTATCTCCCGTGGAGGTGTGGGACCGAATGCCGGCCACACAGTGAAGATGGGGGAGAAAGAGGATGGGGTGCGCATGGTTCCATCGGGGTTCGTATACCCGCGTGCCCGCCTGATGATCGGCACCGGTGTTCTTGTAGATCCCCGCGTGCTTGCGCAGGAAGTAGAGACGCTTGGTGTGGGAGACAGGATCTTTGTAGACGGGCGGTGCACCGTTATTGAGGAGTCGCATATCCAGCGGGACAAACAGAGCGATCACCTGGCCAAGACCATAGGAAGCACCGGGAGCGGCTGCGGACCCGCCAATGCCGACCGGGTGATGAGGGTGGCCCGCCAGGCCAGGGATTTACCAGAACTGGCCAGGTACATCACCGATGTGCCACGGGAGATCAACACAGCCCTCGACCGTGGAGAGAACGTGCTCCTGGAAGGGACCCAGGGTTTTGGAATATCTCTCTATTATGGCACGTACCCTTTCGTGACCAGCAAGGATACCTCAGCCTCGCAGATTGCCGCGGACAATGGTGTGGGACCCACCCGGATTGATGACGTGGTGGTGGTCTTCAAGGCCTATCCCACCAGGGTTGGGGAGGGACCATTCTCCACCGAGATGGCACGGGATGTCTCGGATCGCATGGGTATACAGGAGTTCGGGACCGTGACTCACCGGCAGCGGCGCATCGGCAAGTGGGACGGGGCCATGGCCCACTACTCGGCCATGATCAACGGGTGCACCCAGGCAGCCATCACCGGGATTGACCGGGTCGACAAGGCATGTTTTGGGATTACCGATTATAAGAAACTCACCAAAAAAGCCCTCGATTTTCTGGATCTTGCGGAAAAGGACATCGGCTGCCCCATCACCCTCATCTCCACCGGACCGGACGTGGCCAACATCATCGATATCAGGGGTGAGAGATGAAGCGCACCCTCCTCCCTATCCTCTGCTGCCCGGTCTGCAAGGGCGACCTGGAACTGCGCGTGAAGGAGGAGAACGAGGTGGAGATCCTGGAAGGAGGACTCTACTGTGCAGCCTGTGACGTAGAGTATCCCATTGAGGAAGGGATCCCCGATCTCCTCCCCCGTACTGCTGCAGAGTAACAGAAAGAGACTCCCCCGGCGTTCGAATGAATACCGAAAAATAAAAATTCGCGAGGGATTCTCAAAAAGGTGCAGGGGTGCAGCCTGGAATAAGATACTGACGCACCCATTTTTTCGAATAGTTCTTCTGGTTTCCGCGAGAGATCCTGTATCATTCTCTCCCGGATGGACGTCGCATGTTCTGGATCCGCCCCCTGGTATTGCCTCTCGCGCTCCTGGTCGACCGTTTCACGGGAGATCCCCACCACAGGCTGCACCCCGTGGCATTGCTTGGCGCGTTTATCGGCTGGTGGGGCCGGCCTGGCCGGTATCATCCTGCACTCCAGCGCACCACAGGCGTGATCATGTGGGTGGTCACCGTCATGCTCTTCTCACTGCCCTTCCTCGTGGCCGAATTGCTCCTCCCCTGGTTTATCCTCCTTATTGCAGGGCCGATCCTCCTGAAGTCCTGCCTTGCCTGGCGGTCCCTGGAGGAGCATGCCCTGTCGGTGGAGAAGGCGCTTGATGAGGGTCTTGCCGAAGGGAGGTCACAGGTGCAATACATGGTAAGCAGGAATCCCACTGCTCTCTCCCGGGAACAGGTCCTCTCTGCTGCCTACGAGTCAGTATCAGAGAACCTGGTGGACAGCATCGTCTCACCCCTCTGCTACTATGCAGTCTTCGGCCTCCCGGGCGCTGCGATCTACAGGGCAGCCAATACCATGGACGCTATGCTCGGCTACCGGGACGAGAGGGCGAGACTCGGCTGGTTTTCTGCCCGGGCAGACGATGTCCTGAATTATATCCCTGCCAGGATTACCGCGGCCCTCCTGCTCTGCTACTTCGCGAGCAGGGGCAGGCTCTTTCCGGCACTGCAGTGCTTGCGCCAGGAGGGGAGAAAACGACCCGGGGTCAACGGCGGACTTCCCATGGCAGTGATGGCAGGGGGAACGGGCACCCGGTTCGAAAAACCGGGAGCCTACACCATCGGTCCGGGGGATCGGACACTTTTCGAGGCAGGCCCTGAGATCCTCTCTGCAGTACGGGTATGCACGCTATTCCTCACCCTGGTCCTGATGATGGTACTAATGTTTTTGGCTCTGTCCATCCCAGTTATATAAGCATATGAAACTCGAGGAACTGAGATTTGGCACCGAGCTCCTGAAGCGGGGGTTTGCATCCATGCAGAAAGGAGGGGTGATTATGGATGTGATCAACGCGAAACAGGCGGCGATTGCCGAAGAGGCCGGGGCTGTCGCAGTCATGGCCCTGGAGCGGGTCCCGGCGGACATCCGGAAGGCCGGTGGGGTGGCCCGGATGGCCGACCCTGCCACCATCGTGGAGATCATGGACGCAGTCTCCATCCCGGTGATGGGCAAGGTGCGCATCGGGCACTTCGTGGAGGCCCAGGTCCTCGAGTCACTGGGTGTGGACATGATCGACGAGAGCGAGGTGCTGACCCCCGCCGACGAGCAGTTCCACATCGATAAGACTGCGTTCAAGGTCCCGTTCGTCTGCGGCGCCCGGGATCTCGGGGAGGCGCTACGCCGCATTCACGAAGGAGCAGCAATGGTCCGGACCAAGGGTGAGGCCGGGACCGGGAACGTGGTGGAAGCGGTCCGCCACATGCGCAATATCATGGGGGAGATCCGCGCCCTGCAGGGGAAGAACCCCCAGGAAATTGTCGCAAGGGCGCGTGAACTCGAAGCTCCTGCAGAGATCCTCCTGGAGACCGTGAAGATGGGCAGGCTCCCGGTGGTCAACTTCTCAGCCGGAGGGATCGCCACCCCATCAGACGCTGCTATGATGATGCAGATGGGGGCAGACGGGGTCTTCGTAGGATCCGGTATATTCCTCTCCAGCGAACCGGAGAAGATGGCCCGGGCCATTGTGGAGGCGGTCAATCACTTCGACGACCCGAAGGTGATTGCCGAGGTGAGCAAGGGGCTGGGCCAGCCCATGAAGGGGATCGACGTCCACACCCTCCGAGAGGACGAGGTGCTCCAGTACCGTGGGCGTTAAACTCGGTGTGCTGGCCCTCCAGGGCAACGTGAGCGAGCATATCCGGGGTTTTGAGCGGGCACTCTCAGACATTGGGGACGAGAACGGGAGTGTGGTTCCCGTCAGGCGCCCCGGGGATCTTTCAGGGCTTTTTGGCCTTGCCATCCCCGGAGGAGAGTCCACCACCATCTCCCGTCTTATACAGAAGAACGGGCTCTTTGAACCCCTGGTCAATTTCAAAGGGGGGATCTTTGCCACCTGTGCGGGTATGGTGCTTATGGCCACCCGGGTGGATGATGCCAGGGTGAAGACGCTCGGGCTTTTGGACATGACCGTGCTCCGGAACGCCTTCGGCCGGCAAAAAGAGTCTTTCGAGGCCGAAATCCCCATAAAATGCCTGGATGAGCCCTATCACGCCTATTTTATCCGGGCCCCGGTGGCAACCGAAACCGGGAACGGGGTTGAGGTCCTTGCCCGGATTGATGCCGGGATCGTGGCGGTGCGAAAGGGGCCCCACATGGCGCTCTCGTTCCATCCCGAGCTTGGGAATGACTTCCGGCTGCACAGGGTGTTTCTGAAGGGGCTGGGAATTGGGGAATAATCCGGCAGGGGTGTTGGGGGGCACACCCCGGATACGTTGCTGGTAACCGAGGATGGCAATTGATGTTCGGAGAGAATGGGAACAGGGTTCTCTTCCTGATGGATATCTTTACGTGGTTTTTTCGAATGAAAATGGCTTCGCCATTTTCATAATTTATGTCCGAAATCCTGAAAGGAGTTCATAGTGTGTTGGTATAAAAACCGCATCCGCGGTTTTCATCAGGGGGGGATGTGACCCGACAGTCTCATGTGCGTTTTAATAGGATGATCGAGCGAAAAACCTCAACACTCGCCACAACGTAGAGTGTGCTCCCAGCACAGCAAAAACGAGGGAATTTTTTCTCTTTTATTTTTCATTGAACTCCAGATCGTCCAGAGCCTCAATCACCTTCCTGTCATCGGGGGAGGGGACAGGGCAGGGTTTGAACGAACGAATCGTTCCTACGAGAATGGAGATGACTGCGAAGAGGGAAAGCGCGATGATTGCCATAACAACGATCTGGAAATTGTCCTGGACAAGCGGGATATTGCCAAAGAAATAACCGGCAAGAAGGAATGAAAGAATCCACAGGATCCCCCCGACAACGTTGTACATCAGAAACCAGCGATACCGCATCTTCCCGATACCTGCAAGGAATGGTGCAAAAGTCCGGATGAATGGTATGAAGCGGGCAATGATGATGGTCATCCCTCCGTATTTATGAAAATACACTTCGGTTTTTTCAAGATGCTCGTGTTTTACCACGCAGTACTTCATGGTCAATAATTTCTTTCCTGCAGTATGGCCTATCCAGTAATTTACCGTATCGCCGAGGATTGCTGCAACAGCAAGGGTGATGAAAAGTAATTCGATGTTCAGGACCGATGATCCTGCGAGTGTGCCAGCCACGAAAAGGAGTGAGTCTCCCGGAAGGTATGGCATAAAAACAAGGCCGGTTTCACAGAATATGATAAGAAAAAGGATCAGATACACCCAGAACCCATAGACCTGGATGAGTCCCGGGAGATATTGGTCGAAATGGAGGATAAAATCAATCATATGGTTCCTTAATACCCCGTCTATTATTGGTAAAGGCTACTTCTTAATAACTTGATTCTATGGGAGATGTTTATGTTATCCACCCTTATGATCCCTTTGCTCAATTCTCTAGGGTAAAATCCCGTGAATTCTACAGGTAAAAAAAGGTTTAAACGAGGAAAATAGGAGCAAAGACCACCGACACAATAGCCATTAGCTTCAGGAGGATGTTGAGTGCCGGCCCTGCGGTGTCCTTGAAGGGATCACCGACGGTATCTCCCGTGACCGCTGCCTTGTGGGCCGCGGAACCCTTCCCTCCCAGGTGTCCCTGCTCGATATACTTCTTGGCATTGTCCCAGGATCCCCCGGTGTTCGCCATCATGACGGCCACGATGAACCCTGCAGAGATAGATCCCACCAGTAACCCAGCCAGGGCGTGGGTACCGAGAATGAGGCCGACCACGAGGGGAGCGGCGATGGCCAGCACTCCCGGTGCGATCATCTGTCGGAGAGCGGCATTTGTTGAGATAGTGATACAGGCACCGTAATCAGGGTCGGTCTTGCCCTCCATCAGGCCCGGTATCTCCTTGAACTGGCGCCGGACTTCCTGGACGATGTATCCCGCTGCCTTCCCTACCGCGGTCATCGTGAACGAGCAGAAGAGGAATGGCAGCATGGCCCCGATGAGGATACCGACGAAGACTACCGGCTCCAGCATGTTCACGATCTCCAGGTGGACTGCTTGGGTGTAGGCGACGAAGAGGCCAAGCGCGGTCAGTGCAGCCCCGCCGATTGCAAAGCCCTTCCCGATGGCCGCAGTGGTGTTCCCGACTGCGTCAAGGGTGTCGGTGATGCCACGGACCTCTTTTGGCTGGTGGGACATCTCGGCGATCCCACCTGCATTGTCGGCCACCGGGCCGTAGGCATCGACGGAGAGGGTTATACCGAGCGTTGCGAGCATCCCTACCCCTGCGATCGCCACCCCGTAGAGGCCCGCCTGCTGGGCGGCAATGAGGATTGCAGCCACTATGATGACGACCGGGAAGACGGTGCTCTCAAACCCCACCGCAAGACCGGTGATGATGTTCGTCGCGGCCCCTGTTTCTGACGCTTTTGCAATTTTCTGTGTCGGGGGACGCTCATAGGAGGTATAGTACTCGGTGATCAGCCCGATGAGGAACCCCGCCACGAGGCCAGCAATGGTGGCGACGAAGACCCCGATGAACTGGGGACCAAGGAGCATAGTGACCATGGCGTAGGCGGCGATGACCGTGAGGATGAGACTTACAAAGGTGCCAGTATTGAAGGCCTTGTGGATGGCGCCGCTCTCGTTCTTCGAGGTGCGGACAAAGAAGCTCCCGATGATGGAGGCGATAATCCCAAGTCCCGCAATGAACATGGGCAGGAGCACCAGGTTCAAAGAGGAGACTCCGATGAACTGGGTGGCGGCGACCAGGGAGACCCCCATCAGCATGGTGGCCACGATGGAGCCCACATAGGACTCGTAGAGGTCTGCGCCCATCCCTGCGATATCCCCCACGTTGTCGCCCACGTTGTCAGCAATGACCGCCGGGTTTCGCGGGTCATCTTCAGGGATACCTGCCTCAAGTTTCCCGACCAGGTCGGCTCCGACATCGGCGGCCTTGGTGAAGATACCGCCGCCGACACGGGCGAAGAGGGCAATCGAACTCGCACCAAGGGAGAACCCGGAGAGGATGCTGATGATCTCCGGCAACCCGAGGGTGGTGAATGAGTTCAGCACCATGAAGAGGAGTGAGAGCCCAAGCAGCCCCAGGCCAACCACGAGGAGTCCCATGACCATTCCAGAAGAGAACGAGACCTTGAACGCCCGCGCCATCCCTTCACGTGCCGCGTTGGTGGTCCTCACGTTGGCCATGGTTGCCGCGGTCATCCCAATATAGCCGGCAAGTGCGGAGAGCACTGCACCAACAAGGAATGCAACCGACGTAAGGGGGTGAATCCCGGGTGCAAGGTACAGTATCGCGGCAATTATCACAATCACTACCGCGATTGCCTTGTACTGGCTTTTGAGGTATACCATTGACCCCATACGAATAGCATTCGCAATCTTCTGCATCAGTTCAGTCCCTGTACCCTCCCGCTTCATCACCATGAAGGAGTACCCGGCAAATACCAGGCCCAGCAGGGCACAGACGGGAACAATCAAGAACATATCCATACTTTCAAAACCTCCGGAGAATCTTTCAAATCCTCCACGCATACCAGATGTTTATCTCAGATCAATGCACCCGGGCACATAAAAAACTACATGAAACCGATTTGATCTTTCCCCCCCTATTTCATAGAACCTGGGCGGGACAATCCCTGCAGGAGCCGTGCATGCGGTGTCTTTCGTCCAGTGCGGATATAATAAGGCGATCCTCATGCGAAATGACGGGAAGGTGGGGGGTATCAGTTGAAGTCCAGGATCCGGGGGTTGAGGGTCTGCAGGTCAAGGAGCACCGCCCGGGCAGGGGTGGGGGTGATATTCATCTGTTTCTGGAACGCGGTCTGTGCCTGCCAGGTGCCCGAGTTCACGCAGAGGACTCCCCGGTAATCGGTGATCCCCATGATGTGCACGTGCCCGGTATGATCAGATTATCCTCCTTTCCTGCCGCGATGGGAGTCCTCTTGCCGTAGGTGGGGGCCAGGTGGCGCCTCTGCAGCATCCCCATCATCATGGGTGCGGCATTCTCGTAGGATGCGCCGGGGATAAGGCTGATAAAGTCATCGATGGACCTCCCATGGTACATCTGGACCCGCACACCCTGGAGACTGACCAGGGCAGGGTTCTCCACCATGATGCAGTTGCCGGGGAAATTCGCGGTGAATTCAGGCGGGATGGCAGGCTGTGGCTCTGCAGCCCTGACCACGTCGTGGTTTCCCGGGCAGATGATGATCGGAATGCGGGCGGGGAGGTCCCGCAGCATGGATCCGAACACCTCGTACTGCTCGAATATGTTGGGGATGGTCAGTTCCTGCTCCTGATTTGGGTAGACCCCTATTCCATCCACCAGGTCCCCGGCAATCAGCAGGTAGGTGGCATCCGAATCGGAGAGCCAGTCGGCAAAGCGGTTCCAGGCCTCTTCGAGGAAGGTGTCGCTCCCGACGTGAACGTCGGAGATCAGCACTGCGGAACCAGGGTTCTCGCTCCTGAAAGGAGCATGGGTGAGGGGGATGTCCGGTCTGAAGAGCTGCTCTGCAAAGAAGAGGCGACCATCGCCCGAAAGGGTTCCTCTCACCCCCACGACCTCGTCAGGGACGAGGGTCTCCGCATCCGAGAAATTCGGCCGCTCCTTGTGAAAAAGCACTGAGAGGGAGGAGGTAGGATCCTCTATCTCCACGATGCGATGGCCGTTTGTGGTTGTCTTTGCCTCTACTACAAGTCCCATGATGGTGCAGGCCTCCTGGCGGTACCGGGATCCTTTCTTGAGCGCTTCGATGGGCATGGGGGCTGCCCTGGGCCGGATGAACTCTCCCAGGCGCTGGTACCGGTCACGGAAGTAATGGCAATAGTCAGTGATATGAGAAATGCTCCTGGTGGTCCCCGCGGCACCCCGGATCACCTCGCATGCCGGGTCGGTGAGAAAACGGTTCCCGTCCCGGTCCTGGTGGAGGCCAGGGATATGCTGTACGGATACGACGATGGTGTCACCGGGCACGTTTGCGATGATCTGGTCGATCAACCCGGGATCATCCTTCTCGGAGAGGTAGCGGACCACCTCGGGGTGCACCTGCATCTTGGTTGCAAGGAACCGCTGCACAATGGTGGCCGCATCGAGCATTGCACATATATTGACCGGACCGGATATAGGATTATCACTCCCACCGCAGGGGACAGAAGAACTGGCATGTCCGCGGGGATTTCAGCTACACACATGCGCCCGGCCATTCGGGGGGGGCCCCGTGCAATCCCTTATATGGCTCCGGAGGAAATATTCAAAGTCCAACAATGTCGCAAGTTCAGCCCGAAGAGAACAACCCCGGGCTATGGGAAAAATTCAAAACAAGCGAGAACCCGTGGATCTCACTGGCCAGGGAGCTCGCGTGGGTGGCGGCGGTGGTGGGGGGTATTGCCCTCGCGCTCTTTCTCATATCTGGAACATGGCCCGCAATCGTGACCATCGAGTCCGAGAGCATGGTTCCGCATATGCAGGTCGGGGATCTGGTCTTTGTCGTCAGTGCGGACCGTTTCGGAGACCTGCAGAGCTGGACCAGCGGGAAGGAGCAGGGATACCTGAAATACGGGGACTATGGAGATATCCTCATCTACCGGCCGAATGATGCCCCCAATCCCCCTGTCTATATCCCGTTCCTCACAACAGGTGTCCATCCCATCATCCACCGGGCTATGGACCGCATCGACTCCGGGGAATATATTCCCAGGTACTACAACCTCTACCGTGGCCAGGCAACCCCGGTCCGGTATCTCGCGGCAACAATCGAGAACAACAGCCTTATCCTGGAAGACGGGACTATCGTCACACCCCAGAATGCCGACCCGGAGAACGGCTACCTGATCAGGACCAATGTAAGAACTCCACATTCGGGATACATAACCAAGGGGGACAATAACCTGGTCAGTGACCAGGGGGGGTACCTCTCCTCTGTCCAGGGAGAGATTATCATGCCCGTGAAGGACGAGTGGATCGTCGGAAAGGCCCTCTTCTCCGTCCCGCTCCTTGGATATCTTCCACTGAACATCGTGCCAGTCGCCATAATTCTCATCTCCCTTATGCTGATCTGGGAATATTATGCCAGGAAGAAGGAGGAGAACATTGAGGAAGGGGAGAAGGTGGGGGAGATGGAAGACGGAGAGGAGCGGGTGAATGGGGAGAAATATGAGTGAAATACTCTCTCCATGAATCTTCGCACCCTGCTCTCGGACGTGCTGGGTGGGCATCGCCTTTCCGAAAAGGAGGCCTTATTCCTGCTCTCGGTCAAAGACCGGTCTCTCTTTGAGGTGTGGTGTGCTGCCGACAGGGTAAGGGAGGAGAAGGTCGGGCCAGTAGTCACCTATGTCCGTAACCAGAATCTCCACCTGTCCAATATCTGCAAGAATCTCTGCGGTTTCTGCGCGTTCGGGAGAAGGGCCACGGACGAAGGGGCATTCTGCGACGACCGGGACACCGTCCAGAGAAAGGTCAGGCTCGCACTGGATCGCAAGGTCAGCGAGATATGTCTCCTCTCCGGGGTGCACCCTGAATTCGATACCGATCGCTATCTGGATATCCTCTCCTGGGTGAAGGAGGTCGCGCCCTCCATTCACGTCCATGCCTTCTCACCGGACGAGGTGAACCATGCTGCTGTACGCTCCGGCATCTCCACTCTGGAAGTCCTGCAGGCAATGAGGGAGGCGGGCCTCGGATCCCTGCAGGGAACCGCCGCAGAGATCCTGGTGGACGAGGTGAGGGAGATCATCTGCCCGGCCAAGGTCTCCACAGGTGTGTGGGTGCGGATCATACGGGAAGCGCATGGGCAGGGCATCCCCACGACAGCCACCATCATGTACGGGTCATGCGAGACCCCTGCAGACAGGATTAAACATCTCTCCATCCTTCGCGACATCCAGGGCGATACCGGGGGATTCACCGAGCTCGTGCCACTCTCCTATCTCCATCAGAACACTCCCCTCTATCTCGAGGGGAAGGCCCCGGCGGGTGCCACGGGAAGAGAGGACCTCCTCCTCATCGCGGTCTCACGTCTCTACCTGGACAATTTCAGGAACATCCAGGTTTCATGGGGCAAACTGGGCGTGAAACTGGGCCAGATGGCCCTCCTTGCCGGGGCAAACGATCTGGCCGGGACCATGTTCTCTGACGATGTATCGGAAAAGGCAGGGGCGGGGGGAGCTGATTACCTGAACCCTTTGGAGATGGAGCGGATGACCGCGGACATCGGAAGGGTGCTCCGCCGCCGGTTCACCGATTATACCCCGGCAGACGATTAGTCCCCGGTCCAGGAATAGAAGATACCTCGCGCCTCTCTCCTTGACCGAAGCCGTGGGTCCCTGGAGAGTTCCCTGATCAGTTTTCCCACCGCCTGGCGGTGCAGCCCCGTCACCTCGGAAATGTCTTCAACCGTGCAGGGGCGTCTCTGTATCATCTCCACTATCATTGATGCCGGATCTGTAAAAACGCGCTCGTGGGGGCTCCCATGAGAGGCAGGCTGGATCTGTTCCGCACCGGGAAGACCCAGGATACGTGCCGCCTCTGCCAGTTCCTCCCGGCCTGCCGGGCGGACCCAGGGTTCGGTCCCGGGACGGTCCAGGGTATTCAACTGCACTCTCTCCGGTCGTATCCTTTGGATCTCTTCCCCGAGGGCTGCAAGGTCGTCCCGCCCCATGTTCACACCAGGGATGAGGAAGACCTCGAGCCAAATCTCTCCCTGGTAGACGATGCGGAAATCTTTGAGCCCCTGGATGATCTTCCCGATGGTAAGGCCCGGTGAAGGCCTGTGTATACGCTGAAATGTCTCCTCGTTCACGGTAGAGAGGGTGGGAAGGACCACGTCCGCGGGCATCAGTTCACGCTGAACCTCCTGGTCCCAGAGGAGACTCCCGTTGGTGAGGACAGCCAGTGGATACGAGGGAAAGCCGGATTTCACGAACCGGATCACCCTCCCAAGCGAGGAAGACAGGGTAGGTTCGCCCGAGCCGGAGAGCGTGACGAAATCGAGAGTTGGCGTGGTGGAAAGGAATCGTGTGAGTTCCGCCTCTACTTCAGAAGGGGGGAAGAATTCCTGCCGGGATGTGGTTTTACGGGTGGTCGATCCCACCTCACAATACACGCAGTCAAAGGAGCAGATCTTGTAGGGGACCAGGTCAACTCCCAGGGAACTTCCCAGTCGGCGGGATGAGACTGGCCCAAAGAGATGGGTATATCCCATGGTATACTACATCACGCCCCTGGTTTCATTAATTGTTGGATGTTACACGCAAGTGGAAAATATCATTGTTTGATAAAAACAAAAAGTTCATAATTTTCACATTCCTTCTCATCTCAAGAGATGAAAGATACTGA